>CAZAWX010000001.1:0-8816 GCA_964488985.1 uncultured Ectothiorhodospiraceae bacterium
GGTGAATATGATTTCCGCCAGGAAAACAACTCGAAACTATGGGCAACCGGCTACACCGGACCGGCCATCAATAAAGGGCAAATCGTCAAACAACTAATCCCTAATGAACGGCCAACGGGTATGCAAGGTTTTGTTTTCAATATCCGCCGTGAATATTTCAGCGATCCCCGTGTGCGCGCTGCCCTGGCTCAGGCATTTGATTTTGAATGGACCAATAAAAACCTCTTCTACGGTCAATACACACGCACGGCCAGCTATTTTTCCAACTCCGAACTGGCTTCACACGGGCTGCCGGATGCAGCGCAACTTGCCCTTCTTGAACCGTACCGCAAGCAACTGCCTGGCAAAGTGTTTAATCGCGAATATACGCCACCCGTCGTCAAAGGGCCGCGAGGAATGCGCAAAAATCTGCGCAAGGCGATCGCCCTGTTGAAAGCGGCGGGTTGGACAATTCGGCAAGGCAAGCTGACCCACGTTGCAACCGGTAAAACCATGCACTTTGAATTTTTATTGGTACAACCGGCCTTTGAACGCATCGTCCTGCCGTTTACCAGAAATCTGGAAAAACTCGGTATCGAAGTCCGCGTCAGGACCGTTGACAGCGCCCAGTACCAAAAGCGACTGGAGACCTTTGACTTTGATATGGTCGTCGGCAGTTTTGGCCAAAGCTTATCGCCAGGAAATGAACAGCGGGATTTCTGGGGGGCAAAAAATGCCGATATAACAGGCAGCAGAAATATCATCGGCATCAAGGATCCCGTCGTTGATGCCCTGATTGACAACATCGTCCGCGCACCTGACCGGAAAAAATTGATCGCTGCCGCGCGCGCTCTGGATCGGGTTCTGTTGTGGGGCCACTATGTCATCCCGAACTGGCATGTGCGCGGTTACCGTGTTGCCTACTGGAGTTTTTTTGAGCGACCGAAAGTGAATCCAAAATACGCCCTGGGCTTTGATACCTGGTGGGTCAACCCGTCAAAACAGCAACAAATCAGAGGACCAAAATAGTCCATGGTGCGCATCGCAAGGCTAGCCTGCATTATTCATGAACACCCGGCTGTAACACCCGAAGGCAGAACCTGAATATGGGCACCTATATTCTGCGCAGACTATTACTGATTATTCCCACCCTGGTGGCCATTATGATCATCAACTTTATTGTTGTTCAGGCCGCTCCGGGGGGTCCTGTAGAACGTGTTCTAGCACAAATTCAAGGGCGTGGAGTAGGTGCCACAGAACGCATCAGTGGTACGGGTACAGAGACATCCAACGATCGCCGCCAAGGCGCTGGTGGTGGCCAGGCAAGTCGCAAGTACCGTGGCGCCAGAGGACTGGATCCACAGCTAATAAAGGATCTGGAAAAACTCTATGGCTTTGATAAACCCGCTTATGAACGTTTTCTGGACATGATGGGCCGTTACCTGCGATTTGATTTCGGTGAGAGTTTTTTCAGGGATCGTTCCGTGGTGGATCTGGTCATCGACAAGATGCCGGTCTCTATATCTCTCGGTCTGTGGACGACGTTGCTGGTGTATCTTATTTCTATCCCGCTGGGCATTAAAAAAGCCGTACGCGATGGCACCGGTTTTGATATTTGGACCAGCACTGTCGTGATTGTCGGCTATGCCATCCCGGGATTTCTTTTCGCGGTACTCCTGGTGGTGATATTTGCCGGCGGCAGCTTCCTCGACTGGTTTCCGCTCCGCGGTCTGGTGTCTGATAATTTCTCCGAACTCAGTTGGAGCGCGAAAATACTGGACTACTTCTGGCATATCACCCTGCCGATACTGTCGTTAGTCATCGGTGGTTTCGCCGGTCTGACCATGCTCACTAAAAACTCTTTTCTCGATGAAATTAACAAGCAATATGTGATGACAGCCAGGGCCAAAGGAAATACCGAGCACCAAGTGCTCTACGGGCATGTGTTTCGCAATGCCATGCTGATCGTGGTGGCCGGCTTTCCCAGCGCATTCGTTGGTATTTTATTTACCGGCGCCATGCTTGTAGAAGTCATATTCTCCCTCGACGGCTTGGGCCTGCTTGGTTTTGAATCCGTGATCAACCGTGATTACCCAGTGATGTTCGGTACCTTGTTTTTTTTCACCTTACTGGGATTGTTAATGAACCTGGTGGGTGACTTGATGTACATGCTCATCGATCCGCGAATCGATTTTGAACGCCGCGAACTCTAACGCCATGACGCTGAGCCCACTCAATCGCCGCCGCCTGCAGAATTTTCGCAACAACCGCCGAGGCTACTGGAGTTTGTGGCTATTTTGCATCCTGTTTTTCGTTTCTCTTGGGGCCGAATTTATCGCTAATGACCGGCCCATACTGGTCGTCTATGACAACCAGTTATACTGGCCGGTTTTACAGGATTACCCGGAAACCACATTTGGCGGTGATTTTGCCACTACAGCGGATTATCGCGATGAGTACGTCAAGGAACTCATCAACGCAAAGGGCTGGATGCTATGGCCACCTATTCCTTATCGTTACGATACCTATATCCAGGATCTACCCTCACCAGCGCCTTCCGCCCCCAGCGCCGCGAACTGGCTTGGAACCGATGATACGGCCCGTGATGTTGTCGCCAGGGTACTATACGGCTTTCGAATATCTGTCTTGTTCGGTCTTACCCTGACGCTCATCAGTTCCGTGATTGGGATTGCCGCCGGGGCGGTGCAAGGCTTTTTCGGTGGCTGGACGGATCTGCTGTTTCAACGCTTCATCGAGGTCTGGTCTGGATTGCCGGTTCTGTTTCTGTTAATCATATTATCGAGTATCGTTGAGCCAAATTTCTGGTGGCTACTTGGAATCATGCTACTGTTTTCCTGGATGGGCCTGGTTGGCGTGGTACGGGCGGAATTTTTACGGGCGCGTAATTTTGAGTACGTGCGTGCTGCACGGGCACTGGGAGTCGGCAATCTGAAAATAATGTACCGCCACCTGTTACCCAACGCCATGGTCGCGACCTTGACCTTCCTGCCCTTTATTTTGAATGGATCAATTACCACACTTACTTCATTGGATTTTCTTGGTTTCGGCTTACCCGTCGGTTCAGCATCTCTTGGTGAATTGCTGGCCCAGGGCAAGGCGAATTTGCAGGCACCCTGGTTGGGTTTATCGGCATTTTTTGTGCTGGCACTGATGCTGAGTTTATTGATCTTTATCGGTGAGGCAGTGCGTGATGCCTTTGACCCGCGAAAAACATTTGGCTGAAGGTGTCCATGTACATGAATGCAAATGAACCGTTATTAAAAATCGATGATCTGTGCGTCTCCTTCGGTCAAGGCGACAGTGAGGTTACAGCGGTAGACAACGTCTCGTTATATGTCAATTCTGGAGAAAGTGTCGGTCTGGTCGGAGAGAGTGGATCGGGAAAGTCAGTGACTGCCTTGTCAATTTTGCAGTTACTGCCCTATCCCCAGGCCCATCACCCGGCGGGCAAAATTATGCTCGCTGGCGAACAGATGATTGGCGCCCGGCGCAGCATCCTGCGCCATGCCCGTGGGGACCGGGTCGGCATCATCTTTCAGGAGCCAATGACCTCACTCAACCCACTCCACACCATTGAACGGCAAGTCGCGGAGGTTTTGGCCCTGCACCGGGGACTTCGCGGACGGGCAGCGCAAAACAAGGTGGTTGAATTATTGGAACGCGTCGGGATCCGGGATCCCCGTAGCCGCCTGAGCGCGTACCCGCATCAACTGTCTGGAGGGCAACGACAGCGTGTCATGATCGCAATGGCTCTGGCCAATGAACCCGAATTGCTGATCGCGGACGAGCCCACCACAGCATTGGACGTCACTATCCAGGCACAGGTTCTGGCTCTGCTCAAGGATCTGCAACAACAACTGGGCATGGCATTGTTACTCATTACCCACGACCTGGGCATTGTGCGGCGCATGGTGGAGCGGGTTTATGTGATGAACCAGGGCAAAATCGTGGAACACGGGCCGGTGGAAACCGTCTTTACCACACCTGAACATACCTACACCCGAGATTTACTCGCCGCGAAGCCAGGCGGTGAACCCGCGCAACCTGCAGACGGCGCCCCAGTCATCATGAAGGCAAAGGACATTAAGGTCTGGTACCCGGTCAAGACCGGGCTGTTGCGCAGAACCGTCGATACCGTCAAGGCTGTTGATGGCATCAGTCTGACGATACGCGAGGGCGAAACAATCGGTGTGGTCGGGGAAAGCGGATCTGGAAAAACCACTTTGGGCCTGGCCATCCTGCGGCTGATTAAAAGCCGTGGCACCATCGTGTTCGGTCAGCACTCCCTGCAGGAATTAAACAGCCGTGGCCTGCGGCCTTTACGCAAAGAAATGCAGGTGGTATTTCAAGATCCCTATGGATCGTTAAGCCCTCGAATGTCGGTCGGCCAAATCATTGGTGAAGGACTGGGGATCCATTGCTCTGACTTGAGCCGTGTTGAACACGATCAGGCCATCATTGATGCCCTGCGTGAAGTGGGGCTGGATCCTG
The DNA here is from genome assembly GCA_964488985.1 of uncultured Ectothiorhodospiraceae bacterium. Classification (GTDB taxonomy): domain Bacteria; phylum Pseudomonadota; class Gammaproteobacteria; order HK1; family HK1; genus CAZAWX01. The sequence goes on from CAZAWX010000001.1 coordinate 4,492, forward strand.
AAACCCGGCATCGTTATCCCCATGAATTTTCCGGTGGCCAACGCCAACGGATTGCCATCGCCAGAGCGATGGTGCTGAAGCCACGCTTCGTGGTGCTTGATGAACCCACCTCAGCGCTGGACATGTCGGTGCAGGCCCAGATCGTCGACTTGCTCCGGGAACTGCAACGACGACATCAATTGGCATACCTGTTTATCAGTCATGATCTAAGAGTCGTCCAGGCACTGGCCAGCAGTGTCCTGGTCATGCGTGATGGCGTGGTCGTTGAGCATGGCTCGGGGAACGAGATATTTACTGCACCACGCGAGGCCTATACCCAGGCACTGATGGCGGCGGCATTCGACATCAAGGCGGTTGAAGACGGCAGTGTGCGTACCTGAAGCCGCCGCATTCAGGAAGAACACACTGTTAAACTGATCCAGCGACAAGCGAATAATTTACCGCAAAGATGCCAAAATTCAGGGCTCAGTTTCCTTCACCACCTCTGCCACGATGGAATCAATATCTTCGATCTTCACGTCACGCCAGAAACGTCCTCCTGGGGCCAGGCGAATATTGGGTCCCTCATAACAACGACCAAAGCATTTGATCCGTTGCAACGAAATGTGAGAAGCGCCAGCGTCTGCCAACGCCTTCTCCAGCGCCACCGCCAGCTGTTGCGAACCACGACCGCCGCAACTCGGCTTGTTGCCTGTAAAGCGCTCGTTTACGCACACCAGCAAAGTGCTTGAAGGTTGGTCTGCTGCCAAATGATTACCCTACCTGCATGGGGCCACCTGGACCCTCACACATCAATACCCTGCAACGGAGCGGCCGTCAATAGATTGCATTGATCCCGAGATTGAGATTGCCCGATCACTGAACGGAAAATAGTCTAACGCCATAAGCACCCACTGCTACACTTTCAATAATACAAGGATTGCAAAATAATATGCTTAGAATCCATCTTTCCGCAGCAGAGTAACTTATATCCGACAAGCATCCAGGTAACCGAAAATGATTCATCGATTCCCAATCAGATTAAGCACGCTCGTGTGGATGTTGATCAGCGCTTCCGCCCCGGCCTTTAATGTGGACTCGGCGCTGACACCGGTCTCGGGCATTAGCATGCAGAACCAATCGGACAATCAGACTGCCGTATCCGGTATACCCCACAACACAACAAATTCTCCTTATTTCATTAATAAATTGTTCGGGTTCCAACAGTCTCATTCCAACGCCCTGCAACAAAATACATCCACAGGTCTGTATTTGATGTTTAATCTACCCGCAGCACAGCCAGGCGCGACATCCGTCCAAAATCCTACCAGCCGCCCTTTCTATTTCGACATATTCGACACCAATGCAGCGAATGGAGCTTCGAAATCCAATTCAGGAATTTTCACCGGTTGGGTCGAATGTGAAGTTTGCAGAAGCATTTTTGAGATTGAATACGAAAAGTTCGTCAACTGCGACAAACAGTTATTTTTTGGTTGGTGTTAATCTGCCGCTTCCAACGTTCGGCGATACCGCTATTTATCCCCGTCTTGACAATCAGGAGTTGCACTGAATGGTCTTAAAACCAGAATTTGGCACATACAGCGCGGCTTTCAGGCGTAAGTTCTCAGTACTCACCCTATGCTTCGGCCTGTCCCTGTCCTGGTCATCGCTGGCGGGGCTTTCCGACCAAGCCGCAAATTTCTACGAGCAAGGCGAAGATCGGTTTTTAGCGGGTGACTACGAAGGGGCCTTACTCGAGCTTAAAAACCTGCTGAGAATAGCCCCGGGTGATGTTCCCGCACGCTTTCTGTCCGGGCGCAGCTACCTACGGTTGGGTGATGCCGCGGCCGCCGAAAATGAACTTCGCCATGCCCTGAGCGGTGGGGCGGATGCCAATCTGGTTTTACTTCCCCTGGGTACCGCACTGCTGATGCAAGGCAAGTATCTGGCCTTGATCAATACCCTGAATCCGCAATTGACCTCCCCGGAAACCCGGCCCCAGATCCATCTCATGCGTGCCAGAGCTTATCTGAGCCTGGAAGATCTGCCTACGGCCCGCAGGGAGTTTGAATTTGCTCAACAATTACTCCCTAACAGCGCTGCGCCACTCCTTGGACAGGCACGAATATCGTTACGCCAGGGAGACACTAAAACTGCTAAGGATCTGGTACTCGGTGCAACTGCAGTGGAACCGGAAGATCCAAACGGCTGGTACTTACTGGCAGAACTGCAACGCCTGCAGGGTGAACAGGCAACAGCACTGAAAAATTATTCCCGGGCACTGGATATGGCTCCAAATCTGGCATCAGCCCGGGTTGGCCGGGCCGCTACATTAATCGACCTGGGTCGTAATGAAGAGGCCTTTGCTGATATAGAGTATCTGCGTAAACGCTTGCCGAAAGATCCTCAGGCAAACTATCTGCTGGCATTACTGAAATCTCGAAGCGGTGAAGCCGGTACGGCAAGTGCATTGCTGGGCGAGGTGGACGCCTCACTTGCCGCACTGGATACACGATTTCTCAACAAACATGCACCCAGTTTGCTGCTATACGGAATTGTCGCATACCGACAGAACAGGTTTGACGAGGCCATTGAACATCTACAACGTTTTATTGGCCTGCGACCGCATCACAGTGGCGGACGCAAATTGCTGGCGGATATTTACCTCCAACAAGGCAAAACCCAAGCCGCTATCGATATCCTCAAGCCTGAGACCGCTCTTGCCAGTGGGGATGCTGAATTATTGGAGATTCTCGGCAAGGCATTTGCCCTGGCGCGAGACTTTGAACAAGCCCAGTCTGCATTGAGAAAAGCCCTCGCTATCGCCCCCAGGAAAGGAGATCTTGCCATGCAGCTTGCACAAAGCCTGCGGGCCACAGGTCTTGGTGAAGAAGCGCGTAGCGTGCTGCGCGCAGCTCTGGAGCGTAGCCCCGAGAACCTCAGGGTGGGACTGCTACTAGGTCAGATTTATTTGGAATTGGGTGAACCCCAGCAAGCGATCCTGCTTGCCCGCAGACTCTACAAACAGCATCCTCACAAACCAGCAATATTCACACTTGCGGGTCGTGCCCAAATGCATCGGGGCAGAGTCCTTGGTGCGCGCACAGCCTTTGAGCAGGCGCTGATGCTGGATGTAAAATATCTTCCTGCACGACTGGGATTAGCCTCACTCGCTGCCACTAAGGGAGACTATGCTGAGGCGAAAAAACGCTTTCAACGCATATTGGGAGAACACCCAAATGAAATCGGGGCTATGGCCGGACTAGCAAAGATCGCCGAACGTCAGGGCCGCGATGATGATGCGATTGCCTGGTTAGAAAATGTCCGGGCTGCCGACACATCGCAACTCTCGCCTATGCTTTCCCTGATCGGGATCTATCTGCGCGCTGACATGCCGGACAAGGCCCGTAGTGTACTTGTGGATCTTGAGTCAGCCCGTAAAGGTAACCCCGCCGTAATGCTTGCGCGGGCTCGTGTTGAGCTGGCAATGCATTCAAATCTCGAGGCCAGGCTCACTCTGAATAATCTTGCCCAGCGTGTGTCAAAATCGACCCCCTGGCTCTATCGAACGGCATTACTGCAAATTAGGGCCGGAGATAACCTGGCGGCCCAAGCCAGCTTGCGCAAGGCAACTCAGATGGATCCTTCCTACATACCAGCACACCAGGAGTTAGTGACTCTTGAGCTGAAAATGAATCGGGCCGATGATGCCGAACGGCACGCCAGGGCGCTGCGAAAACGCTATCCGGCACTTACTACCGGGGACATGCTAGTGGGCGATGTGTACATGAACTCGAAACAATACCCTCTGGCAATTGCTGCCTATCGCCAGGGTTTGAACAAGAAACCCAGTGAATTGCTGGTCCTGCGCCTGGCACAAGCCTTGAAATATTCAGGTAATACCAAGAAGTCTCGGGATCTACTGGAAAAATGGCTCCATCAACATCCCCAACAAAAGAAAGTACGTCAATTTCTGGTAGACGTGTATCTGGCATCCGGCGACTTAAAACAGGGCCAAAGGAACCTTGAAGATTTTCTGAAGCGCTACCCAGCAGATACAGCCGCACTGAATAATCTGGCCTGGATTCGCTTGCGAGGAGGCAAGCGCAATAGCGCTTTGAAGTTGGCTCAAAAAGCCTATCAGCTGGCACCACAGGACGCATCAGTTCTAGATACCCTGGGCTGGATTTACGTTCTCACAGGTGATAATGCACAGGGTCTGGAAATGCTCGGCAAAGCCCATTTGCTCGCTACCGATGAACCACAGGTCCGCTATCACCTGGCCGTTGCTCTGAGTAATTCAGGACAACTGTCATTGGCTTTAGAACACCTGCAGGCCGCATTGC
>CAZAWX010000001.1:8916-38511 GCA_964488985.1 uncultured Ectothiorhodospiraceae bacterium
TTTCGTGATTTTAGTCACACTATGACCCTAAATTTTGTCGGATTTCTTTACATTTCCGCCAAAGCCTCTATAGCCGATCAGAAAATACCCATAAATATCAATTGGTTAACGTATTTGGCTTAAAGTTTGCATATCTTACCGGTATTCACTTATCCGTATTAGAAGGTAGTGTGGTCAAATGCCAACGACAGGAAACCGTTTCTTATCTCCATCCAGCCGACTGCCATGGTCGGTGTTGGCAGGCTTACTGCTCACCCCTTGGGCGGCATACCCATATTCCACTTTCGACCTCGATCAGGTGCGCCTGTACCGTGAAACCAACGGCCAGTACCAGGAAGTCTGGGCACCCAAATCAGGTAAAGTTGATGTCACCTGTGATGGTGCTATTTTCCGCTGCAAAGATACCGATGGCGACGGCAAAACCGATGATGTGGACCCTGACGACGATAATGACGGCGTCGCTGATACCGATGATGCATTCTCCAAGGATCCATTCCGTTCCAAAGATGATGACCGCGATGGCCTCGACGATTTGAGTGAAGATCCTCATCCTGGCGATCACGATAACGACGGTAGTCCAGATTCAGTTGATGCAGACGATGATGGCGACACTATTCCGGATATAAGTGATAGCAAACCTTTGGATTATGACAATGACGGCCATGAAGATAAGGACGATGATTTTCCAAAGGATTCTACAGAATATCGTGACACTGATGGCGATCATATCGGTAATAACGCCGACCACGATGACGATGGCGATGGGGTGGATGACAGCCAGGATGGCGATGACGACAACGATGGCATACCCGATGATCAGGACAACAGTGAAGATAAAATTGAAGTAGCGGGTTTTGATGTCCATAAGACTTTCGGCAGCCCTGAAGGCGACAGTGACAACGACGGACAGACCGATGGTATAGATGACAACTCAGACGGTATCGATAACGACGGCGATGGTAGCGTCGATGAAGATGATGACGATGAGGACAATGACGGTATCAAGGACAAAGATGACAAATTTCCCAGGGATGCCAAACGGCATCAGGATGATGACAATGACGGTCTAGATGACAACCTTGATGATCCGAAGGCGGGCGATCATGACAATGACGGCATTCCGGACAATTTAGATGATGATGACGACAATGATGGAATTTTGGATGTAGTTGATTCATACCCAAACGACCATGACAATGATGGGATCGATGACCGTCATGATGATGACGCCGACAATGATGGCCTGACTAATCGCGAAGACGACGATGATGATAACGATGGGATACTGGACATCGTTGATTCAGACGACGATGGCGACGGTATACCAGATGTAGATGATCCCGATATTATTCCAGACGGTCAAAACGATCCTGACGCCAACAAGATCGACTTGGTTTTCTCCATCAACGACGCTGATGGCGACGGTATCAAGGATGATCTCGACGATGATGATGACAACGATGGTTACAAGGACGACAACGACGACAAACCTTTTGATAAAGACGAACACCGGGACTCAGACGGTGATGGCCTCGGCAATAACAAAGACGATGATGACGATAATGACGGTATCAAGGATGGTAAAGGTTCGGGTGATGCCAGCAAAGATCACGATGACGATGGCGATGGCATTGATAACAGTATCGACAACGACGATGAGCGCGATCCTGGAAGTGATTCCACAGCCCCAACGCGTGTCGCGGTAAAAGAAACCGTTGCCAACGAAACGGATTTTATCTATACCTCCTACATGATCGAGCTTGGAACCGGCACTGGCGCGAACTTCCATCGCTTTGACCAGGCAGATATCGATGCAGGCATGGCAATCACGTTCATCGATGACAATACGCTCAACCTGTTCGGTGGCGTTTTTAGCAGTTACTCGTTCAATAGTGAGTTTACGGCACTGACACTGACCAGCGAGCCGGGTGGATTGCGTGAGGGCGAGGATTTCATGATCGCCTTCAATTTTTCTGTCCCCTATGGTCTGACAGAGTTCACTTTGCGGCAAATGCCTGGCGAAGCAACACCGGTACCAGAACCTGGTGCATTGATGTTACTGGCAATTGGGTTACTGCTGAGCATGGGTCACCGCGTTTATTGGCGACGGGATGGGAAAATAGCTGTGCTTAAGCAATCAGGAGCCGGTTAGTTGTAGTAACAGCTTGCGGGCCTGTTCGCTCTCATCGAATCGCAGGCCTGTTTTCAATGCTTTCTTCAACTGCTGGCGTGCCGCATTGATACGACCTGTAGCTTTGAGTGCTGCAGCAATGTGATAACCAATCCTTGGGTCTTTGGCTTTGCGAATGTGTGCCTGGCGTAAATACTTAAGTCCGCTTTTGGCCTGTCCTTGACGTACCAGTATCCACCCCAGTGTATCTAGAGTTGCAGGTTGTTCCGGCGCCAGTTCATAGGCTTTTTGTGCGAATTTTACCGCTCTGGAATCACCCTGCCGATAATATAAATTAGCCAGATTGTTATACAACGCGGCATCGTCAGGGAACTCCGTCAGCATCTGTTCATGTAACCGCACGGCACGGGCAAGCCGTCCGGTATCGACATAAGCCGCTGCGAGTGCGCGCTTGACCGTGTTGTCTTGAGGATATTTATCAGACCAGGCTTGAAGAAACCGCAAACCAACAACCGCCTTTCCTGCATCACGTTGCGCGTGATAATACTGCACCAGAAGTGAGGCATCGGGTCTCATTTTAAAGGCCCGTCCATAGGCTGCGGCAGCACCAGAAAAGCGCTTCATGCTGGCAAGTACTTTGCCCTCAAGAAGATTGCCGACAATATTGCCTGGCAACTCCTGGCGCAATTTTTGCGCCAGTAATAATGCCTTGGAAAATTGTTTACGGCGCACAGCAATGTCAATTAACAACACCCGGGCCGGAAGATACTGTGCATAAATGATCAGTGCCGAGCGCAGGGTTTGACTGGCACCGGCCAAATCACCCACCTGCATTTGCAATATGGCAACCTGCAGCAGGTCTGGGGGACGATTGGAAGCCAGTTCAAGCATTTTTTTCAACACCTGGCGGGCTGCCTCGCGCTGCCCCATCGCGAACTGTACACGACCAACCAGAATCAATACCTGTAAATCTGTCGGGTGTTTGGATTCAAGCTCCTGGGCCACCTCCAGGGCTTCTTTGTACTTGTTGACCGTCAGGTAAAATTGCACAAGGCGTATGCTAATCGCCGCAGTGGCCGATTCTGATTTACGCGCCCGTTGCAGCCATTTCGCAGCCAGGGCATTATGCTTGAACCGTCCGTCGAGGGCAGACAGTTCCAACAAAACACCGATTTCCTGTGGATGTTTTTCCAGAATTTCTTCAAAACCGATTCTCGCGCTATCGAGGTTCCCCTCCAATAAATTGAGCTTGGCCAAATTAAAACCGGCCGGAATAAACCCGGGTGCAACTTTTAGCGCCTGCACAAAGTTTTTTCGTGCAGCATCTAATTTCCCTAATCCGGTTAACGCGGCCCCCATCAAATTGAATGCAAAGGGATTCGCTGGGTGATGTGCTGCAAGTGAAGCTGCGCTTTTGTAGGCTTCGTTGAAGTTTCGCACCCGTAGTTGAATCATTATGCTCAACACACTGGCTGCAGTAGATTCAGGATTCTTTCTCAAACTTAACGTTAAACCGGCGAGCGCATCTTGTGTTCGACCTGAAGCCAACTGGTTAAGTACCAGGCGGGTATGCAAATGACTGCGCTCTGGTGCCAATTGCATGGCGCGGGAATAGGTTTTAATTGCCTGGGCATAACGGCCCGCCCGGGTATAGGCACTGCCCAGAATGACCAGCGCCTGAAGGTGTTGCCTTACCTGCCCCATTACCGGTATCAACGCCTGAATAGCGCCTTTTGGATCATTTCTTTTCAGCAGAACTGCGGCAAATAATTGCCGGGCACTGAAATGGCGAGGCTGCATAACAAGAAAACGCTGTAAATTCTGCGACGCTTTGGCAAAATCATCATCCATATAGTGGATCAGTCCAGAGATTAATAATGTCGGTGGGTCATTTTGGACAAAAACCGGATCCAGGCTGTTGATAAATAATGCAGCATCACGCAGTACAGCCCGTGCTTGAGGTTGTCGGTTATTACGCGCCAGGGCAATCGCATACAAATAAGAGGCACGGGGATCACCAGGGGATGTTTCCCATACGGGTTTGATTTCTTTTTCGGTATCCTGATAGCGCCCTAAATCAAGTAACACCTGGGCCTTGCCCTTGTGTGCCTGTCTGTTTCCGGGTGCCAGCTGTACCGCTTTGCTGAAATCGGACAAAGCGAGCTGTAAATCCCGCTTCTGGTAATGGATATCTCCCAGCAAAGTCCATATAGCACTGCTACGGGGTGCTATCTTTTTGGCGCTCAAGGCCATCTGCTCAGCATCACCCAGCGCGCCTTGTTCCAACTTGACCCGGGCTTGACCCGCTATGGGTTCCACCATTGCCGGTCCAAATCTGCGGGCTGAAATAAAGGCCATATTGGCCTGCACGAACTCATGCCTGGCAAGGTGCGCCTGGGCTTGAATCACGTACAGATGCGCCTTTATATCCTTATCGAAATTTTCCGGCTGAATATCATTGAACAACAGATCAAACTTTTTTTGCAGCAGGTAAGCATGCGCCAAAGGCACCACCCAAAGTGAAACATCCGCGCCTCCACTCCGGGCTTTTTCCAGAGCCAGCTCAGACGAGTAGCCATCGCCTATTTCCAGGTAGGATCGCCCCAGCAACAACCTGGCAACGGTATCATCTGAATTTTCCCGCAATACTTTTTTCAGCTGAATAATGGCGCCACTAAAATCTCCCGCTTCGAAACGAACCACCGCATCTTCATAAAATCCGGGGAGATCGGTCTCTTCAAGCTGTTGTGATGTTTTTCGAACACTCCCTATCTGGCCCAGAGCCAAATAGCTGTCCGCCAGTAACCGCCTGGCCTTGGAGTAATTTGGATCCAGACTGAGTGCATTTTTCAGTTCAATAACCGCCGATCGATAACTTTTCTGTTCGTATAGATTTAGCGCTCTGTCATAAAATTTTTGCGCATCATTTTGCGGCAAAACAACACCCTTACCCCCCAGCATAATGACTGCAACGATGGCAGTGACACCCAGCCCCAAACCCAATACCCGCCACCAACGGGGATCCCTGCCATACGAATGCCTGAAGGACGCGTTGACTGCCCTCTTACGATGCCGGTGACTATGCCGGCTACGGGTTCTTGGGTGAGAATCACCTGAGTCAGAAGAAACCAAACCGTATGCTCCGCCTGGTGGAAAATCTGGATACTTGATCTACCCCAGTTTGGGGTCCAATAAAGTTAGCTTGCATGGTGAGGAAAAGAATACACTTAAAGGCATTCCAGCGGGAAATCCACAGGCAGTGAGTTACATGGGGTAGCCCCGGGAATATGCATTTAGAGCACGGCAATTTCGGATTAACGATGACCACTGGTCAGAACATTAAGACTGATCTAGAATAACCAACTGATTTAGTCAGGTATTATCCTCGTCAACGCTAAGGTCTTCTGATGCCCGCACCACAGCCCGAAATGGAACGTCTCGTAGACAAAGAATACGAGCACGGATTTATTACTGATATTGAATCCGACACCCTGCCGCCGGGCTTGAATGAGGATGTCATTCGGCATATCTCCGCAAAAAAGGACGAGCCGGAATTCATGCTTGAGTGGCGCCTGCGCGCCTACCGACAATGGCTGAACATGCGCGAACCCAATTGGGCAAACTTGAATCACGATCCCATCGATTATCAGTCGATCTCCTATTACTCAAGCCCCGGTAAAAAGAAAGATGGCCCGAAGAGCTTAGATGAGGTCGACCCGAAATTGTTGGAAACGTATGAAAAACTCGGGATCCCGCTACACGAACGTGCGGCACTGGCCGGAGTCGCCGTCGATGCGGTGTTTGACAGTGTCTCAGTTGCCACGACCTTCAAGGATGAACTGGCCAAACACGGGATTATCTTCAGCTCATTTTCCGAAGCCGTGCGCAATCATCCAGAGTTGATCCAACGCTATCTCGGCAGTGTCGTCCCCTATGCGGACAATTACTTCGCTGCCCTGAATTCGGCCGTCTTCAGCGATGGGTCCTTCGTCTATATTCCCAAAGGGGTGCGCTGCCCCATGGAGCTGTCCACGTATTTTCGCATTAATGCCGCCAACACCGGGCAATTTGAACGTACTCTGATCGTTGCCGATGAAGGCGCATATGTCAGCTATCTCGAAGGCTGTACGGCGCCGATGCGCGATGAGAACCAGCTACACGCGGCCGTCGTCGAACTGGTGGCCGAAAAAGACGCGCAAATCAAATACTCCACGGTACAAAACTGGTATCCCGGCGATCAGAACGGGGTGGGTGGAATTTATAACTTTGTCACCAAGCGCGGGGAATGCCGGGGTGACCGGGCAAAAATCTCCTGGACTCAGGTGGAGACCGGCTCAGCCATCACCTGGAAATACCCCAGCTGTATACTCAAGGGTGACTATTCCCGTGGTGAATTCTACTCTGTCGCCCTTTCCAGCTTATGTCAGCAGGCAGATACTGGCACCAAAATGATTCACCTTGGTGCACATACGAGCAGCACCATTATCGCTAAAGGCATTTCCGCCGCTCGCGGCCAGAATGCCTATCGGGGGCTGGTTCGCATCGGTCGCAAAGCACAATCGGCCCGCAACTATACCCAGTGCGATTCCCTGCTTTTAGGTGATCAATGCGGCGCTCACACGTTCCCCTATATGGAAGTCAAGAATCCAACCGCGACAGTGGAACACGAGGCGACCACATCAAAGATCAGCGATGACCAGCTTTTTTATTGCCGCCAGCGTGGCCTTTCAGAAGAAGACGCTGTGTCGCTTATCGTGAATGGATTTTGCAAGGAAGTTCTTAAAGAACTGCCCATGGAATTTGCCGTCGAGGCGCAAAAACTTCTGGCAGTCAGTCTAGAGGGCGCCGTCGGCTGATAGCTGGATTAGACAGGCCATCGCTACGAGTTCCGATCCTCGCCTATCACGCAAGGACGAGCCAGCCGTGACGAGGCCGCAACTGTTTCGTAACAACATCTATAGAATTTAAAACATGCTGAAAATTACTGATCTCCACGTCAATGTAGACGACAAAGAAATTCTTCGCGGCCTGAATCTCGAAATCAAGGCAGGCGAAGTCCACGCCATTATGGGGCCGAACGGCTCAGGCAAAAGCACCCTCGCCCACGTCCTCTCAGGACGTGATGGTTATCAAGTGACTCAGGGTCAGATCAACTATCGGGATGAGGATTTATTGGCTTTGTCCGCAAACGAGCGTGCCTGTGAAGGTGTGTTTCTGGCCTTTCAGTATCCGGTTGAAATCCCCGGTGTGAACAACACTTATTTTCTCAAGGCGGCGTTAAATTCAATTCGCAAGTACCGGGGGGAAGACGAACTTGACGCCATGCAGTTTATGAAGCTGGTCAGAGAAAAACTTAAACTCCTGCACATGGACAACGCCTTGATGAAACGCGGCGTCAATACCGGCTTTTCCGGCGGCGAAAAAAAGCGCAATGAGATTTTTCAACTTGCGGTGCTGGAACCGGCTCTGGCCATTCTTGATGAAACAGACTCCGGTCTCGATATCGATGCCCTTAAAGATGTTTCCGAAGGCGTCAATGCCCTGCGTGACTCAAACCGCGCGTTTCTGCTTGTTACCCACTACCAGCGCCTGCTCAATTACATTCGTCCCGATGTGGTCCACGTCCTGAGCAAGGGTCGTATCATCCGTTCCGGTGGCCCGGAACTGGCCCTGGAACTCGAAGAAAAAGGGTACGGCTGGATCGATCAGGAGAACGCCGCGTGACGGATCCTGCTGAACATTTTCGCCAGCAATTTAAACGTTTTGCACCACAATTACCCGGTGAGAATCTTGCCTGGCTGCAGGCATCACGCCAGGCGGCGATGGATCAATTTGCCCATGATGGCTACCCTACTGCGCGCCTTGAAGATTGGAAGTACGCACGCCTGACCCCGCTTACCCAACAGAGCTTCCAACTTCCCACCATCACATCAGCACAGCACAGTGGCGCCATCCCTGCGGCTCTGACCCTGAGCGATACCTATCAAATGGTATTTGTTAACGGCCTGTATGATGAGACCCAGAGTTTCCTGCCAACGACCTGTCCCGGGATCCGGATTAGCAGGCTCGCCAAGGCACTGACACTGTCCTGCGAGCGAATCAAATCAATATTAAAGGCCCCGGCAGCCGCCAACATGCACGGATTTAATGCCTTGAACCGTGCTTTTGCCCATGACGGTGTCGTGATTGATTTCGATGCCGGACAACAACTTGATAAACCCCTGCATGTGCTTTTTTACAACAATATCCCGGACTCGGCCGGGGCGCCCATCATGCTCCACCCACAGGTACTGATCACCCTGGCCAATCACGCTCATCTGCAACTCATTGAGACTCATGCCGGGACCGCCCCGGCGATGTATTTGAATAATTGTGCAACCCGGGTCCATCTGGAAACAGGCGCCCGGCTCGATCATTACAAACTACAGAACGAAGCTCCCGGCGCATTCCATATTTCCAGCCTCGATGTCATTCAGGGGCCCGACAGTCAGTTCACATCCCACTCCGCCAGTCTGGGCGCAAGCTTATCGCGCCACGAGATCAATGTTGCTCTGGACGGCAATGGCGCCCACTGTGATCTTAATGGCTTGTTCACTGGTAAAGACCGGCAATATGTGGACTATCACACCCGTATCGATCACCATCAGCCACACTGCAGCAGCACTGAGCACTATAAGGGTGTTCTTGGCGGACATGCCAAAGGGGTCTTTAACGGCCGGGTCTATGTACATCCCCATGCTCAGCAAACCGATGCTCAACAATCGAATCAGAATTTACTACTGTCACCGACGGCGGAAGTGGACACCAAGCCACAACTGGAAATTTACGCTGATGATGTAAAATGTTCCCATGGTGCAACGACCGGACAACTGGATGAGATGATGCTGTTCTATCTGCGTTCCCGAGGCATTGCTGAAAATGCCGCCAAAGCATTGCTGACTTACGGCTTCGCCCGGGAAATTATCGATCGTATCGATGTCCCCGCCTTTCATGATGAACTCGCCCTGGCCCTGCTCGATGGTATGCCGGGCAGTGAACAATTGAGGAGCATGATTGCATGAGCAGTTCAACCAACTCTGCGGCCCGCTTACGCGGACATAACAGGTTCGACGTCAATGCGGTGCGCCGGGATTTTCCCATCCTGGATCAACAGGTTCACGGCAAACCCCTCGTCTATCTCGATAACGGCGCCACCAGCCAGAAACCTCAGATTGTCATCGATGCACTGCAATCATATTACCTGCATGACAATGCCAATGTTCATCGCGGACTGCACGCTCTGAGCGAACGCGCCACCGAAGCCTATGAAAACGTTCGCGATATTGCCTGCCGTTTATTGCATGCCCGGGATCGCCATGAAATAGTCTTCGTACGCGGCACCACTGAGGGGATCAATCTGGTCGCCCAGTCCTGGGCCCGGCCTTTGCTGAAAGAGGGCGACGAGATCCTCATCAGCACCATGGAGCACCACTCCAACATCGTGCCCTGGCAACTGATATGTCAGCAGACCGGCGCGGTGCTGAAAGTGATCCCAATCAATGCCGCTGGAGAGCTTGACATGCAGGCCTACCTGGAAATGCTTGGGCCGCAGACCCGCCTGGTGTCCGTCGTGCAATTGTCCAACGCCCTGGGCACCATCAATCCTATCCGGGAAATTGCCGCGGCAGCCCATCAGGTCGGGGCAAAAATGCTTGTCGATGGGGCCCAGGCAGCACCGCACATGCCGGTGGATGTACAGGAACTGGGCTGTGATTTTTATGCCTTTTCCGGACATAAACTGTTTGGGCCTACCGGTATCGGCGTGCTCTGGGGGCGTCATGAAATACTCGACGCGATGCCGCCTTATCAGGGCGGAGGCGAGATGATCCGCACCGTAAGGTTCGAATCGAGTACCTGGAATTCGATTCCGCACCGGTTTGAGGCAGGAACTCCAAATATCGCCGATACAGTGGGGCTGGGGGTGGCCATGGAGTACCTGCTGGGCTTTGACATGACGGCCATCGCTGCCCACGAGGACGATTTACTCGAATACGCGACCGAGGTTATCGGTGCAATCCCAGGACTGCATCTGATCGGCACCGCGGCACACAAATCCGCTATTTTAAGTTTCGTCATGGACGGCATCCACGCTCATGATATCGGCACCATTGTCGACAGTCAGGGCGTGGCCATCCGGGTCGGTCATCATTGTACAATGCCCCTGCACGAGCATCTTGGTTTGAGCGCGACAGCCCGTGCTTCATTTGCCTTATATAACACCCGCGAAGAAATTGATGCTCTCGCCCTGGCATTGCATAAAACCCGCCAGATGTTTGCATAAGCAGCCATAATCATGACTTCACTACTCGATTGGATTGGCCAGGTTCAAAATGCCGAGCCACAGGATCCGGAGCAACTCAAAGAACGTGTTATCGATAACCTTCGTGAAATCTATGATCCGGAATTACCCGTCAACATTTATGATCTTGGCTTGATTTACGCCGTTGATTGCGGCCCGGAAGGAATGATCAACATTCAAATGACACTCACCAGCCCGGGTTGTCCTGTCGCACAGTCTTTCCCGGGGATGGTGGAAGACAGTATTCGCAGCAATGTCGAAGGGGTCAGCGCCGTCCATGTCGAACTGGTCTGGTCGCCACCCTGGTCACCGGACCTGCTCACTGAAGAGACCAAATTGGAGTTGGGCCTGCTCTGAAGTGACGGCTTTAGGGTAGGCGCATAGATTATCGAACAATTGTTCCATATCATAACAGCCTTCCCCTTAGCCTCAGGAGTGCAACACTATGTCCGCAATTCAACCTCTTTATCCACGCCAGCCTGTGCCGAATCTCAATGTGCCGACCGTGGGCAGCAGCAACTGGGATCTCAAGGATCATTTAGGCGACAACTTTACTCTGGTGGTATTTTACCGTGGCCTTCATTGCCCCATCTGCAGTCGCTACCTTGCAGACCTGGACAAGAAACTGGACAAGTTTGCAGCCCTCGGCACACAGGTCATCGCCATCAGCAGCGACGACAAGGAACGCGCCCAGAGTACCCGTGAAGATTGGAAACTTGACAACCTGACCCTGGGTTACGGTCTGGACTTGGATACGGCTCGAAAATGGGGTTTGTACATTTCCACCGGCAGAGGCAAGACGTCTACAGGGATCGAAGAACCCGCCATGTTTGCAGAACCCGGCATGTTTGTCGTCCGCAACGATGGCACACTGTACTTCGGATCTGTCCAGACGATGCCCTTTGCCCGTCCGTCTTTTGCTGAAGTCCTGGGCGCACTCGATTTTGTCATTAAAAATGATTACCCAGCACGAGGGGAAGTGCTGGATCATCACGCCTGATATTCATCATTTACCAATGACCGTCCGGTTAGCGCCTGAGCCGGACGGTTACAACTTTGAATGCTATAATAATTATCAGTCTTACGCGTTTTAGAGAAGGACGCGGTACCGCTTCCCTGCCAGTCAATATCTCTATCCAAGGCTGTCGGCGCGCGCTATAGTGCGAATTCAGCATTATTGCTTACGAGGACGCCATGAATTCCATCAAACCCCTGCATTACAGTTCCCTGAGCGAACGTCTCGAAGGGGATAATGAGGATGCCTGGGCGGTGCACGACAAAGCACTGGAACTCAAACGACAGGGTCATGATGTGCTGCTGCTGTCGGTTGGCGATCCGGATTTTCGGACCCCGGAACCGATCATCGACAATGCCGTTAGTTATATGCGGGTTGGCCGCACGCACTATTCTCCGGCCCTCGGGGAACTGAATTTTCGCCGTGCCGTGGCGGACATGGAAGGCCGCACTTCGGCTCACCCATGCCGGGTCGAAAATATCGCCATCTACCCCGGCGCCACCTCCGCGCTATACAGTGTCATGGCCTGTCTGCTGAATGACGGTGATGAAATCGTTATCCCAGACCCGATGTATGTGGGCTACCCTGGCATTATGCAAAGTATTAACGCCAAGGTTATTAATGTTCCGGTCCACCAGGAGCAGGGCTTTGTTCCAGCGCTGGAAGATATCGAAGCGGCTATCAGCGCTCACACGCGAGTGGTCCTGATCAACACCCCGGGCAATCCTACCGGCGCCATGATTGGGCGCAAAGAACTGGCCGCACTGGCAGAGCTGTGTCGTCGGCATGGCATCTGGCTGGTCTGTGATGAAGTGTATTCCATGTTCACTTTTGAACACCGGCATGTCTCTTTGCGCAGCGCATCAGAACACCTTGATAATCTGGTCATGATTGATGGCCTGTCCAAATCACATGCCATGAGTGGTTGGCGTATGGGTTGGGTCGTTGCGCCCCAGGAGTTGATTAAGCGCCTGGGGAAATTCTCCGCAGTTTCCTTGTTCGGCAGTCCACAGTTTATCCAGGACGCCGCCGCCTTCGCCCTGAGTAATGATGAATATTATGTTGCCCAGATGAGGGCCAAATATAAACAGCGTCGTGATTATCTTGTCGAGCGAATAAAAGCGATCCCCAAAATCGAATGCCACGTGCCCAAAGCGGGAATGTTTATCATGGCCGATATCAGAGCATTGAACCCTGACGATACTGCTTTTGCCTGGGATTTGCTGGAACAACAACAGGTCTGTGTTGTTCCCGGTTGCGCCTTTGGCCACAGTACCCGCGGCTATGTACGTATTACCATGGCACAACCCCGACCGGTTCTGGGCCGTGCCATGGATCGGATTGAGGCGTTTGCAAAAGCAGTTTCCTGAAACCTTGCCCGTAGCCTAACAATCACCAGGGCCGCAGAGTCACAATAGATCGTCAGTCGTGTTGATCAGACCCTAGTCTTGCGTGATCAAAATGACCCGGGTCCAGGAAGAGTGCAGTCTGCTGGAGCGTTTCTTTGTCCTGCATCATGAAAGAATGTGAGACCGGCGGCGTTATAAAATCTGCTATGCCATCGATTCGGGCACTCGCCACACTCACCTTACCATCATCCTGACCAGGCTATAGTGATGAAAGAAATGGATTCAAGTGTAGTACCACACCAGAATTCCATCGAGTGAATGCGCAACGATACGCACACATTACGCATTATGCTGACGACAACAAGCCAAACCTTTTTCTATGGCCACACGGGCAAGTTTTTCGATGGGTAA
Source organism: uncultured Ectothiorhodospiraceae bacterium (assembly GCA_964488985.1). Classification (GTDB taxonomy): domain Bacteria; phylum Pseudomonadota; class Gammaproteobacteria; order HK1; family HK1; genus CAZAWX01. Next base: position 22,161 of record CAZAWX010000001.1, read on the forward strand.
GGTACGCGATGGAATGTTCCATTCGTCAGCTATACACGGCACAAACTCAATTTAACGTCCGGCCCAGATAGCCCTGCCAGCGTCGATAAATCACGATACACAACACAACCAGTTCGAGGCCGACTGGTAATATATACACATGTCTATCATACAGCGGCCAAAAGAATCCCAAGCCTGTACGCACGCCCATTTGCAACAGCAAAGCAGGGATAACTGTGTAGAGCAACAGCAGATAAAAGAGTCCGGTCAAGATGGCACGCTCAGGTTTTTCACCGACTTGAAAAAAGAGCAACACACCACCATCACGCAACGCAAATAGCATCAACGCGACGGGCAGATACAAAGGCACAGGGGATGATCCTGCGGCGCGATGGAACAACAGGTTTACGATGCCCAGTAGCGCTGCCAAACTCAATGAAACGGTCCATAACGGCAGGTTTTGCCATATATCAAGCCACTGTCGCGCCCCACAGGCCACCACCAGACGGCGAATACCGGGTTGCGAAAGTGGTTGCGATATCAACATCGTGTAGGCCAAACCCAGCGCAACACTATAAGCAATAAAAATTGCACTATGTGGATTTATTTCCCCACCGGGAATCATGAAAAACCCGGCAATGAAGACCATCATGAATACATTGAACAGCAACCATGGCAGGCACCCACTACGAAACTGCATTTGCTCACGCATCACACGATACGTCCCCATCATCGCCCAGGCGGCAAACACACCCACCACCAAAAGCCAGAATTCCTGTAACGGCCACGCCTGACGCCACCATGTCTGAATACCAAAACTTGCATTGGAATCGGCCAACATGGCGAAAAAATAGCCGCCCGCGAATATTCCCATCAAGGCGAGTCCGAAACCATAGTTACGCCGGTAACGAAGGAGTTTGTCCGTAGAGTTTGCCGCGTTGATCACCACCAACAACCCTGTAGCCTGGGCAAAGATGGCGAAGAATATGACCAGCAGTGTCAACTCAACACGCTGCTGCCAACTCCAATAAGGTGGCAACAATATCGGCGTCAGATAAAGCAAGAGCAAACACCAGACGGCGCCGTACCACATAAAACCTGCACCGCCAAATAATTTGCCCCAGGTCAGCGTCCACGGTGATAGCGGGCTCATACGTTGCTGATCCCATGTGTGATCAGCAAATTCATTGATCATGCTGTACGCACAGTAATGGGCACCCCCTACACAAGCGAATGTGAAGGCGGCGATGATATAAAGATGATCCAGATAGATCCCTCCTTGTATTGCACCGTCGGCGCTCAAATACAAAATGCCAGAGAGCAATAAAATCAACACCGGGGTGACATAAAGCCTGTGGGGGGTAATTTCCAGCCACAAGTTTTTAGTTAATTCAGGATTAATCATGTTTTGCCTTGAATAAGATCCAGGTAGACATCCTGCATATCTGCCTGGGGCTGTTCAAACACACTGATCTCCAAGTCAGCCTCGATGAGGTCCTTAAGCCATGCGGATTGCTCGCTTTCAGTCCCCTGGAATTTTCCATATATGTCCTGACCCTCCAGAGTTTCAATACTGAAAGCAGGCTGTCGCGCCACAATTTCTGCAACATCAGGGTGGGCGCTGGCCAGGCGAATATGCAGTTGCACATGGCCAGATTGTTCCTCACCAATTGAACTGAAATTTATTACCCGCCCTTTTTCCAGAATCAGCATATGTGTTGAGTACTCACTTAACTCAGCAAGAATATGTGAAGAAACCATGACAGTAATTCCGGAATCCTTGAGTCTGAGCAGCAAGCGCGCCAGGTCACTACGCGCCTGTGGATCAAGACCTGATGCAGGCTCATCAAGCAAGAGCACCTGTGGCCGCTGTAAAATGGCCTGGGCAATCCCCAGCCGCTGACGCAAACCACGGGACAGGTCACCGGCACGGTAGTCGCGCCAGTCAGATAAATTTAAATCATCCAGAGTCCGTTCAATGGTAGACAACGGATCATTGACTGCATAGGCCCCGGCAATAAAACGCAGACACTGATTGACGGTCAGATCGTTATACAGGCCAAAAAAATCCGATAGATAACCAACGTGCTGATGGCATTCACGCGGTTGTGCAAGAACATCGACAACGCCGAGACGAATGCTTCCCGACAAGGGCCTTTCCAGGGCCGCAAGACACCGCATCAACGTACTTTTACCCGCACCATTCGGCCCGACAAGCGCAGTGATTGAATGATCAGGAAGGCTGAAGCTGACCTGATCCAGGGCACGCAACCCTGGATAGTCAAAGATCAGTTCACGGACCTCGATTGCGGACATGGTTCTCCAGACACATTACGCTGAGTGTATGTGCGAACGGGTATCGCGGTAGCGATTGTACGACCCTGCATACCCCATCAGTATGAAAGCTTCACTCAGACCATTCAATTGCAATATACGTTACCCTGTGAGCTTGGCTTCAGCGGTCCACAGTCATGTACTTCAATTTCAGGCTCTGGTCACTCACCCGTGGTGTCCGCAGGAGAATTCTCGGCGCTGTGCTTATGGGGCTAGGCGCGGCAATTCTGGGGATGGCAAGGCTGGCGCTGCTGGGCTTGCTATTGGGGTTGGTGTTCAGCGGCACACCCTAGCAGGAACTTTGGCTGTTGGCGCAGATGCGTGTTGATTTATACCGCAAACTTGATGCCCTGGCACCGGCGTTTTTGCTCCGTCGGCGCAGCGGCGACCTGATCAATCTTGCCACCCACGATGTGGAAATGGTGGAGCACTTCTTTGCCCATACTGTTGCGCCCGCTTTCGTCGCGATCGTAGTCCCCAGCGCCGTGCTGGTTCTGCTCGGCCAATTTCACTGGTCGCTGGTCTTGGCTTTATTACCTTTTCTCATTATCGTCGCTCTGACGCCGGTCGTGTTACGGCGCCGGATAGATCTTCTCGCCTCCAGGGCCAGGGAGATTCTCGGTCATTTGTCTGCTCATAGCGTTGAGACATTACAGGGACTCGGTGAAGTTTTAGCTTGTCAGGCCACTGATCGCCGCCGTCGTGCATTTATGCAACTCATCGAACAACACCACGCGCTACGATTACCTTTTTTTTCGTGAACTCACTCGGCAAACCCCGGCAACGGAAATAGCCACGGGCCTGGGTGCGCTTGCGGTTATCATGAGCGCTGTGCCACTCATCGCCACGGAGGTGATGAGTGCCGACTATCTGCCCTTGCTGACGCTGGCCGCCATGGCGGCTTTCCTGCCAGTCGCCGAAATTTCTGATACCGGCCGACAATTGGCCGACACCCTCGGCGCCACACAACGACTGTCCCGGGTCCATAACGAACCGGTGCTGATTCAGGACGGTCCCGGGATAAAACAAACACCTGATGCACCAATACTGAATGTCGAGATTGACAACCTTTACTTTACCTATCCAGGACATACTGCACCGGCACTGAACGCACTGAGTGTGACGATGCCCGCCGGTCAGACAACCGCGCTGGTGGGTCCGTCCGGAGCAGGCAAAAGCACCTTGGCGCATCTGCTGGTGCGCTTCTGGGATCCCGACAATGGCAATATCCGAATTGCCGACAATGATCTACGTGAACATACTCTGGCACAAGTCCATGAGCGGGTGTCACTGGTCGCTCAGGATACCTATCTGTTCAACGAAAGCCTGCGTGCCAATATGTTGATCGCAAAACCTCAAGCCAATGAGGAAGAATTACACCAGGCGATAAAAAATGCAGAATTACTGGATTTTGTAGCATCCCTTCCCGATGGCCTTGAGACTGCCGTAGGCGAGCGGGGATTAGCCCTTTCCGGGGGACAGCGCAAACGGATCTCTATTGCCCGAGCCTTTCTCAGGGATGCTCCAGTACTGGTACTGGATGAAGCCACTTCACACCTGGATTCTACCAGTGAACGGGCAGTCCATCGTGCCCTTGAAACACTGATGTCTCACCGAACCTCATTGATCATCACCCATCGATTATCAACTGTGCGTAACGCGGTCAAAATAATTGTTCTTGACCAGGGACGGGTAATTGAATACGGCAGACACCAGGAACTACTGAATCGAGGCGGCCTGTATGCACACCTGATCAATCGTCAGCTAAGCGCCGGAAATCGTCGTGTGCCAGCAGCCACCAGCAAACATTCTGGCCAATAAATCTACAATCAAGAGGAACTTTATGAACTATACTTTATCCAAAGGGTTTCAAGACACGCAGGTGTTTCCATGACAACTCAGTTCGCAGTTCTTGCACACGTTCCCTTGCCGGCCGACACCCATTGCCAAATACCCAAGCCCTTGGGCCTGGATGATCCGGCACTGTGTGTTATGACTGATTTTAACCTGGTACGACCTGTCACCTGTGAACAGGACATGCTCATCGATGACGGCTTGGAAAAAATGAAAACCAAAGGCGTGCGATTACTCCTGGTCTGTGATGAGAAAGGCGGCATTATCGGTCTGGTAACCGCCAAAGACATTCAGGGAGAAAAGCCGGTACAACTTGTGCGTGAAAGCGGACTGCTGCACTCCCAATTGACCATCCGAATGATTATGACACCGCGATGTAACATTGAAGCCCTGAGCATGTCCACTGTTCGAAATGCCTTGATTGGACATGTTGTGACGACATTACACGAGATGGACCGTCGTCACACGCTGGTGATAGATCTCGATCCGGTCGACAACAAGCAAATCATTTGTGGCATGTTTTCAAGCAGCCAAATTGCTAAACAATTAGGGATCGATGTAGGTGAGGCGATGTCCGCGGTCAGTTCCCTGGCCGAGATTCATCAGGAACTGACCTGAAACAAAATTGGCCACACAACAACCGTATAACGGTTCTTCATCAGTTCTTATACCTCTCAAGTTTTAATTCCGCTGATTTAGTCACTGGCGGCCGAGATTAATTCAGGCACGGGCTGCAATAACACCGATTTCAACAGCAAACTCCGCCCGGGCCAATTTCGCTTCGACACAGGCTCGCGCGGGGCATTGGCCGGGAGCGACCCAGGCATCCCACACCACATTCATCGCCGCAAAATTCTCCATGCTCGACAGCCATATCGTTGCAGACAGTAATTTGGATTTGTCGCTCCCTGCCCGGCTCAACAAGGCATCAATCTTCGCCAGCACCTGCTGTGTCTGCACCGTGATATCCGCATGCATATCAACCGCCACCTGGCCTGACAGATAGACTGTTTTTTCATGCAGGACGATTTGGCTCATGCGGGGCCCTGTGTCGATACGTTCAATATTCATACTTTCACCATTAATTTTTGTCTGTCGGTTCACTGTTCAGATCCAGAGCTGCCGAATTTATGCAGTAACGAAGCCCCGTTGGTTGTGGCCCATCGGGAAAGACATGACCAAGATGGGCATCACAACGCCCACATAATACTTCTGTACGTTTCATCAGGAAACTGTTATCAGATTTTTCCTCGATACAATCCGTCTCGACGGGTTGGTAAAAACTCGGCCAGCCACTGCCGGAATCAAACTTGCTTTGTGATTCAAACAACGGCAATCCACAGCATACGCAGACAAAAGTTCCGGTTTGATGGGAATCGTTAAACGCCCCCGAAAATGCCCGTTCAGTATGCCCTTTGCGAGTAACCAGATATTGCGCTTCGCTCAGTTGTTCACGCCATTGCGCATCGGATTTAACAACCTTGTCAACCATCAAACAACCTCCACCGGAACACCTGCTATTTCGGCTTGCCATTTCGCCGGGCCAGATTGATGCAACGAATCCCCTCCTGAGTCCACCGCTACAGTGACAGGCATATCCTCAACCTCAAATTCCCGAATTGCTTCCATACCCAAATCTTCAAAGGCGACAAGTCGTGAACTGCGTATAGATTTTGAAACCAGATAGGCAGCACCACCAACGGCGATAAGATAAGCCGCTTTGTGACGGGCAATGGTGGCAATGGTAGCCGGGCCACGTTCGGCCTTACCGACCATCGCGATCAAACCGGTTTGATCCAGCATCAGATCACTGAATTTATCCATCCGCGACGAAGTGGTCGGGCCTGCCGGCCCAACCACTTCGTCGCCAACCGGATCAACCGGTCCGACGTAGTAAATCATCCGATTGCGCAGATCCACCCCTTCCGGTAATCCTTCCCCGGACTCCAGCAATTGCTGCATCCGTTTGTGCGCTGCGTCGCGCCCGGTAAGTAATTTGCCGGACAATAACAATCTGTCTCCTGCTTTCCATGCCGCCACCTCCTCTCGTGTCAAGGTATCGAGGTTCACCCGGATGGCACTGCTTGACGGTGACCAGGTGACTTTTGGCCAATCGTCAAGGGAGGGTGCTTTAAAGTGGGCCGGGCCGCTGCCGTCAAGTTGAAAATGAATATGCCGGGTGGCCGCACAGTTAGGAATCATGGCGACCGGCAAAGATGCAGCATGCGTGGGATAGACCTTGATCTTTACATCCAGTACCGTGGTCAGACCGCCCAGACCCTGGGCACCAATTCCCAGTTGATTGACCTTCTCATACAATTCCAGGCGTAACGCCTGTGCCTCATCCGTTGCGCCGCAGATTTTGAGCTCCTGGATGTCGATCGGATCCATGAGTGATTCCTTGGCCATCAACACCGCTTTTTCAGAGCTACCGCCAATACCGATGCCAAGGATCCCCGGAGGACACCACCCAGCCCCCATCTTTGGCACGGTCTCCAACACCCAGTCAACAATGCTGTCATTGGGATTGAGCATCACCAGCTTGGATTTGTTTTCCGAGCCCCCCCCCTTGGCTGCCAGGCGCAGGGACAGCTTGTCACCTTTGACCAAACGGGTATGAATTACGGCCGGAGTATTGTCTCTGGAGTTTATCCGCGGCCCGATGGGTGGACTGACGATAGAAGCGCGCAAGATATTATCCGGGTGGGTATAGGCCCTGCGTACCCCCTCATTGAGCATATCCTCAAACTCCAACTCGCCATCCCAGCGTACATTCATCCCCACATCGGCATAGATCACTACGATGCCTGTATCCTGGCACATGGGTCTGTGACCTTCGGCACTCATGCGAGAGTTCATGAGAATCTGCGCGAGCGCATCTTTAGCCGCTGGAGATTTTTCACGTGCATGGGCCTCGCCCAGGGCTTTGAGAAAATCAACTGAGTGGTAATAGGAAATAAACTGCAGTGCATCCGCAACGCTTTGGATCAAGTCTTCCTGTTTAATTGTGTTCACGTTTTTCTCCAGGCAGGAACATGTCTGGATTATAACTGCGCCACACCCACCGCGTGGCGGTGCCGGATCAATCTGTCGTGCAAACCTCAGGCATGCCAGCTGAAAATCAGGTCCATTACATTCGTGCCCGTGGGACCGGTGCGCAGTAGATCACCACTCGCCGACAAGAACCGCCCGGAATCCGCAGTCTCAAGACTGCAATTCGCATCCAATCCAGCGGTCCGTCCGCGGGCGATGCTGTCTGTATCAACCATGGCGCCCGCCACGTCTCCCGGCCCATCTGTACCATCAGTCCCTGCAGCCAATATCAACATCGGTTCCGCAGTGTGCATGTGCATGGCAGCAGACAGCGCCAACGCCTGGCAGCGGCCACCCTGACCTGGATACCGGGGCAAAACGACCGTGGTTTCGCTGGATTGGATGTGGACCACACCCGGTGTGGCCGTGGCCTGTCCGACAAGTTGCTGTCCGGCCAGTACTGCGTCGCCCTGTAACAAGCTACGGTGCATCTGCACCGGGTAACCTTTGTCACGCAGAATTTCATAAGCCGACGTACAGGCATCGATGGGCCGCGCGACCAAGAAAGATTGGATCCGGCTAAAGTGCTGAGTTTCCACAAGCCCCGGGGCAGCGGCGATCGCTTCGAGCAGCCATTTTGGTAAATCAAGGTCACTGATATCCAGATCGGCTGCCTGATGCTCTATGGCCAGGCCCGATCCAATGGTTTTTGTATCGTCGCCAGGCACATCGGAAATCATCAGGCAGGTCATCGCCCGACCTTGCAGATCTGCGGCCAAACGTCCGCCTTTGATTTGCGAGACACACTTTCGCACCCGATTCATGGCATCAATGGGTAGTCCACTGGCCAAAAGCCAGGCATTCATTCGACTCAGGAATGCCGCATCCAAACCTTGTGCGAGTTCATCGACCAGGGCCGATGCCCCACCTGAGATGCACAACAAAAATTCGGCGTCGGCAGGTGCCTGGGCAAAGAATTGTCGCAAGGCCAAACCGGCCGCTAAAGATCGAGAATCCGCCACAGGGTGTGACGATTCAATACAGGTCAGTCGCGGATCGCTCTGATCCAGTCCCAGCAGATGATCGGCTTTTGTTATCACCACTGCTTTGCTCAGTTGTGGACCGAGCACCTGCAAAGCACCTGCAGCCATCGCTGCTGACGCCTTGCCAACGGCCACCAGGTGCGTGGCGGACAGTGTGTGTTGACTCAGCCAGTTGGCAACGCAATGACTGCCGCCCACCGCCCCGATTGCACCATGATAGGCAGATAAAAAATCCTTGCGCATCTTCATCAAGCCGACACTCTGAAATACACGAAATACACAGACACGGAATTTATCACACCGGACAAGCGCGGGCAGCGGCAAGCCCGGCCTGTAATTCAGCCTGGATATCAACGCTATTTTCAAGACCGACCGAAACCCTGATCAGGCCATCTCCAATTCCAGCCGCATCACGCTGCTCCTGGCTCAAACGGCCATGTGTGGTTGTGGCCGGATGAGTGATGGTTGATTTCACATCGCCAAAGTTTCCTGTGATCGATAACCATTGACAGGCATTTATAAATGCAAAGGCTTTGTCGCGACTGGCATTTGCCAGATCAAAAGAAACAATCCCGCTGAATTCGCTTTGCTGGCTCACCGCAAGCTGATGTTGTGGGTGAGTGTCCAGGCCCGGGTAATACACCCGCGCAATATCGTTCTGGGATTCAAGCCATTGTGCCAGATGCAAAGCACTTGCAGAGTGCGCTTGCATTCTCAGACTCAAGGTTTCAAGTCCGTTGAGAAACACCCAGGCATTGAACGGACTCATACAGGCCCCGCCGGTCCTTAACACGGAAAATACCGCATCGTGCACCTCCTTGGAATTCGTCACCACTGCGCCACCGATGCAGCGGCCCTGGCCATCCAGATATTTCGTCGCGGAATGCACCACCACATGTGCACCCAGCGCTAACGGTTGCTGCAACGCGGGAGTACAGAAGCAGTTATCCACGACCAGCAATGCACCCACCTGCTGCGCAATCTGCGCCAATGCACGGATGTCGGAAATTTCGGCCAGGGGATTGGTCGGGCTTTCCGTAAACAGCATCCGGGTATTATCGCGCACCGCTTCGTGCCAGGCCTGCGGTTCGGTGGTACTGACGAAATCCGTCGTTATTCCAAACGGTGACAAAATCCCGTTAAACAGCGAAACACTGGAGCCAAATAAATTATCCGCACAGATCACATGGTCCCCGGCTTTCAATACCCCAAGGCACAAATTAAGAATTGCAGCCATACCGGATGCTGTGGCAATCGCGAACTGCGCCCCTTCCATGGCTGCCAGGCGCTGTTCAAATGTACGCACTGTAGGATTTGTGAATCGCGAGTAAACATTGCCATCGCCACCACCGGTGAATCCATCTGCTGCCTTTTCTGCACTGGGAAAGACAAAACTGGAGGTCGTGTAGATGGGATCATTATGTTCCCTTTCTAAACCTCTTGACTGGCCATTTCTGATGGCCAGGGTATCGGGGCCAAAGGCATGTAAAGGCTGTAGTTGCGTCATGTGTTGCTCCCGCCAAACGGATCTCCAGATCCGTTCAGGCAATAAAAAACCCGCCGCCAGTCAACAAAGCCGGGGCAGGTGCGCCTCGCTTTAGCCGTACTTTTAAAGCGCCCGCAAGCTGACGGAGTCAAATCGGCGCTGTATTCAGTGCCAAGCTTAGGAAAGCGTGGCTCGAGTGTCAATAACCTTAAGTGTCAATAACCTTAAGCGTAGTGTTCTTTCGTTCTACATGAAGGTTCTGTGCAGAAATGCCCGGGCAGGCCAATTAATCCTCACCGTCCATGCTCTGGCGTCTGCTCTGCTGTGACTGATCATTGCGTTGTAACGAAATATTATTCAGGTACTCCTCGGTAACATCACCGGTGACATATGTGCCGTTAAAACAAGACATATCGAAATGTTGCAACTCCGGGTTACCTTTATTCACCGCCGTCACCAGATCCGCCATACTCTGATATATCAACCGATCAGCACCAATTATAGTGGCAACATCTTCCGCGCTGCGGTTATGTGCCACCAACTCGTCCGCAGCGGGCATATCGATGCCATAGACATTTTGATGGGTTACCGGCGGGGATGCCGAGGCAAAATAGACTTTTTTCGCACCGGCTTCCCGAGCCATCTGTATAATCTGTTCCGACGTCGTTCCGCGGACAATAGAATCATCGACCAACAACACATTTTTATTTTCAAATTCCAAATCAATGGCATTGAGTTTCTGGCGCACGGATTTCTTGCGTTGCTGTTGCCCCGGCATGATAAAGGTACGGCCGATATAGCGGTTCTTGATAAAACCTTCCCGATATTTAACGCCCAATTTATAAGCCAGAGGCAGAGCTGCAGTTCGGCTGGTGTCTGGAATCGGGATCACAACATCAATATCATGCTCGCCCCATTCACGAATAATGCGGTCTGCCAAAGCCTCGCCCATTCGCAAACGCGCCTTATAAACTGAAACGTTGTCAATGATTGAATCCGGGCGTGACAAGTACACATATTCAAATATACAGGGCACATTTTCAGCATCATTCACACACTGACAGGTATGCAACGTACCGTTCGCCTCGATATAAACCGCCTCCCCGGCATGTAAATCCCGCACCAAATCAAAACCAAGCACGTCAAGAGCGACACTCTCCGAGGCAATCATATATTCGCTGCCGTGGGGCCCATCTCGGCGGCCAAAACACACCGGGCGTATTCCCAACGGGTCTCTGAATGCCACAATGCCATAGCCAATGATCATGGCCACGGCGGCATAGCCACCCCGGCAGCGGCGATGGAGGTTTCGCACTGCCTCAAATACATGCTCAGGTTTCAGGTTCTGCTGGCCCTGTTTTTGCAGTTCATGGGCAAACACATTGAGTAGTATTTCGGAGTCGGAATCAGTATTGACGTGACGTAAATCGCCGACAAAAACCTCTTTTTTCAAGCGTTTGGCATTGGTGAGATTACCATTGTGCGCAAGAGTGATTCCGTAAGGGGCGTTGCAGTAAAAAGGCTGGGCTTCATCAGAACTGGCACTGCCGGCCGTTGGATAACGAACATGGCCGATACCGATATTACCTCTGAGATTGAGCATATGGCGGGTGCGGAAAACATCTCTGACCAAGCCATTATCCTTGCGCAGGTTCAATTCATTGCCATCGCAGGTCGCGATGCCCGCCGCATCCTGGCCGCGGTGCTGTAATACGGTCAGGGCATCATAGATGTCCTGGTTGACCGCTGAACGGCCCACAATACCAATGATGCCACACATTTTTATCAATCACTCTCCATAGTGGGCTAAGGATCAGTGCGCGTCACCTGGGGCGCAAATCTTACTCCCTGGCCAAGGGCTTGGGAATAACACCGAGCGGCCGGCATCGACATTGTGCAAATAAGTTCAGACCAGAGTCCTTAGCCGCCAGTTTGCTGTGGCATTTTCGATACGGGTGGAACCGATGGACTTGATCCCGTCCTGTTTGCATTGAAGTTGATGTAGCTGGAGACCTCAGCAGGCAACGCTTCGCGCAATTGTTCTGCGAACGTTTGAAAATGGGGGATCAACGTCGAATGCCGCCACCAGGGGTCCTTTGGCAAAGCGGTCAGTCCCGCCAGCAGAACCATGATTGCGACAATAATACCACCACGAGCCAGGCCGAAAATCATTCCAAGTAACCGATCAGTTCCTGACAAACCCGTTTTTTCAACCAGCAAGCCGATTAACCAGACCACCAGACCGGTCATCACCAGCGTACCGACAAATAACAGCACATAGGCGAGCGCAAGACGCATACTGGGCAACTCAATGCTGCCTACGAACAGATTCGCCAGTTGTTGGGAAAATGTGATTGAAATCCACACGGCCGCAACCCATCCAACCAGCGCCAACGCCTCGCGGATAAAACCACGGAAAAGGCTGATAACCGCAGAGAGCGCGATAATCCCCAGTAGAACAAAGTCAATCCAGGTGAACGTCAAGGAAGATGATCCCAGCCACACACAGTGCCATTGGCGTTTTGTCGACAACCCCGGGAAGGCTGGCTTTCGGTGGCGAGGTTTTGAGTCGTTGTCATCGACGAAGTGTGCATTAAAACGCCAAGCCAGAGCAAATTCAGGGCTGGCGTTTAACCATTCCTTTTAAGTGCGTGTCCGTGAACAGGCGCGTTGCAAGCGCTACGGCACTATCTCGATTTTTTACCGGCCCCACATAGACCCGGGTAATCGTGCCGTTCGCGGTTTTCGAGCTATTGGCAAAAGCAGGGTAACTTTTCTTCCGCAAACGATCTCGTAAGCTAGCCGCGTTACGCGCATTACTGAAGCTGCCAAGCTGTACCAACCAGCCCTTCGTCATCGTTTTGAGTCTTTTCTTTTGCGGAGTCTTGTGCAGGGTCTTTCCCGGGGTAGCTGCAGCAGCCGCTGCAGGGACTGTTGCAGATGCATCTGGCTTCGCTCCAAGTCGCGCTGATTCAGGCAGCGAGGGCGTCGTGCTTGGTCCCTGGTCAGAATCAACACCGGCAGGGGCCATCCCCAGTGGGGTGGCTGAGCCTAAAGGCACAATTTTCGAATTAAACGGCTGCAGGCCAGTCTCGATACCGGTGACTTCATCCCCTTGCTCATCGTTACCAATAGGTTCCAGGGAAGGCGAACCGGTTAACACCCAGGGGATAAAGATCACCGCCAGGACGGCCAGTACTACCGCGCCAACCAGTCGCTCTTTCAGATGTTCATCCATACCCTGCTAATCCGCATTATCGAGTACTGCCATTGCCTGGCGCACGGTTTCAAAGGAACCAAAAACCACGACCAGGTCGGTGTCGGATGCCACGCTGCAAGCATCCTGGATCGCCATTGTGATTGTCGCATAACACCGCAACTTTCGGCACTCGCCAGGCAAAACCTGTCGCAATGCCTGGGCCTGCCCGCCGCGAGGCAGCGGCAAATCCCCCAGGAACCACTGACTTACCAACGGCTCAAGTTCGCTCAGGCAATGTTCTGGATCCTTATCCCGGTACATTCCACACACCGCCAAGACGTTTCCTGTGGGCGTATTATTCTCCAGCCAGCGGGCTAATTCACCGCAGGCTTGCGGATTATGCGCCACATCAAACAAAACTGCGGGCATCGCAGTTGTTCCTGGGTGAAATTCGAGACGTCCGGCAAGCGTAGCCTGGAGCAAAGCCCGAGAGACAGAATCCACGGTCAATTCAGGCATTTGTGCCAGTTCGTTGAGTGCGGTAATCGCACCCGCCGCATTTGCGATCTGATGGCGCCCGCGCAGCGCCGGCAACGGCAAGTGCGTCAATTCAAGGCTTGCGTTTCGATAACTCCAGGATTGCTCCTGCTGGTGCAGGCAATAATCCCTTTGTGCCCCCAGCAATCGCGCACCCACTTGATGGGCATGGGGTTCAAGCAGTGGTGTAATGGATTCGTCAGCACTGACACAAATGCGGCCACTACGCATAACCCCGGCTTTTTCCCTGACGATAGACTCCAGATCCACCCCCAGCCAGTCCTGGTGATCCAAACCCACTGTGGTAATGAGACTGACTTGCGCAGCAAACAGGTTGACAGCATCAAGTCGTCCACCCAAGCCCACTTCCAGGATAGCGACATCAACATCGGCGTTGGTGATCAAGTCGACAGCGGCCAATGTTCTACATTCAAAACAGGTCAGGCTGACTGCCTGACGGGCTTGCTCGACCCGGTTAAAGGCCTGTATCAAAGCCACATCACTGACGGCCTGCATATTAATGCGGACACTCTCGTTGTAAGTACGTAACCAGGGTGAACTGTAGCTGCCACTGCTCAAACCGTGGGTCGCGAGCAGGGCCTCGAGAAAGGCCACACTCGAGCCTTTGCCATTGGTTCCGGCTACAGTGATGACAGGTATGGGCAAATTCATCAGGCCCAGGCGAACCGCCACCGGTTGCAGGCGTTCAAGACCTAAATCGATAGTTACCGGATGCAGATGTTCCTGCCAGTCAAGCCACTGAAGCAGAGTTTGCGGCATCGATGGCAACGGCATATTGGTTTCTGTAGACAGTCCGGTCCTGGAACCGGGCCCCTCAGGGCGCTGCTTGTGAGGTCAAAATCGCCAGTAGCGTTGCAATTTTCTCGCGCATGTTGCGGCGATCGACAATCATATCGACAGTGCCATGCTCAAGCAGAAACTCACTGCGCTGAAAACCTTCCGGGAGAGTTTCGTTGACCGTTTGTTCAATAACCCTCGGCCCGGCAAATCCGATCAATGCCTTGGGTTCAGCAATATTAATATCACCCAACATGCCGATACTGGCGGAGACCCCGCCAGTGGTCGGATCAGTCAAAACCGATACGAAAGGCTGCCCGGCATCGGACAGTCGCCCCAGAGCGGCACTGGTCTTGGCCATTTGCAGCAATGAAAACAGTGCCTCCTGCATGCGGGCACCGCCACTGGACATAAAACAAACCAGCGGTAAAGACTGATCGATACAGGCCTCAACAGCACGAACAAAGCGCTCGCCAACCACTGAACCCATGGATCCGCCCATAAAATCAAAGCTGAATGCCGCTGCGACCAGGGGCACGCCCTGAACCCGCCCTGCCATGACCACCAGAGCGTCGCTTTCTCCCGTGCTTTTTTGTGCGCTCAGCAGCCGATCACGATACTTTTTAGTGTCCTTGAAGCGCAACGGATCCGTCGGCAGTACATCATCGGCGATTTCGACTCTGGGTTCAGAATCGAGAAACTGGCTCAGGCGCCGACGTGCAAATTGGCGTAAATGATGATCGCATTTAGGGCAAACGTCGAAGCTGCGCTCCAATTCAGCCTTGTACAGAACCGACTGACAGGACGGACACTTTGTCCATAACCCCTCCGGGATATTGCGCTTGCGCGCACCATCGGTACGAATACGTGAGGGGATAAGTTTCTCGAACCAACTCATGATATCTCGTCCGATCGCCTAATCGCGACGGTCCATGGCTTCGCGCATCTGCGCCACCAATTCATGCATTCCTTTGAGTATGGCCGGCTCGTCTGTTGGGGTTGCCTGGACTTTTCGAACCAAGGCACTGCCGACCACAACAGCATCACTGATAGCGGCTATTTTGTGTGCAGCTTGTGCATCACTTATCCCGAAGCCTACCCCTACAGGCAGAGGTGTCAGAGACTTGATTTGTGCCACTTTCTGGGCAACTGCATCTGTATCGAGACGCCCTGAACCGGTCACGCCCTTCAATGACACGTAATAGATAAACCCGCTTGCCAGCGCACAAATTTTCCGTATCCGGCCCTCGTCACTGTTAGGCGCCAGGAGAAAGATCAGATCAAGATCGTAGTGTTGCAGAGCCACGTGCAATTCCTGCGCTTCCTCCGGAGGGGCATCGACGACAATAAATCCATCGACGCCCGCCTCACTGGCCCGTTGCGCAAGTTCTGTATAGCCCAGCGCCTCAATAGGATTCAAGTACCCCATCAGCACTACCGGGGTGTCCGCATCGCTAATTCGGAACTCCCGGACCATGTCCAATACATCCGTCAAACTGACACCGTGTTGCAAAGCCCGCTCATTGCCAAGCTGGATAACCGGACCATCAGCCATGGGATCGGAAAAAGGCACCCCCAGTTCAATTATACTGGCACCCGCTCGTACCAGTTCGTGCATCAGGCCTGGAGTAAAACCCGGGTTCGGATCACCTGCAGTGACAAACGTCACCAGGGCTTTGCGTTGTGCCGCAGCCAGTTGCTGAAATCGGCTCGCTATACGGCTCACAGGCTGATCCCCCCAAGTGCGGCTACGGTTTGTATATCTTTGTCACCACGACCTGACAAGTTAACGATGACGATCTCATCGGACTGCATCGAGGCGGCCATTTGCATTCCATACGCCAGCGCATGGGAAGATTCCAACGCTGGCATAATCCCTTCTACCTGGGTGCATTCATGAAATGCCTGCAAGGCCTGATCATCGTCAATGGCAACATAGCGGGCACGACCCGAGTCCTTTAGCCAGGCATGCTCCGGACCCACTCCAGGATAATCAAGACCTGCTGAAATTGAATGTGTAGGGGTGATCTGACCGGCCTTGTCCTGCATCAGATAGGTCCGGTTACCATGCAGAACACCGGGCTTGCC
>CAZAWX010000001.1:38611-41013 GCA_964488985.1 uncultured Ectothiorhodospiraceae bacterium
GTGCCGATGATATAAAACGTATCATCAACATTGGTCACCCAGTCACGCATGGCCTCATTTAGCGCGTCTTTAAGCGTGCGTGTGCCTGATTCGACCGGCACCACTGTGGCACCCAGCAGTTTCATCCGGTAGACATTCGGTGACTGGCGCTGGATGTCTTCAGCGCCCATATAGACCACACACTCCAGGCCCATGCGGGCAGCAACAGTTGCTGTTGCCACACCGTGTTGACCTGCACCTGTCTCAGCGATGATTCGGCTTTTGCCCATGCGTTTTGCCAACAGTGCCTGACCGATTGTATTGTTGATTTTATGTGCGCCCGTGTGATTGAGATCTTCACGCTTAAGATAAATCCGGGCCCCGCCTATTTTGTCGCTCAGGCGTTGCGCCAGATACAAGGGCGACGGACGGCCGACATAGTGCTTCAGATCATTATTCATCTCGGCGATGAATTCTGGATCCTCGCGATAGCGTTCATAGGCCTCGCGCAACTGCGCGACCGGTTTCATCAGCGTCTCGGCAATAAAGACACCACCGTAGCGGCCAAAATGACCATCGGCATCGGGATAACGACCAATGAGTTGCTCCTCAGGTTTGATATTCGTGCGATTGGACACGCTGAACCTCTCGTATAAATGCTGCAATCTTGTCGGCATCTTTTATGCCGGGTTGTAATTCCACACCACTGTTTGCATCCACGCAAGCCGGATGCACAGTATGGATTGCCTGAGCCACGTTGGACGGGTTAAGGCCGCCTGCGAGGATAACAGGTATCGAAGTTTTTGCCGTTGCCAATTGCCAGTCAAATGCCTGTCCAGTTCCGCCTTTCAGGGTGTCACTTGGGGTTTCCAGCAATAACGCCCGGGCACTTTGGTAGTCCCGGGCAAGCTGTTGCAGATTCACACCCTCACGCATGGGTATGGATTTGATATAGGGGCGATTGATGGATTCGCAAAAGGATGGCGTTTCATGGCCATGAAATTGCACGAGATCCAGCGGTACCTGACGTAAAACTGATGCTAACTCCTCACCACTTGGATCCACAAAAACACCGACGGTGGTCAGGAACGGAGGGACGTTCTGGAGAATTTCCTGGGCCTGTTTAACGGTTATCCCACGTGGCGTGTGGGGATAAAAGATCATGCCGATGGCATCTGCGCCGAATTCATTGGCGATTCTTGCATCTTCGCTACGAGTAATCCCGCAGACTTTGATCCTGATCCGGGCGGCCGGTTTTGCCTGCGCCTGGTGCATATTACTTTACCTCAAAGTAGCATTGGTACGGTGCCCATCAGCAGCTCTGAAGGGTCACTCGGAGTCGGCAGATTGAAATTATCCGGATAGCTTACACCTGTAAAATACAGCCCAAAGGGCTTGGCTGTGACCCCCGCACAACGGCGATCTTGAGTTGCCAGGACCTCGTCCGCCCACTCAACCGGCCGTTGGCCACTGCCGATCGCCAATAAAACACCGACGATATTACGCACCATATGCTGCAGAAAGGCGTTGGCCGATATATCAATAACAACAAAACAATCGCAACGCTTTACTGTCAGCGTATAGATGGTGCGAACCGCATGTTGAGCCTGGCAACCCGCCGCACGATACGCGGAAAAATCATGTTGACCAACAAGCGCCAGGGCGGCCCTGGCCATGGCCTGTTCGTCGAGTTTCTGATAGGCCCAGGTGACACGCCCATTGAGGACCCCGGGGCGGACATCACGATTGAGTATGATGTACCTGTAATACCTGCGCTGGGCACTGAAGCGGGCATGAAATGAATCACTGACCCGGTGTGCCCAGATTACGCTGACTGATTCGGGCAGGTAACTATTGCTGCCGCGAATCCATGCCCGTTCGTCACGATGCATCTGTACATCAAAATGAACGACCTGACCAAGCGCATGCACACCACTATCGGTGCGGCCGGCACAAATCGTGTGCACGGGTGTGTCTGCAACTTTCCCCAGTGCGGATTCAAGTACAGATTGTACCGTCTCACCATTACGCTGAGTTTCCCAGCCATGGAAGTGACGCCCATCGTACTCAATCCCAACGGCGATACGCATCTGTCTGTGACAGAGTATCAGGCGAGCTTGGTTAACATCTCCCGGGCGGTGGCCTGCTGCAGATCACTGCCCTGGGCCATCACTTCACCGAGCAGATTACGTGCACCCTCAATATCACCGGTTTCCATATAAGCCTGTGCCAGATCCAACTTGGTTTGCATGTCGTCAACCGAACCGGCTCCCTCAGAGCGTCCCAGCACCAGGGTCTTGTCATCTTCTTCCTCATCCACACCAGGCGGCTTGGGAAGATCGGGCAATGAAAACACTGTGGCATCCATATCCACTTCAACATCGTCATCATCACCACCTGACTCAGCAGATTCAGCAGATTCA
>CAZAWX010000001.1:41113-62341 GCA_964488985.1 uncultured Ectothiorhodospiraceae bacterium
TCCAAATCCAGACCCAAGTCCTCTGACGCCGCATCTATCTCCAATCCTGCGTCAGATTCACCATCCGTGGTGCCCAGATCCAAATCCAGACCCAAGTCCTCTGACGCCGCATCTATCTCCAATCCTGCGTCAGCTTCCTGCTCCGATTCCGGTGAGGGACTACCAGTAAGTGAACCGGCCACGGTCATTGTGTCGCTCAGATCAAAATCCAGATCCATATCCTGATCTGCACTGTCTGCAACACCTGACGCCTGATCGGCATCAAGGTCCAGATCCTCGTTAACCTCCGTTGCCGCATCAGCAATTGCGACCGCATTATCAGCGCCGGTGTCGCCAAGATCGAAATCCAAACCGGAATCAGTTGCTGACGTTACATCTTCAGTTGCAGCAGGTGTTTCCCCCGTACCGCCAAGATCAAAGTCCAGTCCAGGATCACTGGCGCTCGCCTGAGAGTCCTCTGCACTTGCCGCGGCCGGAGCCTGGGCTGCGACTGAACTCTCAGCCTCACCCAAGCCACCCAGATCGAAATCCAAATCACCGCTGGTATCAACTGCTGAATCGTCAGTCGTACCTGAATCCATTCCCCCCAAATCAAAATCCAACCCTGTTTCCGGCTCACCTGCCGCAGGCTCCACAGCACCGGCATCCCCCAGGCCACCAAGGTCAAAATCCAAATCTGCATCACTGCCTGCTGTCACTGAACCCGTGTCACCTAAACTTCCAAGGTCGAAATCCAGGCTGCTGCCGTCATCTTCATCGGTGCTACCGGGGCCAGCACCGAGGTCAAAGTCAAGGCCTGTTTCGGCTCCTGCACCGGCACCTAATGCAGTCACATCAAAGACATCGTCCTGATCGGCATCGATACCAGTATCACCACCTTCAGAGAAAAGCTCCCGCCCGGCACCAAGGTCAGACCACCAACCCTTGGCCTGTGCCATATATTCGTGATCCTCACCAACCGCGTCCTGAAGTTCCCGCGCCGCGGCCGCAAAAGCCGGGAGGTTCTTCGAGGCGTAAAATACTTCAAGCAGTTTAACCTTGTAATCATGTCGGTCTGGAGCTGAAGCAATCGCATTGCGGGCTAATTGTTCAGCTTGATCAAAGCTCTCATAGGCAAGATAAACGTTGAACTCAGCCAGGGGATCATCCTCTACAGGCCCACTGTCCAGTGCCGCCATTTTGCCAGTTGATTCTGCTTTTTCAGCCGGTAATTCGGTAACATCGGCTGATATGTCCTCAGCTTCGCCTGTATCTTGTAATGTGGCCGCAACGACTGTGGCATCATCTGCTCCAAGGCTTGCGGCTGCGGGGACCTTCGGCACTTCAGTTATGGCGTCGTCATCAAGCAACTCATTGCTTTCAGTCGCCTCCTCACCTGAGTCCTGAGCCAGCACCGTTTCATCGGTGGCTGACGCCGTTGATTCAACCTCGACACTGTCACGAGCTTTGCGTTTGCGCCTGAGTACAAAGCCAACCAGGGCCACCAACAGTGCCCCGAATCCCGCCAGCAAGGTCCATAGTGGCACCGGCAACAGGCCATTTATGTCGTCCATAACAGAGGTGGGAGGTGGTGGGGCGATGACAGGCTTTGGCTTTGGCTTTGGTTCGGTCTTTTGCACGGCCTTTGGCTCGGCTTTTGGCTCAACCTTTGGCTCAACCTTTGGCGCAGAGTCGACTGCTTGCTGTTCTGTCTGTTTTGCAGCCAGTTGCGCCTGCAATGCCGCCAGTTGTTCTTCTTTCAAATCCACCAGGCGATTCAAGTCGCCAACGATGGATTCCGCTTTTTGTAACCTGCCCTGCAGATCCTGATTTTCACTTTTTGCGGCATCTGCCTGTTCCCGGGCCACCGACAATTCATCCTGCAGTGATTGCAATTCTTCACCACTGCCAGTCCCGGAACCTTTGGACTTGCCAGCCAAAAGCTTGAGTTCACCACCGTCTGCTGTCGAGGCGGCAACTCCGGTACTCTTGGCTGCCGGTACCATGGCCTTGGCAACCACCTGCCCTGCTGTAGCAGGCTCAGTTGTTGGAGCGCCAGTGGATTGTCGATATTCCTGCCACAGCGCATGTTGACTCGAGACCTCAGCGAGCGCTTGCGCTTTGCTCTTGCGCAGTTCACTGGCAGTCGGGATACGTAACACTGAACCCGTGCGTAGTGCATTGACATTGTCAATGGTAAACGCCTGAGGATTGGCCTTCAGTATGGCCAACATCATCGATTGAATGCTGACAGTCGTTGATGACCGCACGGTCGAGGCGATAGACCACAATGTCTCACCATCTTTGACCGGACCGAATGAAGTCACTGCCTGAATCGCCGGGGCAGTAGCTACCTGGGTCGTCACGGCAGGCTTTACTACTTTGGGCGGCTGTTTTTTGATTTCCGCTGTAGGTGCACCATCAGCGGTCAATGTTTTGACTGTAGCGATCTGATTTTCTGTGGCACGATTTATTGCCGCACCATACACCGGAGGATCAAGCAGCAGCGTGTACTCACGGATGACATGCCCGTTCAGCCAGGTCACATCGATGAGGAAATTTAGAAATGGCTCGGCAACAGGACCCTTGCTGGTGACCAGTATGTAGCCATTGGCATTGCCGGTTTCGACAACTTTAAATCTTAATCTCGTCAGTACGAACGGCCGGTCGAAGCCGGCCCGTGCAAATTGTTCCTGGCTGCCGAGTCTCGCCCGCAAATTGCCAAAATCTTCTGTGCTCGCTCCACGCACGGGTATGCGCGCCTGGAGTGGCTCATTCAGTGCTGAATTGACCTGTATTTCGCCAATTCCAAGGGCGCCTGCTACTGTAGGCGCCAACAACGCGGCGATTGCTATCGCCAGGGTTGATTTTCGACTCATGAGTGCATCTTCGAGTGGTCGTCCCCAGACCGACCGGCGCCGCGGCGGTCTCCAATAAATTCAAAGCATCCAAACATCGCCCTGTCTCTGAAAACCTTTTGGTTTTCGTAAGTTATGGTCTGAATGTAAGAATTCCCTTTATAATTCACGACTAACTATAGCTTATAGATAGTCTTTTACCAAAATTTCACCGATTTGAACACTATTCAATGCAGCCCCTTTGCGAACATTGTCCGAAACAACCCACATATTCAGTCCATTTTCGTGTGATAAATCTTCGCGTATGCGACTGACATAGACCGGATCGGTACCTACAGCATGGCTGGTAGGTGTCGCATAACCTCCATCCCGAGCTTCATCGACCACCACGATACCCGCAGCGTCAGCTAACAGTTCCCGGGCCTGTTGCGCATTTATCCTTGCTTTGGTCTCAATGTGTACGGCCTCGGAATGGCCATAAAATACGGGCACTCGAGCTGCTGTCGGGTTCACCCGAATTGTCTCGTCAGCCAGAATTTTGTGCGTCTCCCAAACCATCTTCATTTCTTCTTTGGTGTAGCCGTTGTCCATAAAAATATCGCACTGGGGCAATACATTGAAGGCAATGGTTTGCGGATAAACCTCGGCTTTGGTTTCTTTGCAGTTGAGCAGCGCGGCCGTCTGCGCCGCAAGTTCCTCCATCGCCTCTTTGCCGGTTCCCGAAACAGCCTGGTAGGTACAGACATTGATGCGATCAATACCGACCGCATCCTGAATGGGTTTCAGTGCCACCAGCATCTGAATCGTTGAACAGTTCGGGTTGGCGATGATATTCCGGCCTTTGTAGTGCGCTGTGGCCTGTGGGTTGACCTCTGGAATCACCAAAGGAATATCCTCGTCATAACGAAATTGAGAGCTGTTATCGATCACCACACAGCCACAATCACCCGCTTTGGGTGCATAGATTTCGGCAATACCCGCACCAGCAGAAAACAGGGCAATCTGCGTTTTCCTGAAGTCAAAGCCCTCCACAAGCTGTACCGTATGTGACTTGCCCCGGAACATGATTCTGCTGCCGGCACTACGCTCGCTTGCCAATGGATAAAGCGTATCGACGGGGAAATCCCGCTGCTCGAGGATCTCGATCATTGCCTCACCAACCGCGCCGGTGGCACCAACGACCGCCACATTGTATTTGTTACTCATGACCTGTGTCTCGTCAGTAAACTCAAAGTGCATCACGCACGGCTTGGCCCATCTCCCGGGTGCCGACACAACGACAACCGGGGGCCATGATATCCGCGGTGCGCAGGCCCTGTTCGAGAACACTGCCCACAGCCCGCTCAATACGCAGCGCCGTAGCTTCGTCAGCCAGGGAATAACGCAACAACATGGCGACGGACAATAGTGTTGCCAATGGATTGGCTTTATTTTGACCGGCGATATCCGGTGCCGAACCGTGTATCGGTTCATACAACCCCTTACCCGCCGCATCCAGAGATGCGGAGGGCAACATGCCAATGGATCCCGCCAGCATGGAGGCAAGATCGGAGAGTATGTCGCCGAATAAATTTCCGGTGACGATAACATCGAACTGCTTTGGCTCACGCACCAACTGCATGGCGGCGTTATCCACGTACATATGCGTCAGTGCAACCTGTGGAAAATCCCGAGCCACTCGCTCAGCCACCTCACGCCACAGGACACTGACATCGAGCACATTCGCTTTGTCGACTGAACACAGCCGGCCAGCACGGCGTTGTGCAATGGCAAATGCGGCCCGCAGGATCCGTTCAATTTCGGACTCAGCGTAGACCATGGTGTTGAAACCTTGCCGCTCATTGTCCGCAATGGTCCTCACACCTCTGGGTTCGCCAAAATAAATGCCCCCGGTCAGTTCGCGAACGATCATCAGATCCAGACCACTGACCTTATCGGCCTTCAAACTCGATGCCTGCACCAACTGCGGATAGGTGATGGCCGGACGTAAATTAGAAAATACACCAAGTGCTGCACGTAGACGCAGTAACCCGCTTTCCGGGCGTAAATTTCGCTCAACGCCATCCCATTTTGGGCCGCCCACAGCACCAAATAACAGACCGTCCGCGAGCCGGGCTTTGGCCAGTGTCTCGGCCGGCAAAGGATCCCCACAGGCATCCAGAGCCGCGCCACCGATCAGAGCGTCATCAAGTTCGGCATCAATGGCTCCACTCGAGACCAGCAACTCCAACAAAGCTCTGGCCTGCGCCGTAATCTCCGGGCCGATACCATCTCCTGACAAGAGTAAAATTTTTGCACTCATGTTCGTAATTCCATTTTGTTTTAATCCTATCGATCAGTGCCGGTCCGGGAACAACCAGGGTGCCTGAAGGGCTCGGCGGGATTCATAATCCTGAATTTGGTAGCGCTGTTGCAGACTCAGGCCAATTTCGTCCAGGCCATTGAGCAGGCAGTCCTTGCGGAAAGGGTCAACATCAAAATGCAATACCACCCCGTCCGGGGGAGTGACGGTCTGGGCATTCAGATCGATCTGCAGCCGATAGCCAGGCTGTGCTTCAATTTGCTGAAACAAGATCTCCATCTCGACTTCGCTGAGTCGTACCGGCAACAAGCCATTTTTAAAAGAATTGGCATAGAAAATATCGGCAAAACTCGGCGCCAAGACACATTTGACACCAAAATCATACAATGCCCAGGGAGCGTGCTCACGGCTTGAGCCACAGCCAAAATTACGCCTTGCGAGCAAAATTTCGCAGCCTTGATAACGCGCCTGGTTCAACACAAAATCCGGATTCAAGGGCCGGGTACTGTTATCCATACCAGGCTCGCCGTGATCCAGATAACGCCATTCGTCGAACAGGTTCGGACCATAACCACTACGCTTGATAGAGGTTAAAAACTGTTTTGGGATGATTGCATCCGTATCCACATTGGCCTGATCGATGGGTGCCACCAAACCGTCCAGAGTCGTAAATGCCCGCATGACACGCTCCAAGCTGTCGATAAAGGAACAGCTAAGAATAACGGAATAACGCGTCCCGCGACAGTTTTCAAGCACATATCCGTGCACGCCACAGGTCAAGTCTCCTGCCAGGTCGGGACCTGCCTCAAGATTGTATCACCACGCACATTTCAGTAAGGTCACCGTGCCACATATTCATGTCCTGTTGGACCCTGATTAAAGCACCCCCGTAACAAGGCTCTCTGGTCGTCATTATGCAGGATTTGTCACTGGCTACGCGCATCAAAGGCTGGGCCAACGCGTTGGGCTTCCAACAGGTAGGATTCAGCGGTATTGATCTGGCTGCCGATGAAGCGCGCCTGCTCGAGTGGCTCGCTGCGGGCCGCCATGGGCAGATGCAGTGGATGCAACGCCATGGATCAATGCGCAGTCACCCCGAACAACTGGTACCGGGCACCGTCAGCGTCATCAGTGTGCGCATGGATTACTGGCCACAAACCGGCATGGACGCTCAGCAGGTACTTGATGATCCTTGTCTGGCTTATGTTTCCCGGTATGCCCTGGGACGCGATTACCACAAACTGTTACGGACTCGGCTACAAAAACTGGCGGACAAAATTCAAGACCAAATTGGCCCGTTCAATTATCGGGCATTCAGCGACAGTGCCCCAGTGATGGAAAAACCCCTGGCACGCAATGCCGGACTTGGCTGGCTTGGCAAGCACACCAATCTCATCAACCGCAGTGCCGGTTCGTGGTTCTTTCTCGCTGAACTCTATACCGACATTCCTTTACCCGAAGGCCACCAGGAAGCCGACCACTGCGGCACCTGTGATGCCTGCATCAAGGTCTGTCCTACAGCAGCCATCACGGCGCCTTACCAACTGGATGCCAGACGTTGTCTTTCCTACCTCAGCATTGAATTTGCCGGCGTCATACCCGAACCCCTGCGCCGTCCCATGGGCAACCGCATATACGGTTGTGACGACTGTCAATTGGTGTGCCCGTGGAATCGCTTCGCCCGCACCAGTGCCGAAAAAGATTTCAATCCACGGCATGGCCTGGACAGCGCCACACTGGTGGATCTGTTCGCCTGGACCAAGAGCGAGTTCAATCAACGTCTGCAGGGATCCGCCATCCGCCGTATCGGCCATGAACGGCTGATGCGCAATATCGCCATTGCCCTGGGCAACGCACCCACTACCGACGCTGTACTGGCCGCTTTACGTTCACGCTGTGACGGTACTTCAGCACTGATCCGGGAACATGTGCGCTGGGCTCTGCATGAACATGGTCCGTAAACTGATGTTTACCCTCCCTTGGGATGTTCCTGTTAGGATCAGCCTTTCAGTCCATTGTGGAGACAGCGGATGAAGGATCTGCAAGAAACTATCGACGCTGCATTTGAACAGCGTGCTGCACTGACCCCAGGAGATGAACATCGGGAGATCCGTTTGGCCGTCGATACAACCTTGGACCTGCTCGACAAAGGCGTGTTGCGGGTCGCGGAAAAAATTGATGACCAGTGGGAAGTCAATCAGTGGCTAAAAAAAGCGGTGCTCCTGTCTTTCCGTTTATATGACAGCATCCCCCTTGAGGGAGGATTTACACGTTATTTTGATAAAGTCCAATCCAAATTTGGCGTCATGAGTGATGAGGATTTGATCGGCAGCGGCGTGCGGGTGGTGCCACCGGCTGTGGCTCGCCGTGGTTCTTACATCGCCCCCGGCGTGGTGTTGATGCCATCGTACGTTAACGTGGGGGCCTATGTGGACTCCGGGACCATGGTCGATACCTGGGCGACAGTAGGTTCCTGTGCGCAAATTGGCAAGAATGTCCATCTGTCAGGCGGCGTCGGCATCGGCGGTGTTCTCGAACCCCTACAGGCTGGGCCAACCATTATTGAAGACAATTGCTTTATCGGTGCTCGCTCGGAAGTGGTTGAAGGCGTGGTTATCGAGCATGGTTCCGTACTGTCAATGGGTGTTTATATCGGCGCCTCAACCCGCATCTACGATAGGGAAACCGGGGTCATCAGTTACGGACGTGTCCCTGCCGGCTCAGTCGTAGTTTCCGGCAACTTGCCTGCCAGTGACGGCACTCACAGTCTATACTGTGCCGTCATTGTGAAACGTGTTGATGAAAAAACGCTTGGAAAAATCGGCATCAACGAATTGCTGCGCAATATTTAAATTCCATATAAATGAACCCCCATAAGTGAACCCCCATAAGTGAACAAATAAAAAACCCGCGGCAGATCTGTCGCGGGTTTTTAATCGCGGATTTTATTACTAAAACCCGCAGCAGTGGTTACTTGCTCAAGTCAGTCAACCATATCTTTCAAACCCTTCAGCGGCTGAACCTTAACCACAGTTCGGGCAGGTTTGGCCTTGAACATGGTTTCCTCTCCGGTAAACGGATTTGTCCCCTTGCGTGCACGCACCGCTGGTTTGCGCTGAGTTTTAATTTTCATCAGCCCAGGCATGGTGAATGTTCCAGCGCCACGTTTTTTCAGGTGACGGTGGATCACACCAGCCAGTTCATCAAGAACAAGGCTGCATTGTTTTTTGGACAGGCCGGTTTCTTCGGCGAGCGAGGATAAGAGCTGTGTTTTGGTCATCGGCTCTCTTATCGCGGTGACTTTAGCCATGCATTTCTCCCTACTTCAGACGGTCGTTTGTGTTATTGATATACCAATAGTTGCGCTTGTATCGTTGGCAATTTATCGGTGGAAAAGTATTAAGTATCTTCGGATGTTCCAGACATCGGGCACGTACTTGCTCCCCAAGCACCCTACCCGGACAATCATAAACACGCATGCTCAGGAAAGAAAGGCAAAAACACAGACAAAAACACAGGGATCAACAAAATCAATCTCTGCGTGCCTCCCTGACAGTGCAATCAATGAATGCTTCAGCTTGAGCGCCAGTTACCGTTACTGTCTCTGCAGGCGGTACCGGTAACGGTTTCCTTGCGCCCATCAATCCATGCTTCAGTGGAATATTCCCGGCACGGACGGGATCCGGACTGATAGGTGCGGGTCGGGGTTACCGCATAACTGTTGCCACTATCTGGGTTACGCCAGGAGGTGGTCTTGCCGGTCGGGGTTCTTTCCAGGCTCTGGTTGGCTTTTTGTCTATCCACCTGATCCATGGTCTTGCCAATATTGCCGCCCAGATACGCGCCGGCCAGGGCCCCTACCACCGCAGCTGCAATTTTGCCTTTTCCACCACCGACCTGGGCGCCGAGCAAACCACCCAGAGCGGCGCCTACTCCCGTGCCAACCTGCTCATTGCGCACTTCCTGACAACCAGCAAGCACGATCACACTGGCTAACGCCACAATCGCAAATGAATGTTTCAACGTTCACTCCTCAACAATAAATTTCACCCGGACAAATCTCGCACAAGGCGCATTGTCAGAACTAACCATAGCAGACTTGCCAGAGCATATATTTGACCTGATTCGCACTCTTTAATTCAAAATAATCGAATTCATTGCCTCTTATCATTGCCTTTGTTAGCCGTCTCGGTAAAATCGCCGCCCATGAAATTTGATGAGATTGACGGCCGTTATGACGGTCCACAGCTTGAACAGCAGGTCCTGAGCTTCTGGCGCGAACACGACGTATTCAAACGCAGCCTCGATGCCAGCGAGGGGAATCCCTTATACACATGGAACGACGGACCCCCTACCGCCAACGGCAAGCCCGGCATTCATCACGTCTTGGCCCGGGCGTTCAAGGATTTATACCCGCGCTACAAAACCATGCGTGGCTTTCACTGCCTGCGTAAAGCGGGCTGGGATACCCATGGCCTGCCGGTAGAACATGAGGTTGAAAAAGAACTCGGGATTTTCGACAAAAGCAAAATTGAAACCGAAGTGGGCATCGACGAATTTACCCGCCGCTGCCGTGAATCGGTCATGCGTTACATCAGTGATTGGGAACAAATGACAGAGCGCATGGGTTTCTGGGTCGATATGAAGGATGCCTACTACACCCTGAATAATGATTACATTGAGTCCGTCTGGCACCTGTTGAAGGTCATCTGGGACAAGGATCTGATGTATCAAGGCTACAAGGTCGTTCCTTACGATCCACGCATTGGCGCCACCTTGTCATCCCATGAAGTCGCCCAGGGCTATAAGGAGGTTGAAGACCCTTCCGTCTATATCCGCTTCAGACTCCTTGATACAGGAAACACCTCGTTTCTGGCCTGGACGACCACTCCCTGGACACTACCTTCAAATCTGGCGTTGGCAGTGCATGTGGATCTCGACTATGTCTACATTGACACCGGCGAGGAGACATTAATCCTCGCCAGGGATCGAGTTTGCGCGGTTTTGGGTGAGGATCCGGGGCGCGTCACTAAAACGGTCAAAGGCAAAGATCTGCTCGGACTGCACTATGAACGATTGTTCGATTACCTGGACGTTGAGGGTGACGTCTGCAGGGTCCTCAGTGCCGATTTTGTCACTGTCGAAGACGGCACGGGTATTGTTCATACAGCGCCAGCCTATGGTGTCGATGATTTAGCCCTCGGCCAGTCCGCCGGTCTGCCTGTTGTGCACGGGGTGGGTATGGATGGCTGCTTTCTGCCTGCCGTCACTCCGGTTGCAGGCATGTTTTTCAAGGATGCAGATCCTGTCCTGACCGAACTCCTCAAACAACGCGGCCTGCTGTTTCGCGCCGAGACCTGTCGCCATAACTATCCGCATGGCTGGCGTACCGGGGATCCGCTGATCTACTACGCTAAAAATGCCTGGTACATCCGCACCCGTGTTTTCCGCGACAAAATGGTGGCGCTGAACAAAACCATTAACTGGGTTCCGGCCAATATTCGCGACGGGCGCTTCGGTAACTGGTTGGAAAATAATATTGATTGGGCATTATCCCGAGAAAGATTCTGGGGCACGCCGTTACCGGTGTGGACCGATGGCGAAGGAGACTTCATCTGCATCGGATCTGTGGCGGAACTGGAACAACTGACCGGGCGTGAGCTTGCGCAAACAGACTTGCACCGCCCGGCGATTGATGACGTCCGCTTTACCCATCCAGATAACGGGCGTGAGTATCAGCGCGTCCCGGAGGTCATCGACTGCTGGTTTGATTCCGGGGCCATGTCTTACGCGCAATGGCATTATCCCTTTGAAAACAAGGAGACATTTGCCGATCATTTTCCGGCCGATTACATCGTCGAGGCAATTGATCAGACCCGCGGCTGGTTTTATACCCTGCATGCCATCGCCAGCCTGGTATCGGATTCGGTTGCCTACCGTAATGTCATCTGTCTGGCCCATATCGTCGATCAGGATGGCAAAAAGATGTCCAAGTCCAAGGGCAATATTGTCAATCCTTATGATGTCTTCGACACGGTCGGTGCCGATGCTCTGCGTTGGTATTTCATTGCCCGTATTGCCCCGGACGTACAAAAGCGTGTTTCTGTCGGAATCGTTCGCGACGTCGCCGCGAGTTTCCTTAACACGTTCTGGAATACCTACGGTTTTTTCACCATGTACGCGCGTCTGGACAAGGTTAATCTCGACACAGACATCGCCATTGGCGAACGCGCAGAGATAGATCGCTGGATTCTGGCCTTGTTACAGGACACCGTCAGCACAACCACTGATTGCCTCGACCGCTATGATGCACTGAATGCGGGTAAGGCTATCGAAACGTTTGTCGATCTTCTCTCCAACTGGTATATCCGCCGCAACCGCCGCCGGTTCTGGAAGGCTGCCCCTGGGCGTGACAAACAATCGGCCTACCTGACGCTGTATGAATGCCTGAATGTGGTCCACCGCTTGATGGCACCGTTTATGCCTTTTATCGCCGAAGCGGTCTACCAGAATCTGGTCCGTACACTGGACCGAAATGCCCCGATCAGTGTCCATATGTGTTCCTGGCCCGAGGTCGATACAAGTAAGGTCAACCCACAGCTGATCGACGAATTCGCAGTCGTACAGCAAGTCGTCTATCTGGGGCGTGCGGCCCGCAATCAGACCCGGCTTCGCGTACGACAGCCATTGTCAAGACTGCTGGTAAGGGTTCCAGGGGATGCTGAGGCAGCAGCAGTTCGCAGCCATAGCGATCAGATCCTCGAAGAATTGAATGTCAAGCAATTGGAGATTCTGGCCCAGGATGCGGGTTTGGTCAGCTATCGCCTCAAACCGAACCTGCCCCGCCTGGGTAAACGCTATGGCAAGTTGATTCCGGCAATACGTGAAGCCCTTGCCAGTGCAGACAGCGCAGCCATCGCTGCCGCTGTTGCGGCCGGTACCGGCTTTACGATCACCGCCGCAGGGCAGGAATTAAATCTGAACGCGGAAGATGTTCTGGTCGAGACCGGTTCGGCACAAGGATATGCCTGTGCCGAGGAACAGGGCTATCTGGTCGGTCTGGAAACAAAATTGAGTCCGGAACTCGAACGCGAGGGTCTTGCCAGGGAACTGGTGCGCACCGTACAGGACGCACGCAAACAGGCGGGACTGGAGGTATCTGACAGAATTCGCCTGCGTATTAGCGGCGATACCGGCGTCGAAGCTGCAATTGCCGATCATCATGCGTTTATCGTCGCTGAAACACTCGCTGATGAATGGGTATCTACGGACTTCGATGCGCAGTTCAGTATCGAACACGAACTGGAAACCCACCAATGGCAAATACACTTGTCGTGCCTGTGATCGTTCGCAAAGGTACGGCAATTTAATACTGCGCCGCTGAAATACTGGGATAGACTGCCCCGGCGTATGGAGGTAAATCACGTTATCATGCAGCGCAGACAGCTTTCCCTTGACAGCCCCTGCGGTAACCATGAACCCAGTCATCAGCAGTATTAGACGCATTGCGCTCCATCTGAGCCTTTTCCTGGTGGTATCCCTGCTGGCATCCCTGGCGGCCAACGCCCAGGAACCTGACGCATTGGTCAAAGCGGATCGTGTGCAACGGCAAACCCAGAATGAAACAGTACCGGTCATAGGCCGCCTGGTGGCACGCCGTGCCGGTGAGGTTGCCGCTCAGGTTGCAGGCGCCATCGCGTCAATGGAAATTCAGGTCGGCGACCGCTTGGAGCAAGATCAGGAAATTGCAGTCATCGACAATGAGATTTTCGTTGCGCAACGCGATTTGGCACGTGCAAGGCTGTCTGAAGCCAGAGCCAGAGTGGCAACCGTGCGCGCCCGGCTGGTTCTGGCGCGGCAGGAGCGTGAACGCCTGGCGGCACTCAAAAACACCCGGTCCACCAGCAAAGCCCAGTTCGATGATGCCGTACAGGCACAAGCAATTGTCGCCGCTCAGGTGCACGAGGCCGAGGCTGCTGTACACGTCGCCAACGTGACCTTGAAACTGGCTGAAATTAACCTGCGGCGCACGCGCGTCCAGGCTCCCTACGCAGGTGTTGTCATACGACGGTTAAAAGAGACCGGCGCCTATGCCAAACCCGGTGAAGCACTGATCCGGCTGCTGGCCAATACCCACATGGAAGTTGAAGCCGATGTCCCCTTTGAGCGTCTGGTCGGACTCAAGCCTGGCACTGAGGTCAGTGTGGACCTGGATGATGGGAAACGTTATCCCGCCACGGTGCGCAGTGTCATTCCAGATGAGAATCGCCAGACACGAACCCGGGCCGTACGATTTGTACCCGATTTCGGCGACGCCAAACTGACCCTCGCAGAGGGCCAGAGCGCCACAGTAAAAATCCCTGTCGGCGCCGCCCGCAACCTGCTCACCGTCAGCAAGGACGCCATCAATCGCAATGCCGGACGAACCAGTGTGTTCGTGATCGAAACAGGGCGTGCGAAGTTGCGCCCGGTTCAACTTGGTCCCGCACTGGGGAACCGTTTCGAGGTTCTATCAGGCTTACGCGAAGGGGACAACGTGGTGGTGCGTGGCAATGAGCGTCTGCGCCCGAATCAGCCCGTCCGTGTCGGCGACGGTTCCTGATTCCGGCATGAACCTTATTCACCTCGCCATTCACCGCCCCATCGCGGTGATCAGTGCGGTTCTCATGATTGTCCTGTTCGGTCTGGTGGCTCTGGAACGGATCCCGATTCAATTGGCACCGGATGTAAATCGCCCGGTCATCACTGTAACCACCAATTGGCCCGGTGCAGCACCGGCGGAAGTTGAACGGGAAATCATTAACCGCCAGGAAGAACAGATGGCGGGCCTGGAGGGTCTGCATACCCTCACCAGTCGTTCGGAACAGGGCCGGGCAAGAATGACCCTGGAATTCAATGTCAGCACAGACATGAATCGTGCGCTGTTACTGGTCTCCAATCGCCTTGATCGCGTAACCGGTTACCCGGCAGAGGCCGATCAACCCATTCTGGATACAGCCGGCAGCGAAGATAACCCCATAGGCTGGTTCATCATCACCCGTCAAGCGGGCAACACACAACCGATACACAGTTATGGAGATTTCATTAAAGATGTCATCAAGGATCGCCTCGAACGGGTCCCGGGTGTCAGTCAGGTCAGCTATTTCGGTGGCAGTGAACAGGAAGTCCAAATCACTATCACACCACAAGTACTGGCACGTTATCACCTGACCGTAAGCGAAGTGGTGCGGGCTTTACGGGCCGCCAACGCTTCGGTTTCAGCCGGCGACGTGAAAGAAGGAAAACGTCGTTATGTAGTCCGCGCTGAAGGCGAACTGAACAGTCTTGATGCAGTGCGTGAAGTGGTCATTCGATCAAGCACCGACCCGGTAACCGGGCGTAGCGCCAGAGTCACGCTCGGTGACATTGCCCTGGTCGCATACGGTTATAAGGAACCCACCGCGAGTATCCGCTTCCTTGGTGAGGATGCGATTGCATTCAATGCCAAACGCCAGACCGGCGCCAATGTTATTGAAACCATGGCTGGGATTAAGGCGGCGCTTGCAGAACTCAATGCCGATCAGGTTCCGCGTAATGGCCTGGTTCTCAGACAAGTCTATAACGAAACCGTTTACATTAATTCCGCTATTGAACTGGTACGTCAGAATATCTGGGTCGGCGGTAGTCTGGCGGCCTTTTTGTTATTGCTTTTCCTGCGATCCATTCGCGCCACTGTGGTTATCTCCATCGCCATTCCGGTCTCAGTGATTGGTGCCTTCGTGGCGATGGCCGCTCTCGGGCGCTCCATCAATGTCATCTCTCTGGCTGGCCTCGCCTTTGCCGTCGGTATGGTCGTTGATGCGGCGATTGTGGTTCTGGAAAATATCTATCGGCTCCGTGAAGAAGGCCATGACAGTACCTACTCAGCCTACGAGGGCGCCCGTCAGGTCTGGGGCGCCGTGCTGGTCTCAGCCCTCACTACTGTCATCGTCTTTATTCCCATCATGGTGTTGGATCTGGAAGTCGGCCAGTTGTTCAGAGATATCGCCGTGGCCATTTCCGTCTCGGTAAGCCTGTCTTTACTGGTCTCGATCACCGTCATCCCGGCCCTGACAAAATTTTTGTTTAAACAACGTGGCCATGCTTCGACACAAACCCAATTCACTCGCCTGCATTTGCCCATTATCGATGCCCTGGCGGGTATGTTTGTCTATCTGGTGATGGCCTTTGTCTCACGAGTGATTCGCAGCAAAATTCTGGCCGTATTAGTGGTCGCCAGCATGGTCTCCGGGGCGGGGATATTTGCCGTTCACTATCTGCCCAAACTCGAATATTTACCCGAGGGCAACCGCAATCTTGTATTCGGCATCGTCATCCCGCCACCCGGGTATAACCTGGCTACCATGAGTAAAATTGCCCAGCAGGTGGAAAATGCCACACGCCCACTTTGGTCTTCAGTCTCAGGCCCTGAATCCAAACCCGGAGAAGCGCCTAAAATAAATCGATTTTTCTTTGTCGCTACCCGTGCCACTACCTTTGTTGGCGCCGCAGCAGAACAACCGCAACGGGCCGCTGAGTTGATTCCAGTACTGCACGACCCGGTTTTCTCTGAACCCGGCACCTTCGGCTTCATCAACCAACCCTCCATCTTTGGTCGCGGTATCGGTTCGGGGCGGAAAATTGACCTGGATATCTCCGGTCCGGATTTGAACGCCGTGCTCAAGGTCACATTGAGTGCGGTCGGCAAATTGGTGGTTGCACTGCCCATGAACAAAGGCAATCAATTCCGCCCCAATCCCGGTCTGGAACTCGGTGCCCCGGAGATCCGTGTACTGCCAAACAGAGTTCGTCTTGCGGACAATCAAATCAGTGCACGGGAACTCGGTGAAACCATCGACACCTTTAACGATGGACTGCGCATCAGCGAAGTCAGCAACGGTGCCCGGCGAGTTGATTTAACGCTCAAGGGTCCACCCGGAATTGTCACCCAGACCCAGGGCATTGCCGATCTGCCCGTGGTCACCCCCGATGGCCGCATCATCCCGGTCAGTTCTCTGGCTAAAGTGATCATGACATCGGGACCAACCGAAATCCGCCACCGTGAACGCGAACGCACCGTCACCCTGGAAGTTCGCCCGGCACCTGGAATTCCATTGGAATCGGCCCTCGACACGTTGCGTGAAAAAGTCATAGCGCCTTTGACCGAGGCTGGGTTACCCGAGGGCGTCAAACTGGGTATGTCAGGAACCGCTGATCAACTGCAACAAACCTGGGATGCCATGCTGATTCAACTGCTGCTGGCGCTGGCGCTGGTCTATCTGGTGATGGCGGTCCTGTTCGAGAGTTTTATCTATCCGTTAATCATCCTTACATCGGTACCAGTGGCCGCCGCCGGTGGCGTCGCGGGCCTGGCCTGGATTAACACCACCACATTTCAGCCTCTGGACATGCTGACATTACTCGGATTTGTCATTTTAATCGGCATCGTCGTCAACAATGCCATTTTGATTGTCCATCAAGCCCTGCATCATCTGCGCGCTGATCAGATGGATCCCATCAGCGCCATTGACACTGCCACCCGAAACCGTATCCGGCCTATCTTCATGTCAACACTCACCAGCGTTTTCGGCATGCTGCCTCTCGTCCTGTTTCCCGGTGCCGGATCGGAGTTGTACCGAGGACTGGGCTCAGTCGTGGTCGGTGGATTGGCACTGTCGGCGGTCCTGACCCTGGTCATGGTGCCGCCTTTATTGACGGTATTGATGGCACCCATCGAACTGCGTCGACAACGGCACTTAGCCACTGAACATAGCACGAACTAAATAACCGAATCCCCTGTTCCGCTGTAGCCTATCCTAATCCTGACCGGCCACAGGCTTGCTTGAGTCAACCCCACTGCTATATCGTTTGATACATTAAACGATATGCATTGGTTTTTTAGTGGAACTGAGCAAGGCAGGCCGTTGTGGGTATAAGAAGTGTATGTGGCAGGGATGCCACATCCAAGCCTCCAGGGATGGATTCACGGCGGCTTCTGGTACCCACAATGGCCTGCCTTGCTCAGCTCCACGAGAAAACCAATGAAGCAATATCAGACTTATAACGTCCCGCCCACTTACCTGGAGATACTATGTTCACTCCACACTATCAACCCACTGCAGGCTGTGAAACGATATTTACTGTCGACCCAAGACCGGTAAAATTCGGTCCCGGGGCCATCGCAGAAATCGGCTTCGATGCAAAGGCGCTGGGCATGCAACAGGTCGCGCTCTTTACCGACACTATCGTTGCTACTTTAGAACCTTTCCAAACCGCACTGAAAGCCTTGGAAAAGGCCGGGATTGAGGTCGAAATTTATTCCCGCACTGAAGTGGAACCCACCAATGAATCCTTTGCCGCGGCTGCCGATTTCATTCGCGCGGGACAGTTTGATGGATTCATCAGCATCGGCGGTGGCTCGGTCATTGATACCGCCAAAGCGGCCAATCTGTTCGCCTCACACCCCAACGATCTGCTCTATTACGTCAACAAACCTATCGGCCAGGGGCAGCCGGTCCCTGGTCCGCTTTTACCTCACATTGCCTGTCCGACCACTTCAGGCACCGGCAGTGAATCGACCGGCGTGGCTGTTTTTGATTTGTTGACCCATAAACTTAAGACCGGCATCTCATCGCGCCACCTGAAACCGAGCCTGGGCATCATTGACCCGCAATTTACCTATAGCCTTCCGCCACTGGTCACCGCAGCAACCGGCTTCGATGTACTGACTCACGCGATTGAAAGCTATACGGCTCTGCCCTACACCCGCCGTAAACAGGTTTCGGAACCTTCCTTGCGGCCACCTTATCAAGGTGCCAATCCTCATTCCGATATCGGCAGCCTTGAGGCCATTCGCCTGGGTGGTGAATTTTTGCTTCATGCCGTTACCGGCAACGACAATGCCCAGGCCCGCAACGCCATGAGCTATGCTGCAACCCTGGCCGGAATCAGCTTTGGTAATTCGGGGGTACAAATCCCGCACGCCATGAGTTACTCAGTGGCGGGGATGATTCACGATTACCATCCTGAAGGCTGGCCGACGGATCACTGCCTGTGCCCACATGGGATTTCAGTGGTGGTGAATGCGCCGGCCGCGTTCCGTTTTACCGGCGCCAGCAACCCCGAACGGCATCTACAGGTCGCACAATTGTTGGGCGCAAAAATCGATGGTGTCACGCCGGAAGAGGCCGGAGATTGCCTGGCGAGGCAAATGATTAAAATGATGAAGGCCTGTGGTATTCCCAATGGCTTACATGATCTGAACTACACTGAGGCCGATATCCCCGATCTTGCTGCCGGTGCTCACGCCCAACAACGATTGCTGGCCACCTCACCCGTTCAAGTCAGCCTGGAGGACCTGGAAGGCTTGTACAGCAGTGCAATGCAGTATTGGTAAACAACCTGGCAGTGTTGCAAAGGCCGCTCGTGTCGTTCATTTATACTGACATGTCTGGGGCATATTCTGCATGTGAATAAGCGATTATTTCTGCTAGGATTTCGGCGGATTGTCCATCTCTGAACAAGGATGTTGCCAGACCCATGAAGGCCCAAGCCTGCAAATGAGCGCGTTATTGTCACGAGCCTATGATCGCGCCATCCTCGGGCACCCGAAAATCGTGCTGCTCGTACTTGTTGGTCTGCTGGCTTTTTTCGGCTACCAGACACAGAATTTTCGCCTTGACGCATCTGCCGACTCACTGCTGCTGGAAGCGGATCGGGATCTGGAACTCTACCGCCAGGTCAAGGAGCGCTATCCCAGCCCGGAACTGCTGATTGTCACCTTCAGCCCCAAGCAGGAATTGTTCAGCAAATCTTCCCTGGCACAGCTGAAAAAACTACGCCATGACATTAAACAAATCCCCAGCGTTGACTCCATTGTCAGTATTCTCGATGTGCCACTACTCAAGAGTTCAGATGTTCCGCTTTCGGAACTGGCCCATCATATCCAAACACTGGAATCGCCTAAAGTCGATCCACAGCAAGCCAAACAAGAACTCTTGACCAGCCCTTTGTACAACCGGTTATTAATCAGCCGCAATGGTGAAACAGCAGCCCTGCTGATTAACCTGCAAGACAACCCCAACCTCAATCAACTGCGTAAAACCCGTGATGCACTGCGCTCACGCAAGCGTGAATCAACACTTGGCAAAGAAGATATACTGCGCCTGGGAAAAACCACAGCGGCGTATCACGCGGCACACACAGCCAGTAATGAGCAACGCCATCGGATCGTTGTGGCACTGCGCCAGGTTATGGCCCCGTATCAGCAGTACGGACCTGTACATCTCGGCGGCGTCCCCATGATCACTGATGACATGGTGAGTTTTGTTAAAAATGATCTACTGACATTCGGGATTGGTGTCCTCATCTTTCTGATCATCGTATTGCGGTTCATTTTTGCCCAAATGCGCTGGATCGTGCTGCCCTTGCTGAGTTGCGGGTATGCCAGTGTGCTGATGATCGGGCTGCTCGGGTTTGCAGGTTGGAACGTCACTGTCATTTCCTCCAACTTTCTGGCCCTGATGTTGATCATCACCATCTCGATGAACATCCATTTGATCGTACGCTACAAGCAGTTAAGTCTGGACTCACCAACCCAGGATCAACACCGGTTGGTGTCCATGACGGTGCGTAAAATGGTCAATCCCTGTCTGTACACCACCCTCACGACCATCATGGGGTTCAGTTCTTTGGTCATCAGTGAAATCAAACCCGTCATTGATTTTGGCTGGATGATGAGTGCCGGACTGGCGGTCAGTTTCCTCACCTCCTTCCTGCTCTTGCCCAGTGCCCTGATGCTGATGGGGAAAACCCGGGAAGGCAGCAAAGAGGAGCGTAAATTTCGCCTGCCCGGGGCACTCGCACATTTCACGCAACATCATGGTTACGGCATTATTATTCTCTCTGTATTGCTCGCCATTGTGAGTTTTGCCGGCATCACGCGACTTAAAGTTGAGAACAGTTTCATCAATTACTTCAGCAAAGACACTGAAATTTATCAGGGCCTGAAACTGATTGATGATCAACTTGGGGGCACCACACCTCTGGAAGTGATCCTCAAATTTGACAATCCCCAGGAACAATTGAGTGCTGAAGACATTGCGTCCATGACGCCAGAAGAACTTGCCGAGGAACGCAAGTTCGCCAAAGAACTCGCCTCCAATCCTGCCTATTGGTTCAGCCCGGAAAAGATCGATCGAATCAAAGCCGTTCATGATTATTTCGACCACCTTGATGCGGTAGGCAAAGTCCAGTCGCTGGCGTCTGTGATCCGTGTTGCAGAAGATCTGAACGATGGCAAGCCCTTCGACAGCCTGGAATTGTCCGTCCTTTACAAACGGGTGCCAACTGATATTAAAAACAGGATTATCAAGCCTTACTTATCGATTGAGCACAATGAAGCCCGCATATTCATGCGGATACTCGACTCGCAAAAAGATCTGCGTCGCGCCGGTCTGCTGGCAAAAATCAATCATGATTTAACCACCAAACTAAACTTCAAACCCAAGGACGTTACCGTCACCGGCCTGCTGGTGCTTTACAACAATATGTTGCAAAGTCTATTTAAATCCCAGATCAAAACTCTGGGCGTGGTCATGGCCGGCATCGCCATTATGTTCTTGATCCTGTTCCGATCGGTATCATTGGCCATAATTGGCATCGCACCCAACCTGATGGGCGCATTGGTTGTCCTCGGCATTATGGGCTGGTTGAATATCCCTCTGGATATGATGACCATTACCATAGCCGCCATCACCATCGGCATTGCCGTGGACAATGGCATTCATTACATCTACCGGTTTAAGGAAGAATACGCCCACAATGGTGACTACATAAAAACCCTGCACATCTGCCATGCCACCATCGGCAAAGCGGTGCTCTATACCACGACCACCATCATCTTCGGATTCTCGATTCTGGTACTTTCGAACTTTATCCCCACCATCTATTTTGGTCTTCTGACGGCCCTGGCCATGCTGATCGCCCTGCTGGCAGCACTGACTTTATTGCCCAAACTGATCATGATTTTCCGGCCATTTCGCTAATCCCCGGCCTTGGGTGTATTGCAAT
>CAZAWX010000002.1:0-54033 GCA_964488985.1 uncultured Ectothiorhodospiraceae bacterium
TACGGCGTGTCTTGTGAGGGACTTCTTCCCTCTTGCTGGCGGGCACCCCACTGCGTTTTCTGAAGTGGATTTATGCGCAGCTATTTAGACGGGAGCAGTTGTGTCCGCGAATGTGGCTCTGAACTGTTACTATCGCGCGCCATGCAAATGGATGAATTTGATTATCACCTGCCAGCGCATCTGATCGCCCAGCAACCGCCTGCGTTGCGAGGCGCCAGCCGCTTGCTGCATTTGCGCCCTGGGCAGGGAGGATGCCGGGACATGCAATTTCGGCAATTACCGGATCTCCTCAGAGCCGGGGACTTACTGGTTCTGAATAATACCCGGGTGGTCAAAGCGCGCCTGGCAGCACATAAGCTCAGCGGCGGTCGCGTCGAGGTGTTGCTCGAGCGCAGCCTCGATGGTTTCGGCGGACGGCATTTCAGCGCCCATGTACGGGCTTCAAAA
Source organism: uncultured Ectothiorhodospiraceae bacterium (assembly GCA_964488985.1). Taxonomy (GTDB): domain Bacteria; phylum Pseudomonadota; class Gammaproteobacteria; order HK1; family HK1; genus CAZAWX01. Next base: position 448 of record CAZAWX010000002.1, read on the forward strand.
CCACCCAAACCTGGGTCGTGCCTGGCATTCGATAATGGTCTGGAAGCTGAAGTTCTGGGCCGGAACGCCGATTTGTTCGAGTTACGCTTGCGTCAAAGTTCCCTGGGGGAGTTGTTAGCTTCCCAGGGTCAGTTGCCCTTACCGCCTTATATACACCGCGCGCCGGACATAAATGACGAACATCGTTACCAGACCGTTTATGCAAAGCATGATGGGGCCATCGCCGCGCCGACCGCCGGGCTGCACTTCGATACGGAATTGTTCTCGCAATTGACCGCCCAGGGCATAGAGCTTGGTTACTTAACCCTGCATGTTGGTGCGGGTACGTTTCAGCCGGTACGGGAAAGTGATCCGGCCCGGCATCATATGCATGCCGAGCAGGTGCGGGTGGATGCGATATTGTGTGAGCAGGTCAGGGCGACTCAGGCCCGTGGCGGGCGGGTTGTCGCTGTCGGCACGACCTGTGTTCGGGCCCTGGAAAGTGCGGCTGGCGATGGCGAACTCAAGCCCTTCGAAGGTGAAACAGCCGTCTTTATCTACCCCGGTTTTCGTTTTCATGTGGTCGAGGCACTGGTCAGTAATTTTCATTTACCCCGCTCGACCCTGTTAATGCTGGTCAGTGCATTTGCCGGTCGCGAGCAGGTTCTGCAGGCCTATCAGCACGCGATCGAGCAGGACTATCGATTTTTCAGCTACGGAGATGCTATGTTCATGGAACGGCACAACAACGATGGGCTTTGAGTTTGAGGTGTTGGCCACAGATGGCCTGGCGCGCCGTGGGCGTATGCAGCTCAATCACGGTGAGGTGCAGACACCGGTTTTTATGCCCGTTGGAACCTATGGCACGGTCAAGGGCGTCAGCCCCCCGGAACTCGAAGAACTCACCGCCCAACTGATTGTCGCCAACACCTATCACCTCATGTTGCGCCCGGGGGCGGAAATCGTTGCCAGGCATGGCGGCCTGCACAACTTTATGGGTTGGCAACATCCTATCCTCACCGACTCCGGTGGCTTCCAGGTGTTCAGCCTGGGGGATTTGCGCAAAATTACCGAGGCTGGTGTGACCTTTAAGTCACCTTTGGATGGGGCCAAAGTATTTCTCGATCCCGAAGGCTCCATGGCGGTACAACGTGCCCTGGGCAGTGATATTGTCATGGCCTTCGATGAATGCACACCGTATCCGGCCACACCGCAGCAGGCGGCCGATTCATTGCGTCTTACCCAGCGTTGGGCGGAACGTTCCCGTATTGCCCATGGTGATAATCGCGCTGCCTTGTTCGGTATTGTGCAAGGTGGCGTGCACCTGGACTTGCGTGAAGAATCCCTGGCGGGGCTAATGGACATCGGCTTTGACGGCTATGCCCTGGGGGGGCTGGCCGTGGGTGAACCTGAGGATGAGCGGATCCGGGTTCTGGAACACATGGCACAACAGTTGCCTCAGTCCCGGCCCAGATACCTGATGGGGGTTGGGCGGCCCGAGGATATTGTTGAATCAGTACGCCGGGGGGTGGACATGTTTGATTGTGTGATGCCGACCCGTAATGCCCGTAATGGCCATCTGTTTACGCGTTTTGGACTCATTCGGATCCGCAACAGCAGATACCGGGACGATACCGGGCCGCTCGATGAGCAATGTGGTTGTTATACCTGCCAACATTTCTCCCGGGCCTATCTGCATCATCTGGGCCGCTGTAACGAGATATTGGGCTCACGGCTCAATACGTTGCACAATCTGCATTATTACCTGGATCTGATGTCCGGTCTGCGCAGGGCGATTGCCGAGCAGGGACTGGAGGAATTCATTACGCAGTTCTATGCCTTGCGCCAGAACGGCTAACCGCGGACCTGACCCTCTGGTAACGGCCTACCCAGCCAGAATCCCGTGCGCAGGGCTAGCCCCCCGGTCGTTATTACTGTCATAATTGAACACTTTATTTATGTGAAATTTTCGAGGTCTGCAGGTGGAATTTTTTATTTCTGACGCGTATGCCCAGGCTGGGGGCGGTGCCCAGGGCAGCCCATTCCCAAGTTTTATAATTCTCGCAGGATTTTTTGTATTGATGTACTTCTTGCTGATACGACCTCAGCAAAAACGTCAGAAAGAGCATAAAAGCATGGTCGAGAATATCGCCAAGGGTGATGAGATCATTACTCAAGGTGGATTGTTGGGAAAAATCACTAAAATTTCAGATTCGTTCATTATGGTTGAAATTGCATCTGGAACTGAAATCAAACTGCAAAAGATCGCGATTACAGCCGTCATGCCCAAAGGAACCATCAAGTCAATCTGATTACCGGAGCACTGGCTTCACTCTGTTCAGGCAGGTGGGCTCGTCCGACAATCTCTTCTCGGTATAAATACTGTGTTAACCATTGAAACATTTCATGGGGTTACGGCCCTTACACGCCAGGGTATTACCCCTGTTATTGTTCAGCAAAGTGAGATGGGGCTGTGATAAATCATTATCCTGCCTGGAAGTACATATTACTGGTCCTGACCTTTGTCATCGGGGTGTTATATGCACTGCCAAATCTATATGGCGAGGACTTCGCAGTTCAGATTTCGGCCACCCGTGGTGGCGCTATCGATTCCGGGCTCGAGCAACGTGTACTGTCACGCCTTGAACAGTTCAAATTAAAACCTAAAAGTAGCCAGTTGCTCAAAAGCCGCCTGTTACTGAGATTCGATAATGATGTCCAGCAGCTTCAGGCTAAAGAAGCACTGGTCGATGATCTGGGCCACACCTATGTTGTCGCTTTGAATCTGGCGCCTTCAACACCTGAGTGGTTGTTGAAGTTGAATGCGCAGCCCATGTATCTGGGGCTGGATCTACGGGGAGGGATTCATTTTCTCCTTGAGGTCGATATGGCCGGAGCGATCAAGAAAGCCGAACAACGCTTTGTCGGCGATCTTAAAACCCGTTTTCGCAGCGATAAAGTCCATTACAAGAGTGTGTCTGTGCATGCAAATGGCGGCGTAGCCGTGGAGTTTCGCAGTGCGGGTGATCTTAGTACAGGCACTAGCCTGATTCGCCAGTATTTCCCTGAACTACAGATTGATGACCAGGCGGCAAATATTGAAAACGGCCTGATTCTGAGGATGAATAAACCGGCAATCAAGGAAATCCGTGATTTTGCTTTACAACAGAACATCACGACATTACGCAACCGGGTGAATGAATTAGGGGTTGCAGAACCAGTAATTCAACAGCAGGGGAATAACAGAATCGTCGTTGAGTTACCGGGTATCCAGGATTCCGCGCGGGCAAAACAAATTCTTAACGCCACGGCGACATTGGAATTTCGCATGGTCGATGATCGCAACTCGGTACAAAGCGCAGTCGCGGGCCAAGTGCCGCCGACCTCGGTGCTGTACCGCCAGCGTAATGGGCAACCCGTCCTGGTCAAACGCAGTGTGATGCTTACTGGTGACAGAATTGTCAACGCAACCTCAGGAATCGATCAGCAGTCCGGGACGCCGGCAGTATTTATCACCCTTGACGGTAAAGGCGCGAGTTTATTTTCCCGGCGGACACGGGACAAGATTGGACGCCCTATGGCGACCATATTCATTGAAAATAAATCTGTCAAAAAAATGCTCAAGGGTAAGGAAGTGACCAACAGAGTCACGGTTCGTGAGGTCATCAATGTGGCCACAATCCGGGATCAACTGGGTAAACGTTTTCAAATCACCGGTCTGGACAACACCACTGAGGCACGAGACCTGGCGCTGCTTCTGCGTGCCGGTGCCCTGGCCGCACCCATCGACTTTATTGAAGAGCGTACAGTAGGTCCGAGCCTTGGGCAGCAGAATATCGATCAAGGCTTTCTCTCGGTGGAAATTGGCTTTGCCCTGGTGCTGCTGTTCATGCTGGTGTTCTACAAATTGTTCGGTCTGGTGGCAAATCTTGCCCTGACATTTAACCTGGTCATGATCGTTGCGGTGCTGTCCATGCTGCAAGCGACCTTGACGCTGCCGGGCATTGCCGGTGTCGTGTTGACCGTGGGCATGGCGGTGGATGCCAACGTGCTGATATTTGAGCGGATTAAGGAAGAGCTTCGAATCGGAAATTCTCCTCACGCAAGTATCCATGCGGGTTACGAAAAGGCATTTTCAACGATTGCCGATGCAAATATCACCACGCTGATTGCCGCATTACTGCTATTTGGCTTCGGCACCGGGCCGATCAAGGGCTTTGCCATCACCTTATCTATCGGTATTGCGACTTCCATGTTCACCGCCATTATGGGAACTCGGGCAGTGATCAATCTGATTTACGGTGGTCGAAGGATCGAACGCCTGTCCATTTGAGGGGACAATTGCCATGTCTTTATTCAATCGCAAGACGCAAATCGATTTTCTTTCACAACGGCGCATTGCAACCTGGTTTTCCGTGACCTTGGTGCTCACTGCTGTTCTTGCACTTGGATTTCGCGGTCTCAATTTCGGTATCGATTTCACAGGCGGAACGCTGATTGAGGTCGGCTATTCGGAAAATGCGGACATTAATGCGATACGCTCAACGCTATCTAAAGCGGGTTTTGAGGGTGCCGTAGTGCAAAATTTTGGCACCAGCAAGGATGTGTTGGTACGTATTGCCCCGCGTGACAACGTCAGTAAATCCAAACTCGGTGATAAAGTGTTGGAGAGCCTGCGCAAGAGTTATTCGGGTACCGTTGACTTGCGCCGAGTTGAATTTGTCGGCCCTCAGGTAGGTACGGAACTGGCTGAAGACGGCGGTTTGGCCATGCTTATTGCCCTATTGGCGATTTTTGTCTATGTGATGTTCAGATTTATCTGGAAACTGTCATTGGGTGCCGTACTGGCGCTGTTCCATGATGTTCTTATTACACTTGGCGCCTTTTCCATACTACAGCTGAATTTTGATTTGACTGTGCTGGCCGCAATACTGGCGGTCATTGGTTATTCATTGAATGACACGATTGTTGTGTTTGACCGGGTCAGGGAAAATTTCCGTAAAATCCGCAAGGGCTCTGCAACGGAAATTGTCAATACGTCCCTGAACCAGACGTTGTCGCGCACATTGATGACGTCATTTACGACCTTGCTGGTACTCTTGGCATTGTTTTTTCTTGGTGGGGAGCTGATCCATGGTTTTGCCACGGCCCTGACCATTGGTATCGTGATCGGAACCTACTCCTCTATTTATGTCGCCAGCACCTGCGCTCTGGCCCTGAACATCAGCAAGAAAGACATGATGCCGGTTGCCAAGGAGGGCGTTGAAGCCGATGCCCGGCCCTGATCCAGGGTCTGAAGGTGCTCTGATTGAAGTCCATAACCTGCATTACAGCCGTGGCTCCAGGAAAATTTTTAACGGCCTGAGCCTGACGATTGAAAAAGGCAAAATAACGGCAATAATGGGCCCAAGCGGCACCGGCAAAACAACCCTGCTACGGTTGATCAGCGGTCAATTACGGCCGCAGTCAGGTTCGGTGAGCGTGGCAGGCCAACATGTCGCAGGACTTAGTCGTGAGGCATTGTTCAACATGCGCAAAAGCATGGGCATGTTGTTCCAAAGTGGGGCGCTATTGACCGACCTCAGTGTTTTTGACAATGTCGCTTTTCCGTTACGCGAGCACACTCGATTACCCGAATCCATGATTCGCGACCTGGTGTGGATGAAGTTACAGGCGGTCGGGTTGCGAGGCGCACGGGATTTGTTTCCCCGGGAGCTATCAGGTGGAATGGCACGCCGCGTGGCGCTGGCCCGTGCCATCGCCCTGGATCCGAAAATGATTCTCTACGATGAGCCGTTTGCCGGTCAGGATCCGATTGCCATGGGGACCATTGTCAGTTTGATCAGGCAGCTGAATCAGACGATGGGGTTGACCAGTATCGTTGTATCCCACGATGTTCCGGAAACCGCCTCCATCGCTGATCACATTTACGTGATTAGTGAGGGCAGGGTGGTCGGATCGGGAACACCCCAGGCGTTGCGCGACAGCGGTTCGCCCTGGGTCCGGCAGTTCCTGTCCGGTGCTCCGGATGGACCAGTGCCGTTTCACTATCCAGCAGCAGATTATCTCCAGGAGTTACTGCAGGGTGGACAATTGTGAGTTCCTTTTTTCAACACATGGGCCGTTGGGCCTTGACCTTTTTGGCACGTCTGGGGCGCGCCGTTTTATTCCTCGGCCAGGTCATGGCGGGGTTTGCCACCTCTTTAGGGCACTTTCGCGAGTTACTGTTGCAAATTTGGTCAGTAGGTTACAGATCCCTGATTATCATTATTGTCTCGGGCCTGTTTGTTGGCATGGTTTTAGCCCTGCAAGGCTATAATACGCTGGTTGACTTCGGCGCTGAACAAACCCTCGGGGTGTTGGTTTCCCTGAGTCTGGTGCGGGAACTGGGCCCTGTTATCGCTGCATTATTGTTTGCGGGACGGGCCGGATCGGCATTGACAGCGGAAATCGGCCTGATGAAAGCCACTGAACAACTTGATGGCATGGAGATGATGGCGGTGGATCCACTCCATCGGGTGGTGGCGCCACGGATGCTGGCCGGCCTGTTTGCCATGCCAGTGCTGGCGGTAATTTTTACTGTGGTTGGTATTGCCGGAAGTTTTTTAGTTGGTGTGGGGCTGTTGGGTGTTGACAGTGGTGTGTTCTGGTCGCAAATGCAGGCCAAAGTTGACTTCTTGCAGGATGTTGTCAACGGGGTCGTCGTTAAAAGCCTGGTTTTCGGTGCTCTGGTGACATGGATTGCCGTATTCGAGGGCTATGATGCAATTCCCACCTCAGAAGGGGTGAGTGCCGCAACCACCCGCACCGTGGTAAATGCATCGCTGGCAATATTAGGTTCGGACTTTATTCTTACAGCCTTAATGTTTGATTAATTCTGGCGGTTACTGAACGATTTGGGTGTCAAGTATGCAAAGCAGACGAGTTGAGATGATGGTTGGAGTGTTCGTTGCACTCGGACTTGGCGCAGTGCTGGTTCTGGCGCTGAAAGTGAGCAACCTCACAGATTTATCGTCCGAGAAAGGCTATCGTGTGTATGCGCAGTTCGATAACGTGGGGGGCTTGAAGGTGCGTGCGCCTGTGACGCTGGCAGGGGTGAGAATTGGTCGTGTTTCAGCCATTGAACTGGATAACAAAAATTATCAGGCTAAAGTAAGCTTCAGTATTCGGCCAGAATTCTCCAGAATTCCGTCAGATACCTCCGCCAGTATATTTACTGCGGGCTTGTTGGGAGAACAATATGTGGCACTGTCAGCGGGAGGTGAGGAAACCTTTCTTAAAAACGACAGTCACATTGAAATCACCCAGTCTGCAATTGTCCTGGAGGAGGTGATTGGACAGTTTGTGTTCAGTCAGGCCGGGAAGCAAAATTCAGACAACAATGCCAAATTTTAATTCCGCGAAGTAACTGTTCTAAATTTAACGTCAATATTTAAATTCAGGAAATTGAAATCATGAAACATTCTTTCAGCACATTAACGGGCAGATTGCTGGCAGTTCTGGCCTTGTTTGCGCTGTCCTTGGGTATTGCCAATGGCGCTACTGACAATCCAGCCCAACAAGTTGTCAGAACAACAACTGAACAGGTATTGGCTGTATTGCGCAAAGAAGGTGGCGATATAAAAGGTGATTCACAACGCCTTTACAAAGTGATTGACGAGTTGATATTGCCACATTTCAATTTCAAAAAAATGTCCCGCTGGGTACTTGGCCGCCATTGGCGTAAAGCGTCGGCGGAACAACAACAGGCCTTTATGCTGCAATTCCAGGGCTTGCTGGTGCGTACCTACGCTCAGGCACTGATTGATTATCGGAATCAGCAGATTGATTTTTTACCTGTGAGTCCCGACGCTGCCGAGACGGTGGTGGTGCGCACCCGGGTCAACCAGGAAGGTGGACCCGGTATTCCCATCGTCTACAAAATGTCAATGCAGGATGGTGATTGGAAAGTCTTCGATGTGTCAATTGATGGTGTCAGTCTGGTGGTCAATTACCGGGCGAGTTTCAATGATGAGATTCGTCGTAATGGACTCGATGGACTCATCAAACGCCTTTCCGCACATAACAGTAAAAACACTTAGTGAAGGTGCCTGAGGCGCGGCTGACCTATGAACCCGGCCGCCTGTATCTTTCAGGTGTGCTGGATGCCGATACGGTCACGACCATCTACAGCGACGGACGCACGCTGATACAGCGCAGCGCCAACGAGTCACTTGTCCTGGATATGAGCCGGCTTGATGCCAGCAATAGCTCAGGGTTGGCGTTATTGATCGATTGGTTGCGTATTGCCCGGCAGAATTCAGTACAATTAAGTCTGTATAATCTACCACAGCAATTGCTGGATGTTGCCCGGGTCTGTGGCCTTGGTGACCTTATCGAATCCATGAACTATGCAACCAGATGAAATCAAGCGCCTGATCGAGGCGAATCTCGAATGTAGTTTCCTCACTGTGGAAGGCGATGGCCGTCATTTTGAAGCGGTCGTGGTGAGTGATGAATTTGCATCCAAGGCAACGTTGGCCCGTCACCGCCTCGTCTATGCCACGTTAGGAGAACAATTTGCCAGTGAAGCCTTACACGCATTGTCGTTAAAGACCTATACGCCGGCGCAATGGCGCGAGTCGCAGCCTTGATTTTTCCGGGCAAGACGCTGTTTCAGGATACTCATTGCATTGGATAAGTTGATCATTTCGGGTGGCAATCCACTGCGAGGCGACGTGCGTATTTCCGGTGCCAAGAATGCGGCGCTGCCTATTCTGGCAGCGACGCTGCTGACCAGTAGCCCCGTGACCGTCGGTAATATTCCGCATCTGCACGACATTACCACCACCATGGAACTGCTGGGCCGTATGGGCGTGTCGCTGGTACTTGATGAGCGCATGAACATTGAGGTGGATACGTCAACCATAACGGATTTTTCCGCACCTTACGAACTTGTGAAAACCATGCGGGCGTCCATTCTCGTGCTGGGGCCGTTGCTGGCCCGGTATGGGCAAGCAACGGTTTCTTTGCCTGGAGGCTGTGCCATCGGTTCGCGGCCGGTCGATTTGCACATCCAGGGCCTCATGAAAATGGGTGCAGAAATTTCCGTGGACGGGGGTTATATCCATGCCCGGACCCAGCGCCTGACCGGTACCCGGCTGGTGATGGATCTGGTTACGGTTACCGGTACCGAAAATCTGATGATGGCAGCTTCCCTGGCGCACGGCACGACGGTTATTGAAAATGCTGCACGTGAGCCTGAGGTCGTGGATCTGGCCAATTGCCTGATTTCGATGGGAGCTCAAATTAGTGGTGCAGGAACCAATACCATCACCATAGAAGGTGTTGAAGATCTCCAGGGGACGCATTACAACGTTTTGCCCGACCGTATCGAAACGGGTACCTACCTGATTGCCGGGGCGATCACCGGTGGCAATGTGACCGTGAGGGATACCGATCCGCGGATGTTGGAATCAGTCATTGGGAAATTGCGCGAGGCCGGAGCGGAGATCAAATTGGGAGACGACTGGATCAATCTCGATATGACAAATCGTCGGCCACTGTCAGTGGATATCAAGACCTCACCGTTTCCGGCCTTTCCTACTGATATGCAGGCCCAGTTTACAGCGCTCAATGCAATTTCCGAGGGGACCAGTGTGATTTCTGAAACGGTGTTTGAAAATCGCTTCATGCATGTTCATGAGTTACAACGCATGGGCGCTGACATCAGTCTTGAAGGCAATACGGCTGTTACGCGGGGTGTGAAACAGTTAAAATCCGCGCCCGTTATGGCGACAGATCTGCGCGCCTCGGCGAGCTTGGTACTCGCCGGACTGGTCGCTGAGGGAGATACCATGGTGGACCGAATTTATCACATTGACCGTGGCTATGAAGGGATCGAAGAAAAACTCGCTAAACTGGGCGCTAAAATTAAACGCATTCCAGGTTAGGCGTCATTAGGGCTTCGCCGTAGACATCAACACACCTGGCACCAGTACAGGATCATGCTCACACTTGCACTTTCCAAAGGCCGAATTCTAGATGAGACCTTGCCATTGCTGGCGCGCGCCGGCATTGAAGCCAGGGAGGACCCGCGCGTCAGCCGTAAGCTGATTTTGCCGACTCATACGCCGGATTTGCGCCTGTTGGTATTGCGCGCTCAGGATGTTCCTACCTTCGTTGAACACGGAGGGGCCGATCTGGGGATCGCAGGTAAGGATGTTTTGCTCGAACACAGTGGCTTTGGTCTTTATGAACCCCTTGATCTCGGTATTGCCCGCTGCCGACTGATGGTGGCTCGACCCGCTGCTTTCGATGTAGCGACACCACGATTGCGAGTTGCAACTAAATATGCTGAAACTGCCAGGCGGTATTTTGCTGCCCTGGGGCAACAGGTCGAAATTATCCACCTGTATGGTTCCATGGAAATTGCTCCGCAATTGGGTCTTGCTGACTGTATCGTCGATGTCGTGCAGTCGGGTCGGACGCTCGCTGCAAACGGCCTGGTGGCCTGCGAGAGTGTTGCGGAAATCAGCGCGAGGCTGATTGTCAACAAAGCAGCCATGAAGGTCTGTCATCAGCGCATTAAAAGTATCATTGCAGCATTGCGCAAGGCACTGGAGCAGGCCTGATGCTGAAAATTCAACAATTGAACAGCAGTGATGCCAATTTTGATGCCCAGGTGTCTGCCTTGATTGGACATGCGATTGAGTCCGATGAGGCCGTCACCCAAACTGTGCAGGAAATCATCACGATGGTGCGTCACTCAGGTGATGCAGCACTGCTTGATTGTACCCGCCGTTTCGATGGTCTCGATTGTGCCGAGGTTGCCCAACTGGAAGTCAAACCGCAGCGCCTGCAACAGGCGCTAACAGATTTGGGCCACGATCAGCATCAAGCCTTGGAACAGGCCGCGGTGCGTATTCGGGGTTTCCATGAACACCAGCGTGAGCAGTCGTGGCGGTATACCGATGAACTGGGCGCAACCCTGGGCCAGCAGATTACCGCCATGGATCGGGTTGGCCTGTATGTTCCGGGTGGCCGGGCCGCCTATCCTTCATCGGTTTTAATGAACGCCATACCGGCGAAAATTGCCGGGGTGGCTGAATTAATCATGGTTGTTCCAGCGCCAGCAGGAGAACTCAATGATCTGGTTCTGGCCGCCGCTGCCATCGCCGGAGTGGATCGGGTATTCACAATTGGTGGTGCCCAGGCCATTGCGGCGCTGGCATACGGTACCGAAACGGTTCCCCGGGTCGACAAAATTGTCGGTCCTGGCAATCGCTATGTGGCCCAGGCCAAACGGTTGGTTTTTGGCGCAGTCGGGATCGATATGATTGCCGGACCCTCGGAGATTGTCATTGTCAGCGATGGCACTTCCAGGGCAGATTGGGTGGCCATGGATCTGTTCGCGCAAGCCGAGCATGATGAGGCCGCCCGCGCCATTGTGATTAGCCCGGACAGGGCTTTTCTCGGCAGGGTCCTTGCGCAAATGCAAGAACAATTGCCGAAAATGCCTCGCACAGAGATTATCCGTGCATCGCTGGCCAATAACGGCGCCTTGCTACAGGTTAAAGACTTGCCGGAAGCTGCCTGTGTGGTCAACAGGCTGGCACCTGAGCATCTGGAATTGTCTGTTGCCGATCCTGAACCGTTGCTGGCCCGAATTCGCCACGCCGGGGCTATCTTTTTAGGCCATTATGCGGCGGAGTCACTGGGCGATTATTGCGCCGGCCCCAACCACGTTCTACCCACTGCTGGCAGCGCCCGTTTTTCATCGCCGCTGGGGGTATATGATTTTCAAAAACGCTCCAGCATTATCGATTGTGGGGCTGAAACAGCGGCAGCACTGGCTGCAATTGCGGTTCCTCTGGCGCTGGGTGAAGGCTTGCATGCGCATGCCCAATCTGCACAGTTGCGCCGCAAGCCGCTCTGAGCTTGCGAGGCAGTTTATATGATGGCTGATTCCGAACGATTTGCCGCCGCAGTAAAGCAACGTGTCGAGGCCTTGGTACGCAAGGAAGTTCAGGCGTTGCATGCCTATCAGGTTGCGCATTCGCAGGGGTTGATCAAGCTTGATGCCATGGAAAACCCATTTCCCTGGCCTGCCGAAATCAAACAACTTTGGCAAGCTCAGCTTGAACAGGTAGAACCAAACCGCTATCCGGATCCCGCGGCAGGCGAACTCAAGGCGCAACTACGGGAGGTGTTGGCGATTGCGCCGGGGACGGAATTATTGCTGGGGAATGGATCTGATGAACTGATTCAGTTGCTGATTCTGGCCTTGGCAGGCCCGGGCAAGACCGTCATGTCTGTGCAACCGAGTTTTGTCATGTACCGTCTTTTGACGGAGGCAACCGGCGGTAATTTTGTCGGCGTTCCGCTGCGCGAAGAAGACTTCAGCCTGGACATCGACGCCATGCTTGCGGCAATGGAAAGACACCAGCCCGCTCTGATTTTCCTCGCCTGCCCAAACAATCCGACCGGAAACCTGTTTGCCAGGCAGGACATTCTGCGAATTATCGAGCGCGCTCCTGGCGCCGTCGTGGTGGATGAGGCCTATGAACCTTTTGCCCATTCCAGCGTGATTGGAGATGTGCAGCAGCATGCCAATTTGATGGTGATGCGAACGCTGTCAAAATTGGGCTTGGCGGGGCTGCGGCTGGGTTATCTGGCAGCGGCACCAGGTTGGATTAATGAATTGGACAAACTCAGATTGCCCTATAATATCAATGTGCTAACGCAAATTTCGGTTGAATTTGCGCTGCGCCATTATCCTGTCTGGGAGCAGCAATGCCAGCAGATGCTCGTCGGCCGCGAGTTTCTCTACGGCGCCTTGAAAGAAATGAATTCCCTCCATGTCTGGCGCAGTGACGCTAATTTTTTGCTCTGCAGGGTGCTGAACGGTGATGCACCAGGCCTTGTTGAATCCCTCAAGCGCCAGGGTTTATTGATCCGCTTGTTGCATGGCTCTGACCCGTTACTGAAAGATTGTGTGCGAATTAGCGTTGGTACACCTGATCAGAATCAACAGTTATTGGCTGCGATAGGGTACAATCAACGCTGAATTTGTAAAAATCTTGACCCAAACTTCCCTATGTAGCAGCATTGCGCGGTTTTCGAGCCCGTGCCCGAATATTTAACTTCCGAGACAGACTAGAGCTTATGAGTGCCAGTGATACAAGTAATAGCCGACGCCGGTTTTTAACCGGTGCTGTGGGTGTGGTGGGAGGCATCGGAGGGGTATTTACCGCAGTCCCCTTTATCGCTTCCTGGACTCCGAGTGAGCGTGCCTACGCAATTGGTGCGCCAGTGGATGTTGATATCAGCAAAATCGAACCCGGTCGCATGATCGTGGAGAAATGGCAGGGCAAACCTGTATTTATTGTGAATCGACCCGATGCTGCTTTGCAAAGACTGCCTCTGAATGAATCCGTGTTAAGGGATCCGAAGTCGCTGGAAAATCAGCAACCGGATTACGCGCAAAATGAATACCGATCAAGGAAACCCCAACTACTGGTGATGATAGGGGTTTGTACACATCTGGGTTGTGCGCCTACCTACCGCCCTGATGTGGCGCCAATCGATCTGGGCCCCGCTTGGCAAGGCGGATTTTTCTGTCCCTGCCACGGCTCTAGATTTGACTTGGCCGGACGGGTGTACCAAGGAGTTCCAGCGCCGACGAATCTGGTCATTCCACCTTATAAATATCTGAATGATGATCGCATCCTCATCGGTGATGACCAGGAGAGCGCCTGATGTCTGAGAGAAATCAATCCAGTGTTCTGCAAAACGGAATCCAATGTGCGATGAGTTGGGTGGACACCCGGTTCCCGATGACGAAGATGTGGAAGGAACATCTGGCAGAGTATTACGCGCCCAAAAATTTCAATTTCTGGTATTACTTCGGGTCCCTGGCGTTGCTGATCCTGGTCATCCAGTTGCTGAGTGGGATCTGGCTGGCGATGAATTACAAGCCCGACTCACAACTGGCCTTCGCTTCGGTGGAATACATCATGCGCGAGGTGCCAATGGGCTGGTTGATTCGCTACATGCATTCTACTGGTGCCTCCCTGTTTTTCGCCGTCGTCTATCTGCACATGTTTAGAGGCCTGTTATACGGTTCCTATAAAGGTAAGCGGGAACTGATCTGGGTGTTCGGGATTGTTATCTACCTGGCATTAATGGCGGAAGCCTTTTTGGGCTATCTGCTGCCCTGGGGGCAAATGTCCTTTTGGGGCGCACAGGTCATCATCTCGTTGTTCGGCGCCATTCCTTTTGGTATTGGTGATGTTCTGTCACAGGTGATCCGCGGAGATTTTGTGGTCTCAGATGCCACCTTGAACCGGTTCTTTTCATTGCATGTGGTGGGACTTCCTTTGATATTGCTGGGACTCGTGGCAGGACATATCCTGGCCTTGCATGAGATTGGATCGAGCAATCCGGATGGTATCGAAATCAAGCAGAACAAAGATGCCAGCGGCATACCGCTCGATGGGATCCCCTTTCATCCCTATTATACGGTCAAGGACATTATGGGGGCCTGTGCGTTCTTGTTCCTGTTCGCACTGATTATTTTCTACATGCCACAGATGGGTGGCTTGTTTTTGGAAGAAAATAATTTCTTCCCGGCCAACCCTCTGAAAACCCCGGAGCACATCAAGCCGCTATGGTATTTCACCCCGTACTACGCCATTTTGCGTGCGATTCCGCACAAATTAACCGGCGTGATCGTGTTTGGCAGTTCGGTGATGATTCTGGCATTTCTACCCTGGCTAGATACCTACCCGGTAAAATCTATTCGTTATCGAAGTGTGCTGTTCAAAGTACTGGTGATGACCTTTGCAGCGACTTTCCTCGTGCTGGCCTGGCTGGGAATGATGCCTGCGGAACCAGCGCTGTCAGAACTGGGACTGCGCCTTGGTGAATTGTACTTTGCCTTCTTTTTCATGCTCTGGGTCTATAGCAAGGACCGCGGCAGTGCGTTTTATATCAGCAGTTTCGTGATAATTTTTATTGCCCTGGGCTTAATTGATGTCATCCGTTTTGATGAGAAGAAGAGTATGTTGATATTGGTGAGTGCGTTGTTACCAGCGGTTTACTTCATCTATTTTCTACTGGCACCTGTGCTGAGCAATCTGAACCAGGACAAACCTGTTCCAGAACGGGTGACATCATGATGAAGAAATTATCTTTTGTGTTCCTCTGTTGGGTCTTGTCAGCAGCAGTAGCCGCTGAAGGCCTGCAGTTGTTGGAGGCCAAGCCGGATATTCACGACAAGGCTTCCTTGCAAAATGGTGCCAGGCTGTTTGTTAATTATTGCCTGAGTTGTCATTCGCTGAGCTATATGCGCTATAACCGCATGGCAGCTGATCTTGGACTGACCGACCAGCAAGTTGCCGAGAACATGCTGTTTGCCAGTGATAAAGTAGTCGATGAGATGAAAGTGGCGCTGAGTGAAGCGAGTGCCAAGAAATGGTTTGGCAACCCACCACCTGATTTGTCAGTCATTTCAAGAGCGCGTGGTGCTGATTGGCTATACTCGTACTTGGTGACGTTCTACGAAGACAACTCACCGACCAGGCCTTTTGGCGTCAATAACGTTGTCTTCAAAGATGTAGGAATGCCCCATGCATTGTGGACTGTGCAGGGACATCAACAATACATTGCTGAACCAGTGAAGGGCAACGTCACAGCTGAGCACATCACAGGCCTTGCTACGGAACCCAACGGTGTTGTGGTAAAGCGTGAAGTGACATTGGACAATGGTGAAGTTGTGCATGTATCTGATCGCCTTGAGGTCAGTGTGCCAGGTGAACTTAGTCCGGGAGCATACCGGGGTGCGGCCCACGATCTGGTGAACTTTTTAGTCTACGCTGGAGAACCGTCAAAACTGCAACGCGATAAAATGGGCATTTGGGTGTTGCTGTTTATCGCCTTCTTGTTCGTCCTCAGTCGCTTGCTGTACAAGGAATACTGGAAAGACGTTCACTAGCCGGCGCCCTCCCGTTATATTTTAAGGCTTTCAGGAAATAAAAAATGGCGCTATTGGCCAATCGGCGTTCTGTGATGTCGTTGTATTCCGACATTACCGATCCCGCAAGTCACGCGGTTCGATTCGTACTTGCGGAAAAAGCTATCAATGTCGAAATAACACACGTTGCTGCGGATAAAAAGCCAGAGGATCTTATCGATCTAAATCCTTATGGCGATATCCTGACCTTGGTGGATCGGGAACTGGTTTTGTTCGAGCCCCAAATCATCATGGAATATCTTGATGAACGATTTCCACATCCACCCCTGACACCAGTTGACCCTGTGGCTTTGGCCAGTAATCGGCTATACAGATATCGAATCAAGCGTGATATCTATGAACCGATGTATCAGGTGATTCAAGGCGGGAGTCAAGCAGATGAGGCATGCAGAACAGTGCGTGATCGCCTCACTACATTGGCGCCCATTTTTGCCCAGCGGAAATTCTTCATGGCGGAAGAATACAGTCTTGTGGATATTTTTCTGGCTCCTATTTTGTGGCGGTTGCCATTTTACAAAATTAAGCTGCCCGCTTCGGCCAAACCATTGTTGAAATTCTCAGAGCGATTGTTTCAGCGCGATGCATTTGATGCGAGTCTGAGTGAGTATGAGCGTGAAATGCTCATGTAGATGGTTACATCCACCCGTTATGTATTACTAAAATCGAGAGTTGTGACTTCTACCCGACCTTACCTGCTGCGTGCTATTTACGAATGGATGGCCGACAATCAGCTTACTCCGCAGTTGGTTGTTGACGCGAATAACGACAGGCTGCAAATTCCCAGGCAGTATGTTGAGGATGGGCGCATTGTATTAAACATCGCTGCTTGCGCAGTACGAAACCTCAACCTTGGAAATGAAGCCGTTGAGTTTCAGGCGCGCTTTAGTGGTTCGCCATTTAATGTATATATCCCGGTGCAACAGGTACTCGCCATAGTTGCCAGGGAAAATGGTGCCGGGATGAGTTTTGCTGCAGAGGAAAATTCCCAACCGCCCACAAATTCCGAGGATAACGATATCCCGCCCCCGAATGACCAGGGGCCTGCCAGGCCCAAGCTGAAAATTGTCAAATAAATCAGTGTTGTTTCGGAATGGGTTCCAGATACACGCTATCTACTCGGCGATGTGTAAGGACCAGGGTACCGGTACAGCGCTCGATTGAAGATGGGCTGTAGTCAAACTGGTAGACTCGGCGTAAAACGAGACGTCCTTGAACCCAAACAGGCCATGCCTTGCGGAGTGCAACGGTCTCGTCCAGTAATTGTACTTTATAACACTCACATGTCTTGCGGCATATCTGCAGGGCAAGTTCACGAGTATTCAGGCTTTCGCGCCAAAACCATATAAGTCCACATAGCAAAAACAATGCAGCGAGTGTGGACCACATTAAAAGAGTTCAGTTTGTTTTGAAATCATTGTGGCGTGCTGCCATGTGCCTGATGATGCTTTTATCTGCCAGAAGCAATAGTGCGCAATTCAATCTGTATATTCAAACAGTTTTACAACACGTTCAACACCACCAATTCGCCGGGCAACTTCGGTCACCTGCCCAGCTTGTGAGTGTGTTACCAGGCCCATCAGGTACACGACGCCTTTTTCTGTCACCACTTTAACCCGGGTGGCCAGTTCGACCATTTTATTCAGTAATCCAGTTTTAACTTTGCCGGTGATCCATGTATCTCCTGATCTGGAGAGCATGGAACTGGGGGCTGCAATGACAATTTCATTGTGAACTTTACGAACTTTTTGCACGCCTGCAGTCAATTTGGCAATTTGTGCTTTGTACTGTTCACTGGGAGTTTCACCAGTCAGCAAGACTATATTGTTGAAGCTGGTGGCGTTGAAGTGACTTTGTTGCCATAGATCTTCTTGCGCGCGAATTTTCTCAATTACTTTTAGTTCGATGAGTTCATCATCGATAAAAGTGCCTGTTGTACGTTTATCGTTAGCGACTGTCGCGCCGGTGGCGACTCCGGCACCGGCAACAACCGCGCACCCTGACAATTGTATGATTGATAATGCGGACAATGACATCAGGAATAAAATACGAAGGGTTATCACGGTGTGTTGCTCCTGGCTGTGTAGTGATCGATGAGACTGCAAAGGCAGTGAATGATAAGTAAATGAACTTCCTGTATACGGGCCGTTGAGTGTGACGGTACGCGAATTTCTATGTCGGTTTCCAAATTCAATAATGAAGCGGCGTGACCGCCGGTTTTTCCGTCAAGCAGGATAACCGCCATAGAACGGTCATGTGCTGCCTGGATCGCGCTGTCGATATTTTTAGAGTTTCCACTCGTGGTGATCGCGAGCAGGCAATCGCCAGCTTGACCTAGAGCTTCAATTTGGCGGGAAAAGAGTTGGTGAAAATCAAAATCGTTGGCGATGGATGTGATTATGGATGAGTCTGTTGTTAGCGCAATGGCTGCAAGAGCCCCGCGTGAAACTTCGAACCGGTTCACAAGTTCTGCTGAAAAATGCTGCGCATCAGCCGCAGAACCACCATTGCCACAGCTCAGTATCTTCCCCCCCTGCTGTAACGAACGGTAGAGTGTTCGGGCCGCCTTGGCGACTTGTTCCGGCACAGATCGTTGTGCCTTGGATTTTGCCTCAATGCTGTCCGCAAACAACGTATTAACATGCTGGATATCAGCGTTGAAACCTATATTCATTATCTTGGCCTTGCGGACAGATTCCTGGTTAAGATTGGCATCTACAATTTATTGCGTATGAGCCCGGATCAGCAACCAAAGTTTCAGGACTGAAATGCGTCTTGAACCCAGGCAACATTCGGCAGATCTCGAACCTCGTCAATCGCAACGACATCAAATCGGCAAAAGCACCCTGCATGTTGTGGATGACGTTGTAAAAAATACTGCGCAGAGCGAATTATATGCTGTTGTTTGCGACTATCCACACTTTCCAATGCAGTGACATGGGTATTGCCGGACCTGTAGCGAACCTCGGTAAAGACCAGGGTCTGCTGGTCTTTCAGGATTAAATCAATTTCTCCATAACGACAGTTGAAGTTTTTCTCGACGAGTAATAAGCCCTTGTTTTGCAAGTATTCCAGGGCTTTTAATTCTGCCCATTGGCCTCGCTGTTGTGTAGGACTGATCACTGTGCGGGATTTATCCCCTCGGGTACACCCTGTACGAATACAGCCCATTGTAGTTCACGTTTTACGCGGTTGTTTTCATCAAGCCAAAGTGTGCCGGTCAATCCTGGGATTTTCTGGGTGCGTGTGTTTCGTAATGCCCCGGGCTTGGTGGCAAGTGTATAAGCATCCGCACCAAAGGCATACAAGCGACCAATCCCTCCCCGCGCCGTCGGCCAGGTACTCGTAACCAATGCGGGCAGGCCAAATCTGTCTGGACTGAGAATCCAGGGCATATCCGCAAATTCAAGGCCGTTTAAATCCTGATCAACGCTGGCATTTCTGATCCCGGTAAAGGCGTGCGATGTCGCGATTACGGGTAAATCACCGGCACGGTAAAAACGTAGCAGCGGTTTTATTTGCCGTGCCGCCTGAGGAAATGCAGCCATAAACAGAAAATCAATATCGTGCCTGGGTTCCGCATCGTGTTTTAATTTTCGTACCAGCACTCTGCGGATTCGGCGCGCCCGTTCTTCACTCTGATCGAAGTTCAGTAGGCGTTTTACCGTCCCTGAAACCTCCTTGGCATTATCTGAATAGTCCTGCTGGGCCACAACCTGGCCGCCCAGACGAATCCATGATTCCTTGAAAGCGTTGCCGACACGTTCGCCCCAGGGCCCTTTTGGCGCCAGAATGGCCGCATTTTGGTAACCAGCGGAGTAGGCAAATTCGGCCGCCACGGCGGCGTCATCTTCCGGTGCCAGTGCATACTGGAAGACCGATCGGCCAGGCGCTGTTTTCGGCACATCCTGGACAGTTGAATACTCCGGGTAATTCAGTGCCAGGGTCGGGGTTTGCAGTTCAATCTCCTGCAACAGTTTGCCTACCTGTTGTTTAGCCAATGGCCCGATAATGAACTGGGCGCCGCTGGCAACGGCCTCGTTATAGGTATCGCTGATATCACCTTGGCTGGAATCGCGAAACATCAAAGAGGGTCGGTTTGGGTTGGGTGAATCTGCATGCCAGGCGGCCATGAGTCCATCGCGAATCGCCTTTGCAGCATCCTTAAACGGGCCGGACAAAGGTAACAGCAAGGCGATACGGTTCGGTGGCTGGGAAAGCACCAGCGCCTGTTCAAGTAGTTGCGGAATTATTTGTTCGCCGGCAGGATGTGCTGGGTAACTTAAATTCCATTCGTTAATCGTGTTCTGCAAACCAGTTACATCCCCCTGATGGCGGTGAACCCGCTTCGCCAAATCGACCCAGCCGCTGAAAGGATCGAGTGGCCGCAAGACAAACGATTCCAGTTGAGCTTCGTCTACTGTGCTTAATAAATTCCAAAGAGATTGGCGGTTGCTGTACAGTTCAGGGCCTGGTTCGAGAACGCTTTCCAGAACAGCACGTTCGCGAATCGCTGCCAGCAACTGATTGTCAGCCAGCAGAGCTTGCGCACGCAGACGGTGATATTGTGCCAGCAGAGCCCGATCCTGGGTGGCGAGTAACGGTCCAAGTCGTTGCAGCGACGCCTGTGCACGGCCATCGAGCAGATCTGCCTCGGCCAGGATTAATCTTCTGCGTAGTCCCGCCTGGGTAGAAAGTTCGCTCTTCAGAGCCCGAATTATCGCTCTTGTACCGGCACTGTCACCTGCTTGAAGAAGTGCCTTGGCTGCGTTCAGGCGGTAGTCGGCGGCCAACGTGCCGGTGGCCTGATTGGCCGCCTGCTGCCAGGCGATTGCAGCTTTAGGCCAGGCTCCCTGGGCCATAAATTGGCGTGCAGGTTGTTCTAGTGCAGCACGCTGCTCTGGGCTTATTTTTGGAATATTGGCACAGGCGTTAAGCAACGCAATGATGGTGAATATAATGACCTGACGGTAAATTGACGACATGGCTTGAATTTGGTCCGTACTAAATGCTCGCATTATGCGAGTGTATCGAAGCAGATAGGGGATAATGATGAAGATAGTGCATTGTGCTGCAAAGGCTCGATACTGCCAAGCCATATTACCCCGCAGATCGAGCAACATGGCGGTGGAGGCCGACAATGGGTTCTGAGGAAAAAAGCAAGTCGGGCGGATGTTTGTATATTGTAGCAACGCCCATCGGCAACCTGGGGGATCTGTCTCCGCGGGCGGTGGATATTTTGCAAAGTGTTCACTACATTCTGGCCGAAGATACGCGGGTTTCAAGCCGTATGTTGAAAGCGTTTGGAATTGCAACACGGCTTAAGAGTTTCCATGAACATAACGAAGTTCGGCTGTCACAGACGGTGCTGGATGATGTACAAACAGGGCATCGGATTGCCTTGATCAGTGATGCCGGGACACCGTTAATGAGCGATCCGGGTTATTTGCTGGTCCGGAACATGCATGCCGCAGCATTGTCTGTACGGGTTGTACCAGGACCTTGTGCCTTAACGGCTGCGTTGAGTGTTGCTGGACTTGCGACTCGCCCGGTCTGGTTTGAAGGATTCCTGCCCGCCAGGCACGAGGCCCGTGTACGACGTTTACAGACGCTGAAAGATATTAAGGCTACGCTGGCCTTTTACGAAGCACCGCATCGAGTGTTATCAACATTGGACGACTTGTGCCTGGAGTTTGGTGGTAACAGGGTGGCCGCATTTGCCCGGGAATTGAGCAAGCGATTTGAGCAAACTGAGCTGGGAACATTGGCCGGGTTGCATGACATGCTGTCTGTCCATGCCCCACGAGGGGAATTTGTCATTTTGGTCGAAGGTGCGGCTGAACATAGTCCCGATAAACAGGAATTAGAGCGTGTCGTTGCCTTGCTGGCCGAACAGTTACCTACTGCCAAGGCAGCATCGATGGCAGCCGCCATTACCGGTGCCAGGCGAAATGAGGCGTATCAGGCAGCATTACGACTCAAATCTTCTCTTCCAGACCATTGAACCTGAGCGTCGCAGGACGCAAACTAGCTATGCGTGAGAGTCGGCCAGACGGTCGCCGCGCCGAGACTTCGGCGGGGAGGAAAGTCCGGGCTCCAACGGGCAGGATGCCAGGTAACGCCTGGGGGATGTGAATCCACGGAAAGTGCCACAGAAAATATACCGCCCGTTGCGCTTCGCGTGATGTGGTAAGGGTGAAATGGTGTGGTAAGAGCGCACCGCACCGGTGGCAACATCGGTGGCAGGGTAAACCCCATCCGGAGCAAGACCAAATAGGGGAGCAGTTTGCGAGTTGAAACGACACGCAGCAAGGCGTGGCCCATGCCGCTCCCGGGTAGGTCGCTAAAGGTGTACGGTGACGTGCAACATAGATGAATGGCCGTCCTAGACAGAACCCGGCTTATCGGCCGACTCTCACGTTCTCTAGTAATAAATAGATTAATTCGTTCGAAAGTTAATGATTTAACGCTCATTTTCGGCCTAAACTCTTAATAAGTTACTTTAGAAAGAGCCCCCAACTGAATGATGTATATATCGAATCAAGAACCTGAAATCTATCGCAAGGATTGAAGCTAAGTTATTGAGATAAAAGCAAGATTTCCAAATTTTGTCGCCATATTTTCTTGACATCCTGAGTGCGCGGTTACCATAATTCCCTAAGTGGGATGAAGTGGTAAAAAATGGATCGAATCGGAGTTGCGGGGGCACTCAATGTTTCGAGGGGATGTTTCTTTAAATCTGGATAGCAAAGGGCGTCTCGCGGTGCCTAGTCGTTATCGCGAGAGACTTAATGAAACCTGTAATTCAAGACTGGTTGTAACGATCAGCTTGATGGATCGTTGCCTGGTGCTATATCCGTTCCCCGAATGGCAACGCATTGAGAACGAAATTCAGTCATTGCCTTCCCTGGACCCCCAGGTTCGCGCGATCAGTCACCTGCTGATTGGCCATGCTACCGAATGTGAAATGGATAATCACGGGCGTCTCTTGTTGCCGCCTTCACTGCGCGAGTTTGCCTCGCTGGACAAGCGTGTGTGCCTGATCGGTCAGGTGCACAAACTGGAGATTTGGAATGAGACCGCATGGCAGTCTCGTCGTGAGGAATTATTGGGCCAGGTGGGATTTTTACCGGATTCGGTATCCGATGCACTGCGTAATCTGGTGCTCTAGCCTGCATTATTCATGAACGTACGAGCGAGGGGGGGGATGACTGTAGATACAAGGCGAGCGAGGATATCTGCGCAAAGACGTACTGTCTGTACGTTGAGCGGATATGTCCTCGTGCAACGCCGTAGATACAGGCAGATCCGCTTCCGCAGCCGTGGGTTTTTGAATCATGCAGGCTAGAGCCTATGACACATGATCCTGGACAGCATGTCCCGGTCCTGGTTGAGGAATTGATTAAAGTTCTCGAACCTGAAGAGGGGGGGATTTTCGCAGATTGCACCTTTGGAAGAGGCGGGCATTGCCAAGCATTGTTGCAAAGGCTTGGAAGTCAGGGCCGAATTATCGTACTGGATAGAGATCCAGAAGCCATAGGTGTGGCACGGGCATTAGCGGACGAGGATCAGCGTGTGAGCGTATATCAGGCGGAGTTTGCCAATTTGAATGCCATCATGGCCGAGGCGAATTTGTCTGTGGACGGCGTATTTTTCGACCTGGGAGTGTCTTCACCGCAATTGGATCAACCACAGCGAGGCTTCAGTTTTCGCGCTGATGGCCCGTTGGATATGCGCATGGATCCTACGCACGGGCAATCCGCCTCGCAATGGCTGGCCTGTGCAACGCACGGGGAGATAGCCCGCGTTCTCAGAGAATACGGAGAAGAACGGTTCGCAAACAGAATTGCTTCACGTATTGTCCGTTGCAGAGAACAAAAAGCGATTACCACTACTACCGAGTTAGTGGACATTATTCTCGCTGCAGTCCCCGCAAAAGTTCGCAATGCCAGCAAAGGACTTCATCCAGCGACACGCAGTTTCCAAGCCATCCGCATCCAGGTGAACGGCGAACTTGAACAGTTACGACTGGGTTTGGAGCAGGCGTTGGATGTTCTGAAAATTGGCGGTCGACTGGCAGTGATCAGTTTTCATTCACTGGAAGATCGCCTGGTTAAAAATTTTATTCGCCAACATTCGAATCCACCGAACCCATCCAGGCATTTACCGTTGCCGGTGGATGCGCCCATGCCAAGACTGATGCTGCGTGCGCCTGTATATCATGCCAGTGACCTGGAATGCCAGCACAACCCGCGGGCCCGAAGTGCAGTGTTACGCAGTGCGGTGAAGTGCTGATGACCGCCCGGCATTTTTTCGTGTCGTTACTGGCGGCCTTGTTGTTGGCATCGAGCGTGTCTTTGGTTTACGTGCAACACCTGCGGCGAAGTCTTTTCTCCGAATACAAGCAACTTCAACTGGTACGGGATCAAATGCTGGTGCAATGGGGGCAACTGCAACTGGAGGCCAGTACCTGGGCTGCCGAAGACCGGATTGAAAAAATTGCGACATCGAAACTTAAAATGAAAATACCCCAGGCAGATGCTGTGGTAGTGGTGACGGCGCAATGACCACGGTTGAACATAATTATCGTTGGCGCAGGTGGTTTGTGCTGCTGATGTTTATGATCGGCGTGGCAAGTTTGCTTTGGCGCAGTGTGGATTTACAGGTCCTGCGTAAAGAGTTTTATCAGCGCGAAGGTGATGCACGGTATTTACGCACCGTAACTGTTGTGGCGCACCGAGGAAAGATTCTGGATCGTAACGGTGAGGCCCTGGCCGTCAGTACCCCCATGAATTCACTTTGGGCCAATCCCCAGGAAATTGACCGGGCAAGTCCCTTATGGCCGCAAATGATCCGCATGCTGGACTTGGACAGCGCGCGAATAGATCGGGTTTTACGACGCAATAAACAGCGTCAGTTTGTCTATCTTAAACGACAGGTGCCGCCAAACCTTGCAGCCCGTGCCAAGGCACTGAATCTGCCCGGTGTGTACCAACAACGCGAATATCGTCGCTATTACCCCGCTGCGGCGTTGACCGGCCATATTGTGGGTTTTACCAATGTTGATGACCGGGGCCAGGAAGGAATCGAACTGGCTTATAACGATACATTGCGTGGAGTGAATGGAATCGAGCAGGTTTTGCGTGATCGCAAAGGCCAGCAGGTGGAAACGGTGCGGACCATCAAAGCTGCGCGGGACGGTGAAGATGTCGTGCTCAGCCTGGATCGCAGGCTGCAATATTTCGCCTTTCGGGCCTTGATTAAAACGGTCAGGAAAAATCGCGCCAAATCGGCAACCGCAGTTGTGCTGGATGTGCACAGTGGTGAAGTCCTCGCCATGGTGAACTATCCAACCTACAACCCGAATAAACCAGGTGACAGAGTCAGTTCGCGCTTTCGGAACCGGGCTGTTACTGATGTGTTTGAACCGGGATCAACAGCTAAATTGTTTACTGTGGCGGCGGCATT
Source organism: uncultured Ectothiorhodospiraceae bacterium (assembly GCA_964488985.1). Taxonomy (GTDB): domain Bacteria; phylum Pseudomonadota; class Gammaproteobacteria; order HK1; family HK1; genus CAZAWX01. The sequence goes on from CAZAWX010000002.1 coordinate 25,907, forward strand.
GGAAACGGGCCGTTTCACGATAGAGAGCCTTATTGATACCTCTCCTGGATTTTACAAAGTTGCTGGCAATACTGTACGTGATAGCCACAATTACGGTCTGATAAATTTAGAAACTTTGGTTAAAAAATCAAGCAACGTAGGTGCCTCTAAACTTGCTTTGGAACTCGAACCAAAAATTCTCTGGCAAACACTGAATCGGTTTGGGTTTGGCCATAGCCTCGAAAGTGGCTTTCCAGGTGAAGTCGATGGTGTTTTGCCACATTACTCGGGCTGGCGGAAAATCAATCGTGTAACGCTCTCTTTTGGCTATGGCTTATCGGTGACCACGCTGCAACTGGCAGCAGCATACGCAGTGATAGCCAATGGCGGCATGCTTCCAGAAGTCACATTTTTGCGCCGAGATCGTCCCGTTCCCGGCACCCGGGTCATTTCTCCCGGGACCAGCAGGCAATTACGACGAATGCTGGAATCAGTCACCCACAAAGGTGGGACAGGAACTCGAGCTGTGGTTCATGGCTATCGGGTCGGAGGCAAGACAGGAACAGTACGCAAACTGGAAAACGGTGAGTATTCAGATCGAAAATATCTGGCATTATTTACAGGTATTGTGCCTATGAGTGCACCACGATTAGCCATCGTGGTTACGGTAGACAGTCCGGGAGGCAAGGCCTATTACGGTGGTTTGGTTGCGGCACCGGCATTTTCAGATATTGCCGCAGCAAGCCTGCGTGTGCTGGGAATCGCACCAGATGATCCGGGCGTGAATACAAGACGGGCACAGGACCGTCTTGCGGGTCTCGATCGTAATACCGCAGGGAGCAGCCAATGATGCCGCGCCGCGAGGATCAAAATCTCACCAGGCTTGCGAAGTTATTCCCCGGTGATGTCGTTTTGCCGGTCGATTTTGATGCACCTGTGACGGGACTGTGCAGTGATTCCAGACAGATCAAAGCGGGAGAAGTATTCATTGCTTTGCAAGGCCAGCGTACCGATGCGCGGCAGTTCGCCGGCCAGGCGACCAGAGCGGGTGCGGTCGCTATAGTCGAACAGGGGGACGCGGCGCCCTGGCTTGATGACACAGGCTTGCGGCATATTCCGGTGCCGGACGTGAGGCGTTGCTTAGGTTTAATGGCAGATCGTTTTTATGCTGAACCAAGCAAGTCGATAAAGACTATCGCTATCACCGGCACCAGTGGTAAAACGTCCGTAGCACACTACATTGCCCAGGCCCTGGAACTGCTCAATGGGCAACCCGTAGGACTCATGGGGACTCTCGGTCAAGGGAGATTTGGGTCGCTTGGCAATGCAGGTCTGACAACACCCGATTGCCTGAGTGTGCATCGTGCATTGGCTGGATTTCGGGATCAAGGTGCGACTCATGCCGTACTTGAAGCATCTTCTCATGCACTTGTACAAGGTCGTTTGCAGGCCGTGCGGCTTGATACTGCGGTGTTTACCAATCTGAGTCGCGATCACCTTGATTATCACCTCACCATGCAGGCGTACGCCCAGGCCAAAGCAAAATTGTTCAGTACGCCCGGACTACGATGTGCGGCTATAAATCTGGCGGATCCGCTAGCAGCGCAAATCATTGGGGTAATACCCGCCAGTGTGACGGTCTGTGGATATCAACTCAATGATAAGGGCCATGCGGATAAGGGGCATGCGCAAGTTTGGGCGCAGGTACTGTTACAGGGATCGCAGGGCTTGAAACTATATTTTCATATAGATAAACAAAAGGCCATTATAGATAGTCCTTTATTGGGGGTAACAAACGCCTGGAATTTACTCTCAACGTTGAGCGTTTTGTTGCTGCACGATATTCCTTTTGATGATGCCATACAGGTATTGCCGAAATTGACCCCAGTTGCAGGACGGATGCAGGCGCTTGGAGGGGGCGATCAACCCTTGATTGTGGTGGATTATTCTCACAAGCCAGCGGCATTAAGTGCGGCACTACAAACCCTTAGGCCTTTATGTCAAGGACGCCTGTGGTGTGTATTCGGCTGTGGCGGAGACAGGGATAAGGGCAAGCGTGCCGAGATGGGTGAAGTTGCATCTACACTTGCCGACCGGGTCCTGGTCACAGACGATAATCCCCGTAGCGAGGATGGGGATGCCATTGTTGCGCAGATTCTTGGTGGCGTGACAAATCCGCGCAATACCCGCGTGGAGCGTGATCGAGGCACCGCAATATGTGCCGCAATAATGTCAGCAGGTCCAGGTGATGTTGTATTGGTCGCTGGGAAAGGTCATGAAACCTACCAGGAGATCAATGGTCAGCGATTTGCGTTCTGTGACGTGGCAGCGGTGCGCAACGCACTACAAGGGGCGGCACAATGATGCAACTGCGTCTTGGTGAGGTTGCCGCAGACCTGCAGGGAGTTTTGCAGGGTGCAGATACACGTTTTACCGGTATCTGCACTGATTCACGCAATGTTTTGCGCAACAGCCTTTTTGTCGCCCTGCAGGGGCCTAATTTTGATGGACATGACTATGCCCCATGGGCCCTCAGTGAAGGCGCAGTTGCAGCTTTGGTCAACCGGCCACTGGCCACGGGCGACCCATGCCTGGTGGTGGCAGATACCAGCACGGCCTTAGGACGCCTCGCAGGCTTTTGGCGAGATCGTTTTGAACCACACTGCGTCGGTATTACCGGATCAAATGGGAAAACTACCGTCAAGGACATGCTGGCTGCAATTTTGGCATTTGATGCGCCCGTGCTGGCTAATCATGGCAATCTAAACAATCAAATCGGAGTACCTCTCACCCTGTCGCGATTGTCTGCTGAACATCGTTACCTGGTGGTTGAGATGGGGGCTAACCATCGAGGTGAAATTGCCTCACTGGCCCGGTTGGCGAAACCCAGGATTGGAATCATTACGTTGTTGGCCCCTGCACATTTGGAGGGTTTTGGCAGTCTCGAGGCAATTGCCATGGCCAAAGGAGAATTGCTCGAGGCCTTACCGCAAGCGGGGATAGCTATCGTTAATGCAGACCAACCCTATCAGGAATTATGGACATCGTTGGCCGCAGGCCGAACGATTCTGCGGTTTGGTTTTTCTCCACAGGCAGATGTGTCCGTTCAGGCGCAACTGCAAGCTGAATCAAGCACATTACAATTTGCCACGCCTGTCGGAAGGTTTGATGCGACATTGCACCTGGCGGGTCGACATAATGCCTTGAATGCGGCGGCAGCCGTGTGTGCGGCTTTGGCCTTATCTATAAAAACAGAATATATAATCAGTGGATTAGAATCAATTATGCCTATCCATGGGCGCCTGCAGCCATGTCCTGGAATTAAGGGTGCGCGGATACTTGATGACAGCTACAACGCCAACCCCTTGTCTCTGCGCGCGGGCCTTGAAGTCCTGGCGTCATATCCTGCCCCCCGCTGTCTGGTGTTTGCGGACATGCTGGAATTGGGTGAAGGCGCGGAAAACGCACACATTGAGGCTGGCCGCCTTGTTCGCGAATCAGGCATCGAGAAATTATATGCAACCGGGCCATTGAGTTGCGCAACTGTGGCTGAATTCGGGGCCAATGCCCAGCATTTTTCCGATCAATCACAACTCATTATGGCCCTCGAAGATCAGCTTGAAATGAACAGTACTGTTCTGGTCAAGGGGTCCCGATCCATGCACATGGAAAATGTTGTAAAGGCACTGATCGGAGAGCAGTCATGTTGCTGAAATTAACCGAGTGGCTGACTTTGATCGATCCGAGTTTCAGGGTATTTCAGTATCTGACTCTGCGGGCAATACTCGGGGTACTCACGGCGTTAGCCATATCGTTTCTGGTAGGGCCGACGATGATACGCCGTTTGGGCTCGTTGCAAATCGGTCAGACTGTTCGTGATGACGGTCCCCAGAGTCACCTGTCAAAAGCAGGCACCCCAACCATGGGCGGCGCACTGATTCTGGTAGCTATTTTTCTTAGCACGTTGTTTTGGGCCAATCTTGACAATCGTTTTATCTGGGTGGTGTTGATTACCACGGTTCTATTCGGTGTGGTCGGCTGGGTGGACGATTATCGCAAGTTGGTGCGCGGTGATTCCAGGGGCTTACGGGCCCGGGAAAAATATTTGTGGCAATCCCTGATTGCTTTGGGTAGTGCATTGTTTATTTACCTGAGTGCGAATACGGCCGCGGAGACGCAATTACTGATACCGATGTTCAAGAGCCTGCATATTGAAATGGGTTGGCTTTTTGTGCCGTTCGCCTATGTGGTCATCGTCGGTTCCAGTAATGCGGTCAACCTGACGGATGGGCTCGATGGCCTGGCGATCCTGCCAACAGTTATGGTCGCAGGAGCACTGGGAATATTCGCCTATGTGATTGGGCACGCAAATTTCTCAACCTATCTGGGCTTTCCATTCATCAATGGTGTGGGTGAGTTAGTAGTGTTTTGCGGGGCGATTGTAGGTGCCGGTTTGGGGTTCCTGTGGTTCAACACATATCCCGCACAAGTTTTTATGGGCGACATTGGTGCACTTGCACTTGGCGCGGCGCTCGGTGTGCTGTCGATCCTGGTCCGTCAGGAGTTGGTGCTGGTGATTATGGGTGGGGTTTTTGTAATGGAAACTGTTTCGGTCATTTTACAGGTGGGTTCTTACAAACTGACGGGTAAACGCATTTTTCGCATGGCCCCGCTGCACCATCATTTTGAGCTCAAAGGTTGGCCGGAGCCGCGAGTCATCGTGCGGTTTTGGGTGATCACGGTAATTTTGGTCCTGGTGGGTCTGGCAACCTTGAAACTGCGCTGATGAGTATTGAATGGGCATGCTGATGAAATCACACACGACAACTCTGACCAGCACCGAAGGTGCGGTCGTAGTTGTCGGAATGGGCAGCACCGGCATGTCATGTACACGGTATCTGCTGCAACGGGGCTGCAATGTGATTTTAATGGATACACGTGAATTGCCGCCAAATATCGAACAGATACACCGTGAATTTGCAGATCTCGAACAACATTTTGGTGGCCTCGATGCACAAATTCTCAATAAGGCCATACAAGTGGTATTGAGTCCGGGTGTTTCACTTCATGAACCGGCGTTGGTCAGTGCGCAACAAGCGGGTGTGGAAATAATTGGCGATATTGAGTTATTTGCACGCCAGGCCAAGGCACCGGTGCTGGCCATAACAGGATCCAACGGCAAAAGTACAGTTACGGCCATGCTGGCGGAAATTCTTCGAGCCGATGGATGCAATGTTCATGCGGGAGGAAATCTGGGGCCACCAGCGTTGGAATTATTGTCTGCGGCTCAAGCCGACGTTTTTGTTCTGGAATTGTCAAGCTTTCAGCTTGAGACAACCAGTAGCCTTGAGTGCGAAGCAGCGGCGGTGTTGAATCTGAGTCCTGACCATCTTGATCGATATGCGAATTATGCAGCTTACGTAGCGGCCAAGGCACGCTTGTTTGCGCAAACAGAACACCTGATCGTCAATCAAGATGACCCGGAGGTCATGGCGCTGGATAGTGCAGGCCGTAAGGTATTGGGATTCAGTTTGAATCCACACACAAATGCACTGGCAACACGCACTGGATGTGGTCCCGAGGCGTGGTTGAGCCTGGCTGGTGAAGCCGTGCTGCCAGTGGCGGAATTAGGGGTGGCGGGACGCCATAATCATGCCAATGCACTGGCTGCCATGGCGTTAGCTTCATGCCTGGATGTTAATACAGAGTCCATGGCAAAGGCTCTGCGTGAATTTCACGGCCTGGCGCATCGTTGCCAATGTGTTTGTCGACATCATGGGGTGAGTTGGATTAATGATTCCAAGGGCACCAATGTCGATGCCACCATGGCAGCAATTCGTGGACTTGAAAATGGTCGCAACCTGATCCTTATCGCTGGAGGCGATGGCAAGCAACAGGATTTTACGGCCCTTGCGAGATTGATTGATCGGCATGTTCAGCAACTGATACTGATAGGCCGTGATGCACCGGTCATTGAACAGGCGCTGACGCCGGGTCAGTCATGTGCGCACGCAGGAGATCTTGATGAGGCCGTGGTACTAGCGGAGAAATTTGCACAAGCGGGGATGATCGTTTTGTTTTCGCCAGCCTGTGCCAGCTTTGACATGTTCAGAAACTATCAGGCCCGAGGCGATGCCTTCATCGAAGCCGTATGCAGCAGGTATCCAGCATGATGCCCGAGCAGTCCAATGTTTCACAATTGCGATTCGATGGTGTATTGATCGTGACACTGTCCGCAATTTTACTATTGGGTTTGGTCATGGTGGCGTCAGCGTCAATCACCATCTCGGCTAGTAATTATGGCGATCCTCTACGGTTGTTCTGGCGCCAGGGTATCTACCTGATTGCCGCTACCGGGGGATTATTGTTGGTGACTCGTTTACCGATTTCTATTTGGCGTCATTTTGGCCCCTGGTTGCTGTTTTCATCAACACTTCTCCTGGTTCTGGTATTGATTCCAGGCATGGGTCGTGAGGTCAATGGCAGTTTGCGCTGGATCTCGCTGGGCGTCGTCAATTTACAGCCATCGGAGTTCGTTAAAATCTTTGCCGTGGTGTATTTATCAGGCTATCTGGTACGGCGAAAAGACCATGTGCAAAACCACATGAGCGGTTTTTTCAAACCCGTGCTGTTGATGGCAGTGATTGCCGTACTGCTTTTGGCTGAGCCTGATTATGGCGCCACGGTCGTATTGTTTGCCACCACTTTGGGCATGCTGTTTCTTGCTGGCGTTCCTTTTCTGGGCTTTTCAATCTGGTTGCTTGCCATCGTGATTGTGTTTGCCGCAATGATGGTGGCATCACCTTACCGTCTGGAACGTTTGCTGACATTTGTGAATCCCTGGGCCGACCCTTTTGGTAGTGGCTTTCAGTTGACGCAAGCCTTGATCGCCATTGGCCGCGGAGAGTGGTTTGGTGTGGGACTGGGTCAAAGTGTGCAGAAATTACATTACCTGCCAGAAGCCCATACAGATTTCCTGTTTGCTGTGATTGCAGAGGAACTGGGGTTGATGGGCAGCGCAACCGTTATATCACTGTTCGGTTTTTTGACTTGGCGGGCTTTCAGCATTGGTGGCAGAGCATTGAAAGCTAAATACCCATTCAGTGCATATCTGGCGTATGGCATTGGCTTGCTTATTGGCATGCAGGCGTTCGTGAATATCGGCGTGAATCTGGGACTATTGCCGACTAAGGGATTGACCTTGCCATTGATGAGTTACGGTGGTTCAAGTTTACTCGCTAACGGGTTGGCGGTGGGACTACTGCTACGGGTTGATGCGGAACTTCGTGGTGCCAAGGCAGACCGGGCATGAAGAGTGTAACGATACTGATCATGGCAGGCGGTACGGGTGGGCACATTTTTCCGGCTCTGGCCGTGGCGGAATGTCTGCAAAAGCAGGGCGCTACAGTGCAGTGGCTGGGATCCGCAGTGGGACCAGAGGCCGTGCGGATTCCACTTGCCGGTTATCCGTTTCATGCAATCCGCGTGCGCGGTCTACGTGGGAATGGGTTGCTGGGTTGGCTGTTGGCGCCAATGCGGATCGTTCTGGCAATGTGGGCGGCGGTGAAGGTGTTGCATAAGGTGCAACCGCAGGTGGTTCTGGGGATGGGGGGTTATGTGAGTGGGCCTGGGGCGTTGGCGGCTTGGATGTTGCGTTATCCCCTCGTGATACATGAACAAAACGCCATACCCGGATTAACGAATAAACTTCTCAGCCATGTTGCCAGCCAAGTGCTGGAAGCATTTCCAGGTAGCTTTCAACCTCGCGTGGGAGCACGGCACACGGGAAATCCAGTCCGTGCCGAAATCACGACAATCCCGGCGCCGGAACAACGCATGGAAGGACGCCGGGGTCCAGTTCGTCTACTGGTATTGGGTGGTAGTCAGGGTGCGAAGTTTTTAAATGAACTTATGCCATCAACCTTAAAAGTTCTTGCCGGGGCGGAAAATTTTGAAATCAGGCATCAAGCAGGTGCCAACCAGATTGTGGCGGCCCGCAAGGCTTATCAAGCCATCGGCTCTACAGTGGAGCCCGTTGCATTCTACGAGAGCATGGCACAACAGTACGCCTGGGCCGACCTGGTGCTATGCCGTTCGGGAGCAATGACAGTAGCAGAACTGGCAGCGGCTGGGGTGGCTGCAATTTTGGTGCCCTTACCCTATGCTGTTGATGATCACCAGAGCGCCAATGGCCGGTATCTCAGTGAGGCCGGTGCTGCTTTGTTGATGCCGCAGAAACAACTGACTTCAACTCGCCTGGCCAGCTTATTGTTGGATTTCGCCCGCAATCGCAAGCGTCTGATGGAAATGGCAGTCCGGGCCAGAAACCTGGTGGCACCGAATGCCGACCGCCGTGTTGCAGTGTGCTGCCTGAAGTGGGCAGGTGTTCTCCAACCGCATACTGAGGTGCCCCATGCCTAAAACGCAAAAGCATTTGTTATCGGCAATCGAACCGGATGCAAGTCGAGTTCCGGCCCGTTGGATACGCAGTATGCAAAGGATCCATTTCGTCGGAATAGGCGGTGCTGGCATGGGCGGAATCGCCGAGGTGCTGGTGAACCTTGGGTTCCATATATCCGGATCTGACCGGCGCACGAATGCCATGGTCAAACGTCTTGAAACTCAGGGTGTTGAGATCACTATCGGACATGCTGCACAGTGCATCAAAGGCGCCAGCTTATTGGTACGGTCCAGTGCCATAGACGATGACAATCCAGAGCTTGTCGAGGCGCGGCGTTTGCATATTCCGATCGTACCCCGTGCACAAATGTTGGCGGAACTCATGCGTTTGCGTGCAGGAATTGCAATTGCCGGAACACACGGTAAGACCACGACCACTAGTTTGGTCGCGTGCCTGCTTGCGGAAGGCGGACTCGACCCCACCTATGTGGTCGGGGGCCTGGTTACGGCCAGTGGTGTCAACGCCAGACTGGGCAAGGGCCGCTATCTGGTCGCGGAAGCCGATGAAAGTGATGCATCATTTCTGCTCCTGCAACCGGTGCTGGCCGTGGTTACAAATATTGACTCGGATCATCTGGAGACCTACGGTGGAAACTTCAGTAATCTGCAACAGGCCTTTGTCGATTTTCTTCATCATTTACCCTTTTATGGCCATGCGGTGCTGTGTCTGGACGACCAGCATATAAAGCAATTGCTGCCGCGAATCAGCAAGCAGATTCTCACCTACGGAATCGATTCCAAAGCGGATATTCGTGCCACTGATATCCGTGCCATGGGACCGCGCACTCAGTTTACGATTGTTGCCCAGGATGCGGAACCGCTTACCGTTACATTGAATTTGCCGGGTACACACAATGTGCTAAATGCACTTGCAGCAGTTGCGGTTGCGCGTCTGGCCGGTGTCGGTGACAAGGCGGTACAACATGGGCTGGAATCGTTTCAAGGCATTGGCCGGCGTTTGCAGCAATTCGGGCGCCGTGTAACGCCTGCAGGAACCGTTTTACTCGTCGATGATTATGCTCATCACCCGACAGAATTGGGCGCTACCTTGGCGGCGGTACGAACTGCCTGGCCGCACTCGCGCATGGTCGTTGTGTTTCAGCCACATCGCTATACCCGGACGCGAGATTTGATGGATGATTTCGCTCTGCGCTTGTCTGGCATTGATGTGTTGGTGATATTGAATGTCTATCCAGCAGGCGAATCTCCTATTGCTGGTGCCGATAGCCGTAGCCTGTGCCGGGCAATACGTGCCCGTGGTCAATTGGAACCGGTGTTTTGTGAAGATTTGAAGTCTGTTCCAAATGTGCTGGAAAATCTCCTCCACGATGGTGACGTCGTATTGATAAGCGGCGCAGGTGATATTGGTACGGTACCGGGTGCGTTGTGTCAGCGCTGGCCTGCGGAGTTTGCGGCATGAATTGCGTAAAAAAATCACCAACACCCTGGTGTGGTGAACTACTGCGCGACGAATCCTTGTCGAAGCACACGGTATGGGGTATAGGCGGGCCTGCGGATTACCTCTACAAGCCTGCCGACTTGGATGATTTATGTTTATTTCTTGCTGATTTTCCAGCAGATGCCCCTCTGTACTGGTTAGGGTTAGGTTCGAATCTACTCATCCGTGATGCGGGTATTCGGGGCACGGTAATACATACCGCCGGTTGTTTGAAGCAATTATTGCAACTAAGTACAAACACAGTTATGGCGCAAGCTGGAGTGGCTTGTGCAAAAGTGGCAAAGTTTTGTGCTCGCAGACAATTGAGTGATTGTGAGTTCTTTGCCGGGATCCCGGGAACAGTTGGCGGTGCATTGGCGATGAATGCAGGTGCCTTCGGCGGGGAAACGTATCGAATTGTAAACAGGGTGGAAACTTTAAGTCGGCGTGGACAACGCCTCTGGCGTCCGGGTTCTGCTTTCAATCCCGGTTACCGGCATGTCGAAATTCCTGTCGATGAATGGTTCATCGCGGCTGAATTCAAACTCGGAACGTCAGTTTCCACAGATACCGCTCTGCGTATCCGGGAGTTATTGCGTAAACGTGCTGCAACACAACCCACGGGCGTGCGCAGTTGTGGCTCTGTTTTTCGCAATCCCACAGGGGATCATGCGGCCCGTCTGATCGAGGCCAGCGGGCTTAAGGGTTATCGAATAGGCGCCGCACAGGTATCAACAAAGCATGCAAATTTCATCATCAACACCGGGGGCGCCAGAGCCAGTGATGTTGAATGCCTCATCAAGCACATTATAAAGCAAGTTGCAGATCTGCATGGCATCCGCTTGCAACCCGAAGTTTGTATTGTTGGTGAATCGTCATGACCGGTGTATTGGCGAAACGGCCTGTAACCGATTTTGGTCATGTTGCTGTTATGTATGGTGGCGATTCCGCAGAGCGTGAGGTCTCGTTGCAAAGCGGTGCGGCAGTTCTCAAAGCACTTGGCGATGCTGGAGTGAACGTAACGGGTATAACTCGCCGTGAAGAATTTATTCCGCGCCTGAGTACGGAAGGGTTTGATCGGGTTTTTATCATCCTGCATGGTCGTGGCGGTGAAGACGGGACACTTCAAGGAACGTTGGAATCCCTCGCCATCCCCTATACCGGCAGCAACGTTTTGGGCTCGGCTCTGAGTATGGATAAGTATAGATGTAAACTTGTCTGGCAAGCGCTGGGTATCCCGACACCGGACTTCTTCCTGGTGCGTAGTGAAGATGATTTGGCAATCGCCGCCAAGACGGTGGGGTTCCCGTGTTTTGTAAAACCTGTGCACGAGGGGTCAAGCATCGGCATGGCCGAGGCATTGAACTTCGAGCAGCTTACAAGCGCCTGGATTAATGCCAGCCGCTACGATGAAGATGTGTTGGTGGAACAAAAAATTAAAGGGCCTGAATATACAGTCAGCCTGCTTGCCGATAGAGTTTTACCGGTAATTAGGCTTGAGGCGGCCCGTGCCTTTTATGATTACGAGGCTAAATATGCCCCGCAAACACAAACACGTTATCACTGCCCATGCGGTCTTGATGCGGTCTCTGAACGCCGACTCGGCACACTTTGCCAACGAGCATTTCGTAGTATAGGGGGAAGTGGCTGGGGGCGAATTGATGTGTTGTATGACAACGAAGGCCAAGCCTATCTCATAGATGCCAATACAGCCCCCGGTATGACTGAACATTCTTTGGTGCCAATGGCGGCTAGACAAGCTGGTATGGATTTTCAGGACTTGGTACTCGAAATCCTGGAGACAACGCTGTGATAACGCGCTTACTTAAATGGATTGCGGTTTTGGCGATGTTGATGGCCACGCTGGTGATTATTATTCCTTCGGTCCGTGATTTTTATACTCGCCCAGTACGGTCCGTACGTATTATCGGTGAATTTGAACACGTCAATCGTGATGCCCTGCGCAAGGCAATTGATGAAGCATTACAGATGGGATTTTATAACATCGATGTTGATGCGGTGCGTACGGATGCACAACGGCTGCCCTGGGTGCGTGATGTGACTGTGCAACGGGTGTGGCCTGACAGTTTAGCTATTACGGTGACTGAACGGCAAGCTGTTGCACGTTGGAATTTTACTGCATTACTCGAAAATGATGGCAGTGTGTTTCAACCCGAAGGTGATCTTAAAAAATATAAATATACACAGTTAAGTGGACCATCCGGAAAGCAATTATTAATGCTGGAACAATACAAACGACTTGCTACGGCATTTGGCACACTGGCGGGTGGGATTGTTCGTGTGAGTCTATCCAAACAAGGGCAGTGGCAGATTAAGTTTGGTAACGGACTCATATTGGTTCCTGGTATGGATTTAGATGTCGCTGTGCTGAAAGTGTTTGCAAGCACTGTGTCTCGAGTGATGGGAGAGGATTTAGTGCGTGCCAGGCGTATTGATATGCGTTATGCAAATGGTTTTGCGGTGCGTTGGCGTACGCCGGGCACAGAGGAGGACAAGGGGTGAAGAAGATTGATCGCAAATTAATCGTAGGCTTGGATATTGGCACATCAAAGATCTGCGCAATTGTAGCGGAAATCAGTGAGGATGATGAAATTGAAATCATCGGTGTAGGTTTTCATCGCTCGCGAGGATTGAAAAAAGGCATGGTTGTCAACATCGAGTCCACTGTGCAGTCTATTCAGCGTGCCGTGGAAGAAGCCGAACTCATGGCGGGTTGCCAGATCCATTCTGTATTTGCAGGAATTGCAGGTAGCCATGTTCGCAGTCTCAACTCCCACGGTATTGTCGCTATACGCGATAAAGAGGTGGTTGGCAGTGATGTTGAGCGTGTGATCGATGCAGCCAGCGCCGTGGCAATCCCAGCAGATCAAAAAATTCTCCACATCCTGCCGCAGGAATTTATTATCGATAACCAGGAAGGTATTCGTGATCCTGTGGGAATGTCAGGAGTGCGGCTGGAAGCGCGGGTTCATATGGTTACCGGGGCGGTCAATGCGGCACAAAATATCATCAAATGTGTCCGCCGCTGCGGGTTGGAAGTCGACGATGTGATTCTTGAACAACTGGCATCATCCGAATCGGTGTTGGTGGAAGACGAAAAGGACTTAGGTGTATGCCTGGTAGATATTGGTGGTGGTACCACCGATATCGCTATCTTTACCGAGGGTTCAATTCGGCATACTGCGGTAATTCCGATTGCCGGGAATCAAGTCACCAATGACATCGCAGTGGCCCTGCGTACTCCAACACAGAGCGCGGAAGATATCAAAATTAAGTACGCCTGTGCATTGGCACAGTTGGCTGCGGCCGACGAGACCATTGAGGTTCCGGGTGTGGGGGAGCGACCGCCGCGGCGCCTGGCAAGACAGACCCTGGCGGAAGTCGTGGAACCGCGCTACGAAGAACTCATGGTGTTGATACAGAACGAATTGCGCCGCTCCGGGTTTGAGGATTTGGTGGCAGCGGGAATGGTATTGACCGGAGGCAGTTCAAAGATGGAGGGCCTGGTGGAGTTAGCCGAGGAGATCCTGCACATGCCGGTTCGTCTGGGCTCGCCTCACGATATATCCGGCCTCGGTGATGTGGTGCGTAACCCAATCTACTCAACAGGGGTAGGCCTGTTGATGTTCGGCCATCGCAACATTAGCAAGCGCAACCCGGAGGCGCTCACGGGCAACAACTTGAGCACGATTTGGGAACGAATGAAAAGTTGGTTTCAAGGTAATTTTTAGTGTGTTGATCTCGTATCACGAGGAGGGGAATGATGTTTGAATTAATGGAATCTCACAGTCAGAGTAATGCGGTAATTCGTGTCATTGGCATTGGTGGCGGGGGCGGAAATGCGCTTGAGCATATGCTGTCCAACAAGGTTGAGGGCGTTGAATTCGTGTGTGCCAATACCGATGCCCAGGCACTCAAAGCGTCAACGGCCCATGCCAAACTTCAGCTGGGCAATAATGTCACCAAAGGTCTGGGGGCAGGTGCAGATCCGGAAATCGGTCGCCAGGCGGCACTCGAGGATCGAGATCGGATCCAGGAAATTCTGGAGGGCTCGGACATGATCTTTATCACCGCCGGCATGGGTGGCGGAACGGGTACAGGCGCATCACCTATCGTGGCCCAATTGGCCAAGGAAATGGGGATCCTGACGGTTGCTGTGGTAACCAAACCTTTTCCCTTTGAATTGAAGCGGCGCATGACCCATGCCGAGGAAGGGATCGAGGCACTGTCAGAGCATGTAGACTCGCTGATTACCGTACCGAACGAAAAATTGTTGTCCGTATTGGGCCGTGGTGTTAGTTTGCGTGATGCCTTCGGTGCTGCCAACGAGGTGCTGCTCGGTGCTGTACAGGGAATTGCTGAATTGATCACCCGTCCGGGCATGATCAATGTTGATTTCGCTGATGTGCGAACCGTGATGTCAGAAAAAGGCCGGGCCATGATGGGCTCCGGGCGAGCAACCGGGGAAGATCGGGCCATCCGCGCCGCTGAAGCTGCAATTGCCTGCCCGCTGCTGGAAAATGTCAATCTGGCCGGTGCAAGGGGAATACTGGTCAATGTCACTGCTGGCCCTGATATGGGGATGGATGAATTTGCCGCTGTCGGTGAGGCCATTGGCGAATTTGCCTCTGACAATGCCTTGGTGGTGATGGGGACGGCTTCTGATGACACCCTTACGGACGAACTACGGGTTACCGTGGTGGCGACTGGCCTGGACTCGGTAGAATACAAACACAGTCGTGATGAGGTGTTGCGGGTTGTACGCACTGCCGATGGTGAAGTTGATTATCGCGGAATGGATACCCCGACAGTCGTTCGAAATCGGCCCCAGGTTGAACCTATGCGCACTGCGGCAGCATTGGCCGAAGATCCGGATTACCTGGATATTCCTGCATTTCTACGCCGCCAGGCGGATTAGCGATGAGTGCAAAGCCAAGCCTGTCGAGACGGAACACGGTTTGCGGTCAATGATGCCGCAAACCGTGTTTGCAAGTGAATTTGCGATTCATGCCGGTCGGCCGTGACATCATCACGGCCATAGAACGAGGCCAAAACCGGTCGTTGCACGCCGGTTCGTGGCGGGGATACCTGTGTTAGCCTGCAGGTTAGGGTTTGGCCGCTTTGTGGAATCCCACCAGGCCTCCCAACAGAGTTCTGCTGGTGACGTTCTTAAAGCCCAGATGTATGAGCAGGTCAGTCAATTCGTCTACCGAATAAAACAGCCGCAAGGCGTCGATGAAATATGACCGGGTGTCAAATATATTTTTACCGCTCTTGAATATCCAACCGGTCACTGTCAGGGAGACGCGCAGGTAGGCATAGTGAAGAACTTCAACAAAACGGCTACCCGGGCGCAGCATGTCACAATGGTAAAAATGGCCGCCAGGCTTGAGAACCCGTTGAATTTCAGCAAAAACATCAACCACACGCAGGTGTCTGGAGGCGTATTGCAATGTGACGACATCAAAATGATTGTCGGGATACGGCAAGCGGTGCACATCGGCGATGGTGCTATCGATATGATAACCACGCTGTTCTGCATACTGGCGACCGACGTCCTGCATGGCAACGCTTCGATCAATGGCGCTGACATTCAAATCGGGTTGTTTTTTGATCATCGCCATACCGATGGCGTTGGTGCCAGCACAAACATCCAGTGCAGTCTGGTTTGGTTTTAATTCAATAGTATTGAGAAATTCCTCACGGATTTTTTCCAATAATCCCATACTCGCAACATTATTTGCCGTGTCGTAATAACTGGCCACACCGGCGAAAACATCATCAAGTTCTTCAGTCCATATTTGTTGAAATGCACTTTCACGCACATCATCACGTTCCGAAAAATCAATATGGCGGACTCGCGTATCCATGAATTTGGTCCTTAACAAGCAAAAGAGCTGGAAATACCCGAAAATGGGGTTAGAACCCCGCAGGTCATCCTGTTAAAAATACCCAGCATCCTTGCAACGGCTTGATGGGTACTGATTTCCCGACCGACGCGATCTTATTTGATTTTTCCTGCAAATACACTGATCTGGATTGTAGTTCTACATGAAGTTTTAAGGGAGTACGGGAATTACAGCATAGGGTCTGTTCAATGGTGGCTCGCCTGTAGCGCGCAGGCCGCTTTAAAACGGTTTTTGCAGCGTTTTCAGGAGCGCTGAGTTGACCCAGATCAAAATAACCCGTAGATGTGGTTCATGTAACACGATGGGTAGAGTAGTAGTGGGTAAGAGTAGTAGTCGCCTGAAGGCCAACCCTATGCTATCATCCGCGCGGAAAATAAGCCGAAGAGCTATGTCTTGAAGGCATCACAACCGTATTTGGTATCTGAGGGGAACTCTTAAGCATGATTCATCAGCGCACGCTGAAGAACGTCATTCGTGCGACTGGCGTGGGTCTGCATACCGGCGAAAAAGTCTTTTTGACGCTACGTCCGGCCGCACCCAATACCGGTATTGTGTTTAGACGTGTGGATCTGGATGATCCGGTGGAAATCAAGGCCCATCCTGAAAATGTGGGCGACACTACGCTGTCTACAACCCTGACCCGCGAGGGCGTACGGGTTTCCACCGTCGAGCACATGCTCTCTGCATTGGCTGGCCTGGGCATCGACAATGCCTATATCGATCTGAGTTCCGCGGAAGTCCCAATCATGGACGGCAGCGCAGGCCCATTTGTGTTTTTGGTTCAATCTGCAGGGATTGAGGTGCAGAACGCTGCCAAGTGCTTTATTCGAATTAAAAAGCCAATTCGCATCGAAGAAGAGGATAAGTGGGCCACTTTTGAGCCATTTAACGGTTTCAAGGTGTCTTTTGGCATCGAGTTTGATCACCCGGTTTTCCAGGAATGCAGTAATTTCGCCACCGTGGATTTTTCCACTACTTCCTTCGTCAAAGAAGTCAGTCGGGCGCGTACTTTTGGATTTACCCGGGATCTGGAACGTTTAAGAGAGAATAACCTGGCCCTGGGCGGCAGTTTGGATAACGCGGTAGTGATCGATGATTACCGGATTCTTAATGAGGACGGACTGCGTTACGAGGACGAATTCGTCAAGCATAAAGTACTCGATGCCATCGGCGATCTGTACCTTTTAGGTCATTCTCTAATTGGTGCATTCAGTGGTTATAAATCAGGACATGCGCTGAATAACAAACTGCTGCGTGCCTTGCTCGCCGATGGAGATGCCTGGGAGATGGTGACCTTCGATGATCCGGCCCAGGTACCGATAATTTTCATTCAGCCGGCTTCTGCGGCGGGTTGACGCAGTTCAGGAGGAACTGCCTCGCTGGCCAAGGCGACGCAGTTGCTCAGCCAAATCAGAGTTATCCAGCTCATTTGCTACCTGTAGCAACAGTTTTGCGGATCGTTCGGAAATGAATTTGCCTTGATGTTCGGATGTTTCGTGGATTGTGGCGCGAGTCTCGGCTGGGCGAACGATGATACGGGTGTCATGGATATTTGTGAGTTCACCATGCTGGTGCAGGAACTCAATAATGGTCGGGGCAAGATAACGTATGCGGTGGCCCCAGACGGGTGAATCGGCAACCAGCACCAGTTGCGGATTGCCGCGCTGCAGATTGGAGTTGTGGGGTTGTTCATCATGGACCGAGGCAATTTGGATATGTTCCAATACCGGGGCATCCAGACAGTCGGCCAGTAGTGCGTTGAGGTGTTGCAGCCGGTGTATCTTGCGTTTCAGTTCGGCAAGAACTGAATTGCTTTGATTCAGCACATCGCTTAACCGGCGTGGCTGGGCAATGTTTGATTTGGAATGTTTGGAATAGGACGAGGTCACCGTGGAATTGATTGTCCTTTTAAATCGCCGCAGGATCCAGTGCAGCTTTCATCTGGGCAGGATACGCCTGGGCTTGTTGGCGGTTGTATTTCTTGCAGTTATGGCGGGTGTCTTCTGGTCCGGCATGAATTGGGCGCCAATAATAAAGGTGCAGGCGCTGGATCCGAGCCCTTATGTGAGCAAAATGCAAAGTGAGTTGAAGACCCAGGATCAACGGGTCAGCACGGCACTCGCTCAAGCCCGGCATAAAGTGAACGCACTGGCATTGCGCTTGAGTGATCTCAAAGCACGCAGCATTCGCCTTGATGCCCTGGGTGAGCGCTTGGTACAGATGGAAGGACTGGATCCGGCGGAGTTCAACTTTTCAGAATCACCAGCACGTGGCGGACCCGCACCCATAGAACTGGTAAGTCGGGATCAGGTTCCGGACTTTATCCATGATCTGGAGGAACTCGCCTGGCAACTGGAGAATCGCGCTCAGGCCTACAGTGTGTTGGAAAGCAGCCTGGTGTCCCAGCGCCACGCTGGAGAAATGCGCCCTACTGGCAATCCATTGGGCAAAGGTTGGGTGTCTTCACGGTTTGGCTGGCGTACAGATCCAATCTCCGGGACACGAAGTTTTCACTACGGCATCGATCTTCCTGGTCAAAAGGGCCAAAAAATTCATTCAGTGGCAGCCGGAATCGTGGTGTTCTCCGGTCTGCACAGCGGCCATGGCCGGATGATCGACATTGACCATGGCAATGGCTACGTCACCCGTTATGCACACAACAGTAAAAACCGGGTCAAGCTCGGTCAGCGTGTCGCGCGCGGTGATGTCGTCGCGCTGCTGGGTTCCAGCGGCCGCAGTACCGGGCCGCATGTGCATTTTGAGGTCATGCGCTTTGGAAAGCATCTGAACCCGGCCAAATTTATACGCCCGAACAGCAATCTGGCCAAGGTGAGTAACTGAACGGTAAAGAATTTCGGCTGCGGCTTGTAAATCGTCATTTATCCCCCCAATTTCTGTAAACACCTGCTACCTCGACACCGGCCATTTGTCTCTTGCTGTTACAATGCGCCGGTTCGTTGACAGGATCTATTTTCTCACAGTCAAGTAAAATTCCATCATGGTCGGAAACATATTTAAAAAAATTATCGGCAGCCGTAACGACCGCCAACTAAAGCGCCTGTCGAAAGTCGTTGGTAAAATCAACGCCTTGGAAAGCGATATCCAGCGCCTTGATGATGCCGGTTTAAAGGCCAAAACATCTGAATTTCGCCAACGTCTGGCGAATGGTGAGTTACTGGACAATTTATTGCCGGAAGCCTTCGCCGTCGTCCGCGAAGCGGGTCGTCGGGTGCTGGAAATGCGCCACTTTGATGTCCAGTTGATTGGTGGTCTGGCATTGCATGAAGGCCATATCTCGGAGATGCGTACCGGTGAAGGTAAAACCCTGGTGGCGACTTTGCCCGCGTATCTGAATGCCTTGCCTGGTGACGGCGTGCATATCGTTACCGTTAACGATTATCTGGCCCGGCGGGATGCCGAGTGGATGGGTGCTATCTACTCGGCATTGGGCTTGAAAACCGGTGTTGTGGTGCCTGGCCAGACCCCGGAAGAAAAGCGCGAATCATACAAGGCCGATATCGTTTACGGGACCAATAACGAATATGGATTTGATTACCTGCGCGATAATATGGCCTTCAGCAACGACGAGCGGATGCAGGGGGTGCTTAATTATGCCATCGTTGATGAGGTCGATTCCATTCTCATCGACGAAGCCAGAACGCCGCTGATCATTTCCGGCCCGACGGATGAAAACTCCGATCTCTATATTCGTACTAATCGTCTGATCCCTGCCCTGTCCCGCCAGCTTGAGGAGGAGGGCCCGGGGGATTATTCCATTGACGAAAAAGCCCGCCAGGTTTCATTGACCGAGCAAGGCCATCAGCACGCGGAAGAATTATTGACCGAGGAAGGGTTGCTGAGCCCTGAGCAGAGTCTTTACGATGCAACGAATATCGTCTTGATGCACCACCTCATGGCAGGGTTGCGGGCCCATGCCTTGTTCACACGGGACAAAGATTACATTGTTCGTGATGGTGAAGTGGTCATTGTTGATGAATTTACCGGCCGTACTCTGGCCGGTAGACGATGGTCGGAGGGGCTGCATCAGGCGGTCGAGGCCAAAGAAGGGGTGGCGATTCAAAACGAGAATCAGACCCTGGCGTCAATCACCTTCCAGAATTATTTCCGTCTTTACAACAAGCTGTCAGGAATGACCGGGACCGCAGATACAGAAGCGGCGGAGTTCCAGCAGATCTATGGCCTCGAAGTCATGATTATCCCGACCCATAAACCCATGGTGCGTGATGATCGCCCGGATCAGGTTTACCTGACCAAGGAAGAAAAATACGAAGCCATCATTGAAGATATACGTGATTGCGCCGAACGTGGCCAGCCTGCTCTGGTGGGAACCACCTCCATCGGAATTTCTGAGTATCTGAGTGACATGCTCAATAAATTGAAAATTGAGCACAACGTGCTCAATGCCAAGCAGCATGAGCGCGAGGCCTATATTGTCCAACATGCCGGTTCTCCAGGCACGGTAACGATAGCAACCAACATGGCCGGACGGGGCACCGACATTGTGCTGGGTGGCAACCTGCAGGCGGAACTGGAACAGGCCGATGAGGCCGATGCCGAGCGTATCAAGTCCGAGTGGCAGGCCCGTCATGAGGCGGTCCTGAAAGCGGGTGGTTTGCATATTATCGGGACTGAACGCCATGAATCACGGCGTATCGACAATCAGCTGCGCGGTCGTTCCGGGCGCCAGGGTGATGCCGGTTCCAGCCGCTTTTACCTGTCTCTGGAAGACGATCTGATGCGTATTTTTGCCTCGGATAAGGTCGCTGGATTAATGCAAAAACTGGGTATGGAACGTGGTGAGGCCATTGAACACAAGTGGGTGACCAAGGCCATTGAAAATGCCCAGCGTAAAGTTGAGGGACGCAACTTTGATATACGCAAGCAGTTGCTCGAATACGATGATGTAGCCAATGACCAACGCAAAGAAATCTATTCCCTGCGTACCGAATTAATGAGCACCGAAGAGGTTTCGGATCAAATCGAGGCCATCCGCGATGATGTGCTAACCGATATAATTGATATTTACATTCCCCCCCAGAGTCTCGATGAACTGTGGGATATCCCGGGTCTTGAGGCGGCGCTGGTCGAGCAGTTCGGCCAGCAGATGCCAATTCAGCAGTGGCTTGACGAGGATGACTCGCTTCATGAAGAAACACTCCGGGCCCGCATCCGGGAAACCTTGCTAGCGGAATATGTGCGCAAGGAACAAAGTACCGGTCCGGAAATCATGCGTCATTTCGAAAAGGCGGTGATGCTGCAGGTATTAGATCAAAGCTGGAAAGAACACCTGTCCTCCATGGACTATCTGCGCCAGGGGATCCATTTGCGTGGTTTCGCACAAAAAAATCCCAAACAGGAATACAAGCGCGAGGCGTTTGAGATGTTTGGCTCCTTGACCCATCGCATCAAACAGGAAGTGATAGGGATCCTGTCGAAGATCGAAGTGCGCGCCGAGGAGGATGTTGCTGCGGTGGAGGAACAGCGCCGTTCCAACGCGCAGGTCAATATGATTCATGACCAGGCGCAGATGCCTGGAATTGCCGATGATCATGCTCACGACGGACTCCACGATGAAGAACATAGCCCCTTTGTGCGCAGCGGACGCAAAGTGGGACGCAATGAACCCTGCCCGTGTGGCTCCGGGAAAAAGTTCAAACAATGCCACGGCAAATTAACGTGATCCGACCATGCCTGTAAATCTCACAGCACCAACAGCATTGACCGCCATTCCCGGAATTCGCCTGGGAACCGCATCGCTGGGCGTACGCAAGGAACCTCGTCATGATCTGTGTGTTGTGGAGATCGATAAAGGGGCGAACACCGCCGCAAGTTTCACTCGCAATGCCTTTTGTGCAGCACCGGTGACGGTGTCACGCGAACACCTTGCCGCCGTCATGCCGCGATTTCTTGTCATCAACGCTGGCAATGCCAATGCCGGGACTGGACGCGCCGGCTACAATGCGGCACAGACCACCTGCGCCCAGGTCGCAGAACTGGGAAACTGTAAATCAGATCAGGTATTACCCTTTTCAACCGGTGTGATCGGTGAACCTCTGGCGACTGAACCCTTTAGCCGTGCGCTGCCTGCCGCCTTCGCGGCATTGCAGGCGGACAATTGGGTGATGGCAGCTAATGCGATTATCACCACCGATATCGTTGCCAAGGGGATTAGCAGAAAATTTAAAATGCACGGTCACGACTGTGTTATGACTGGAATTGCCAAAGGCTCGGGCATGATCCGGCCGGACATGGCCACGATGCTGGCCTTTATTGCCACCGATGCCGGGGTCGATGGAGCGATCCTCAAACAGGCATTGGATGAGGCTGTTGCACAATCGTTTAACTGCATCACCGTGGATGGGGATACCTCAACCAATGATTCCTGTATCGCCATCGCAACGGGCGCCAGTCCCGGAGAGCTTCTCAGCGATACGGTTTCACAGGACTATAAAAACTTCAGCACAGCGATCAAAGGGGTGTGCTGTTCACTGGCCCAGGCCGTCATTCGTGATGGGGAAGGTGCGAGTAAATTCATCACCATTGACGTGCGTGCAGGGCGCGATGTCGAGGAGTGTCGTCAAGTCGCATTTACCGTAGCGCATTCACCATTGGTGAAAACAGCGTTGTCGGCCAGCGATGCGAATTGGGGACGGATCCTGGCGGCAGTCGGACGATCCGGGTTGGCTGATCTGCAAGTCAATAACCTGAAGATATACCTCGATGATGTGTTGATCGTCGAAAATGGGGGCCGTGCCAGCAGTTATAGTGAAGCGGCAGGCGCTGCGGTTCTTGCCGAACAAGAATTCAGTATCGGCATCGAGTTGGGGCGAGGGGACGCCAATGCCCGGATTTGGACCTGTGATCTGACCCATGATTATGTGACCATCAATGCCGAGTATCGCAGTTAGCAGTTAGCAGTTAGTTCGACTACTTCATAGCAAAGCGGAAAACCCGATGCAACGTATCCATGTCATGGCGGCGGTGCTGATGGATGGGGAAAGCCGTATCCTCATAGCCAAACGACCGCAGCAGGCACACCAGGGAGGCCTGTGGGAATTTCCAGGCGGTAAACGTGAGGCAGGGGAGAGTCGTGAACAGGCCCTGGCAAGGGAACTGACGGAAGAAATCGGTATTGTCGTTCTTGCCGCACAGCCATTGATCAGTGTGGCCCATGACTACCCGGACAGGCAGGTATTGCTGGATGTCTGGCGAGTCACTCGCTGGCAAGGTGAGGTGGCGCCCTGCGAGGGCCAGCCTCTGGCCTGGGTCGATCTCGGTTCGTTGGCAGAATTTAATTTTCCGCAAGCAGATCGTCCTGTGTTAAAGGCACTCAGTGTACCGCAGCGTTATCTGATTACCCCGCCACCAGGTCCGGACGGGCAAATGTGGTTGGCAGAACTCGAGGCCAGTCTCACCATGCACATCAGACTGTTGCAGATCCGCGCCCCGAAACTACAGTCGCAGCAGTTTGAGGCTTTGGTCCGCGAGGCCATTGACAGGGTCCACCGGCACAATACTGACATCCGTGTTCTGGTTAATACTGAACCGGAAATTGCACGGCAATGTGGGGCCGATGGCGTGCATTTAAATCAGCAACGGTTGTGGGCATTTACCCACTCAACTCAAAGTAGCACGGGATTGTTGCTCGGTGCTTCCTGTCACAGCAGGGCAGACTTGCAGCAAGCTGCCACTATCGGGGCAGATTTCGCAGTATTGAGCCCAGTCCTGCCGACCCGTAGCCACCCCGGAGCACCCGCATTGGGATGGCATGGATTTGCAGCCCTGGTAAGCGATGCCCAATTGCCCGTTTATGCGCTGGGTGGTATGGCAGAGGTGGATCTGCCGAAGGCGATCCGTGCCGGTGCTCAGGGCATTGCAGGAATTCGGGGGTTCTGGAGCGCTACGGTTGACTGACAGGTATAACAATACCTGTTCAGCACAAATAGTCGACTGAATATGGCCAACCTGGTATCGCAGGCTCAGCGTTCCAGGTAGCCGAATTTATCCTTGACATCATCCCAGTCAGCGGCATCTGCAGGCGGGTCTATTTTTTCCGCGATAACAGGCCAGTCTTTTGACAGCTCTTCGTTCAAGGCGAGGTATTTCTGCTCGTCATCGGTCAGATCATCTTCCGATTTAATCGCCTCAACCGGGCACTCGGGCTCACAAAGTGTGCAATCGATACATTCTTCCGGGTCAATAACCAGAAAATTTGGTCCTTCGTGGAAACAATCCACAGGACACACTTCGACACAATCGGTGTACTTGCATTTAATGCAGCTTTCAACGACGACAAAAGTCATTGCTAACAGGGCTCCACAGGTAAAGACCCGCTATGTTAATCATCTTCGCCGCCTCACGCGAGACTTTTCTGGATACAATCGCAGGGTCAGATTTTACACTGACCCTGAATTTTTTTGCGAGGTATACCTGTGTGAGTACCATTGCCGTTAACAGGACCCTGAAAGGCTTGCTGGAGCAACGGGCCAAGTTGACCCCGCAGGCGCCTTTCCTGATATTTGATGACATGCAAGGTCGGCTCGAGTGCCTTGATTACGCAGGCTTTGATGCCCAGGTGAACCGGGCAGCAAGGGTTCTGCAAAGCCTCGGACTGGAGCCGGGCCAGACGTTTAATGTTCATCTGAGCAATTGTCCGGCGTTTTTATACCTGTGGTTTGCCGCTGCCAAGACCGGTACGGTGATGATGCCGACCAATGTGCTTGCAAGCGTCGATGAACTCGAATACCTGATCAACCACTCAACCAGCCGGGTGATTTTTACCGACGCCGAGCGCTTTGAGACGATGGGCGAGGTGGCATCGCGCTGTGCCTGTGTGAATCACCTCTTGGTATGTGAGGGAACGGCCGCTACAGGCGGCGAAGATCTGTTGACGTTAATGGTGGATCAGGACTCAACTCCGCTGCCGCATCAACCCCGGGCTGCGGATCGGGTTGGAATTCTCTATACCTCTGGAACCACGGCTCGACCCAAGGGCGTCATGGTGACCAATAGCAATTATCTCTATGCGGGGGAAACCGTAGCCCGGGCCATTGCCCTGCGACCCCAGGACCGGCATCTGGTGGTGATGCCGTTGTTTCATGGCAATGCGCAATATTATTCAACCATGAGCGCCCTGGTCAGTGGGGCCAGCATGGCCCTCATGGCACGCTTCAGTGCCAGTGCCTTCTTTGATCAGGCGATCACTCATAAATGTACTGTGAGCAGTGTGTTCGCCGCACCCATCCGCATGATTCTGGCTCAGGCGCAGCGCCCTGAGCTACTGGAAAACCACCTGCGAGTGGTGTTGTTTGCGCAAAATGTTGCCCCCGCTCAGCTTGATGATTGGCAGCAGCGGTTTGCCGCGCCGTTGCTGCAACTATGGGGTATGACCGAGACCATGGGGCCGCCGCTGATGAACCCGATTTTCGAACAAGCTGACAATATGAGCATGGGTCGGCCGGTGATGGGCTACGAAGTCAGGCTGGTCAATGACGAAGGTGCCGAGGTGGCGGCGGGAGAAATAGGCCAGATCATCGTTCGCGGGCTTCCGGGCGAGACGCTGATGGCAGGGTATCTGGATAATCCGCAGGCGACGGCACAAACCCTGCGCGGTGGCTGGTTGTGGAGCGGCGATAATGCCCGCCAGAGTGAGGATGGGTTTTTCCACTTTGTGGACCGGGCCAAGGACATGATCAAGCGCTCCGGGGAAAACGTGGCGGCCAGCGAAGTCGAGGCAGTGATCGTGCAGCATCCCGGGGTGTTTGATTGTGCGGTTATCGGTGTGCCCGATGCGATGCGTGATGAGGCTATAAAAGCGATCGTGGTCTTAAAACCGGGGATGGCCGGGGAGGTCGATGCAGCGGCCATTATCCGTTGGTGTGAGGCACGACTGGCAAAATTCAGGGTCCCTTCTGCGGTGGCGTTTCGCGAGGAATTGCCGCGGACCTCGGTAGGAAAAATTCAAAAACATTTATTACGCGAGATTTAAAGTGAGTAGACACAACGCGCCGTCAGTGCGGACGGATTATCGGCATTTCCTTGATTTGCAGACCCGCTGGGAAGACAACGATCTCTATGGCCACGTCAATAACGTCGTCTATTATGCCTATTTTGATACAGTGGTGAACCGCTTTCTCATCGATTCAGGTGGGCTAAAAATCCACACAGCTCCGGTTATTGGGGTGGTGGTTGATAGCCAGTGCAGCTATTTCAGTGCGATTGCCTATCCGGACGCCATTGCAGCGGGGCTTGCCGTGAGCAAGCTGGGTACCAGCAGTGTGGTCTACCAGGTGGGGATTTTTCGCCAGGGCGAGGATAGTGCGGTGGCGGCAGGACATTTCGTGCATGTCTTTGTCCGCCGCAAGGACATGCAACCGGTGCCGATTCCTGAAACGATTCGTACAGCGCTGGCGACGTTACGGGTCTGTTAGCAGTGGTGCAGGTTTTTGGCGATGGATGTTTGGCCCCATCACTTCACGCTTATAAACGATGAATTCGCACGGATGAATTTTTGATCGTTTTCCTGGTCTTGTGCAGGGTTTGGCGGTGGCCGTCGGGTTTCCAGGCGGGGGCGATGACATCGGGTTGTGCGCTGCGGTTGATGAGGGTGGCGGGCATGAGGGCGAATTCGCCGAAGCGCTGGTTGACGGCATCGACGGCTTGGTAGAGGCGTACAGATTTTTCATCGCGAGGCTGGAACAGATCCTGCTGTGCGTGTTCGGGGCTCAGTTTGAGGGCGCGTACATGCACCTGGGAGATCCCCTCACCATGCCAGCATTCATTGAGCATGCGTTGACATAAGCGGGTCAGCGGCAAACTGGCGTTGTCGGTGTGCGTCAGTTGATAGTTGCCGCCGACCCAGCCTTGATCGGTGCGCATATAAATTTCGTAGTGGCGCGAGGACAGCGTGTTTTTGCGCAGGCGGGCCGCGACCTTGTTGGCCATGTGAGTGAGGTAGGTGAGCAGAGTTGCGCGATCCCGGGTGTGGGGGGGGATCACTTTGCCGTGGCCGAGAGTTTTGGCAGCAGGGACGCTCGTTTTAACAGGTTCCGGATCCTGGCCCTGGCACATTAACCAGATGCGTCGCCCCGGATTGCCAAAACGCCGCGCCAGGATGCTGATCGGCAGGCGTGTAACTTCACCGCAGGTCAAGGCGCCATGCGCGGCAAGGTAGCTGGCAATACCGGTGTTGACACCACACAGGACCGTGACGGGTTCATTGCGCAGCCGTGCTCGGGCCTGGGCCGGGGGAATTACCGTCAGGCCGTCGGGTTTTTGCAGTTTCGCGGCGAATTTGGCGGTGGATTTGTCGCCGGAAATACCGACGGAACAGCTCAGCCCTGAATGACGAAAAACCTGATCCTTGAGATGCTGGCCGAGAATCTCCGGCTGGCTGGGCAGGCCGGGACAGTGACTGAGATCAAGAAAGGCCTCGTCAACGGAGAAGATTTCGATCACCGGGGTAAAGGCTCTGAAGCAGTCCATGATCCGTGCGGACACCCGGGCATAGCATTGCGGACGGGTCGGGCGCTGGATCAGATCCGGACACAGTCGGCGGGCTTCGGGCAGGCGCATGCCGGTCTTAACCCCCGTCCGGCGTGCCTCATAGGAACTGGTGATGACACAGGTGCCAAGCCAGCCGTTGGTGATGGCCACGGGTCGCCCCGCCAGGGCGGGGAAATCGCGCTGCTCAATGGAAGCGAAGAAGGCGTTCATGTCGACCAGGGCGATGACCGCCGGCCAGGTTAATGTCGCCATAGCCGTAACTGGGCAACCAACTCGCCTTGAATCTGGACGCGCTGCGGTGCGTAACGTGTGACCTGGCCGGACTCGGTATATAGCACGACCCGGTTGGCCTGGCGGCGGTAAAATTTGAGTTCGGTGTCCTGGCCATCGACCAGAGCCAGTATCAGAACGCCATCGCGGGCCTTGCGGCTGTGGCGAATGACCAGCAGATCCCCATGACGGATCCCGGAGGCTTCCAGCGCATCGCCCTGTACCCGCAGGACAAAACGATCGGGGGCACAAAAAATTTCAGCAAAATCAACCAGATCCTCGTCAGGCGGGGAAAATGTCGGGGGGCCGGCATGAATGCGGCCAAGGCAAGCTAAAGCGAAGTTATTCACGGGCAAAATAAATTCTGTAATTAATACCAGTATTGCAGATGTTGCTCTGCAAGGGAAGATGTTTGTCTTACAGTTCGCGCCATGGTGGGTCCGTACCGACAGGTCATGGCGCGGTTTTGCCTAAATAGCTGCGCATAAATCCACTTCAGAAAATCGCAGTGGGTTGCCCGCCAG
>CAZAWX010000003.1:0-50673 GCA_964488985.1 uncultured Ectothiorhodospiraceae bacterium
AATCGGCGGTGCCGGGAATGATGTTCTCGATGGTGGCGCGGGCAATGACCAGTTACTTGGCGGCGACGGCAATGACGCCCTCAGCGGCGGCCTTGGCACCGACCGCCTTGTCGGCGGCAACGGCAACGATACACTCGATGGCGGCGCAGGCAATGACAGTCTCAGTGGTGGCGCTGGCAGTGATCGACTCTACGCAGGCGCTGGTGATGATATTTTAAACGGTGGCAGTGGCCTGGACAGGGCTTATGGGGGCGACGGTAATGATGCTTACGATTTCAATCCCTTTGATGGCAGTGATTATTTTGATGGGGGCGCAGGAGGTGGTTGGACCGATGTCATTCAACTGGATGCGACAGCCGACCCCAATGCTGACCCGAGCAATCCATGGTCCATCCAAATCGATGGCGTGCAGGTGCAGTACGATCTGGCAGCCAATGCCCTGGATGTTGGCCCCGATGCCTCTGGCTCGGTCACTCTGGCAGACGGGAGTGAGTTGACGTTTGCAGGCGTAGAACGGTTTGAGTGGTAAATGGCGGCGTAATTCGAAGGACTCAGATCACGCCTTGTGCGGATAGATCCTCAAGCTCGTCGGGTTCGATACCAGCAAGCTCAGCAAGCACATCCCGAGTATCTTGCCCCAGTTTGGCGCCCAGATGTTGAATTTCTCCCGGGGTTTCAGACAATTTCGGTATTACCCCTTGAACCGCCAAGGTTCCAACCCGTGAGTCTTCAACACGCATCAGTGTGTCACGCACCCAGAATTGTTCCTCCTGAAATATATCTGCAATGCTGCAAATTTTTCCACACGGCACATCTCCGTCTGCGCAGCGCTGTAAGATTTCATCACGATTGAAACTTAACGTGAAATTTCGCACCAGCGCATTGACCTCATTGCGCGCTGCCAGCCGATTTTTCCTGAGTCCATAGCGATTTTCATCAGCATACTCAGGGCAACCCATCACCTCACACAAACGGGCAAACATCCGGTCATTGGTGCAGGCAATTGCAAGCCATAGCCCGTCCTTACATGGATAATGGCTGTGAGGTGTTGAATTGGGCACTTCGGCACCCGTCCGCTCGCGAACTTCGCCGGTCTTGTCATAAACAGCTGCAATTTCGTCGAGGAAACGGAAAATCCCCTCATGCAATCCCAAATCAATGTACTGACCTTGACCACACCGATCCCGGGCACGCAGTGCCAGCATAATTCCGAAGGCACCGTACAAACCGGACAAATAGTCTGCCAGGGTACTCGAACCCGGCGTCAAAGGCTCCGTTTCCGGTAAGCCTGTCAGGTAGCTCAGCCCTGCGTACGCCTGGGCGATGCGCGCAAACCCGGGCAGACCTGATTTGGGTCCGTTTTGTCCATATGCCGATACCCGCAACATCACCAGTTGCGGATTGATGGCCAACAACGTATCGAACCCAAGCCCCCAGCGTTCCAGCGTGCCGGGGCGAAAGTTCTCCACCACCACATCGGCTTTCGCGACCAGTGTCTTAAAAATTTCTTTACCCCGATCATGCCGCAAATCCAAGGTGATGCACTCTTTATTTCGCGCATCATTGAGCCACCAGTAACTGTCACCTGCTTCACTGGGTGTGCCCAGTTGGCGCAGGAAATCTCCCTCCACTGGCTTTTCAATTTTAATGACCCGGGCGCCAAATTCGGCCAACGCCGCCGCGGCAAAGGGTCCGGCAATAAAGGTAGCGATGTCCAAAACCAAAATATCGTCAACGGGTTTTAACGCTCCCACCCTGCACACTCCTTATTTTTGACAGGTTTCACATCCTCTTACTGTACAGCGCTCATTAGTATTGCGGCTAAATCATTCGCCAAGTATGCCGATACACTTGTATCCGCACTCTCTTTAGAACATTAGAAAAACATGTCGAGCACCGATTCCGCGAATACACCAGAAACGAACTCTCAGGTCTTTGTTGGTCGTCAACCTGTATTTGATCGACAAGGTGATATTTTTGCCTATGAATTGCTTTTTCGCGAGGGCATGACCAACACCGCAGGGGTTGTTGATGGCACCCAGGCAAGTGCCACTGTTTTGCAGAACACCTTGATGGAAATTGGATTGGAGTCAATTGCCGCGGGTAAATTTTCCCTTATTAATTTCAACCGCGAGCTGCTGCTGTCGGATATTCCTGAACTTTTACCAACCGCAAGTGTAATTCTGGAAATCCTTGAAGATGTCGAAATTGATTCTACCTTGATCGAGCAGGTTAAATTCCTGAATGATTCAGGCTTTATAATAGCTCTGGACGATTTTGAATTTAGTCCCGAGTGGCAACCACTACTCAGCCTGGCTGACATCATAAAACTTGATGTGTTGGCATTGTCATCTGCTCAAATACAAGAGCACCTACAACTGTTGCGTCCTTTCGATGTCAAACTGCTGGCTGAAAAAGTTGAGACCCAGGCAGACTACGAACGATTGTATGAAACCGGTTTCGATTATTTTCAAGGTTATTTTTTTGCCCGCCCGACCATAGTTAGCGGCAGCAAACTAGCCAGCAATGAAGTTGCGCTTTTGGATTTAGTCGCCAAATTACAAAACCCGGGCGCGGACATTGAAGACATTGAGAAACTGGTCGCCCAAAACGTCAGCTTGAGTTATAAGCTGTTGCGTTTAATAAATTCCGCATCATTTGCGCCGACTGAACCGATTACCAGCCTGCATCAGGCAATCCTTCTTTTTGGCCTGAAAAAACTTCGCAACTGGGCCAGCCTTATCGCTCTGTCCGGGAGCAAAAAACATTCCAGCGAATTATTACGTATTGCGGCTGTGCGGGCTAAATTTTGTGAATCCCTGGCCTTGGTTGAACACCGTGCTGCTGCAGATGGATTTTTTATGGCCGGGCTATTTTCCGTGCTTGACGCTCTGCTTGATCAACCCATGGCAGATATCGTCGAGCACTTGCCTCTGAATGCAGTTATTAAAGATGCGTTGGTACATGGACAAGGAAACGCTGGCCAGGCACTTGCGTGTGCACTTGCCTGTGAGCGGTGTGAATTACAGGCGATCCAATTCGACAATTTCCCAAGCGAAGACCTTTACGCGCTACATGTTGAGGCGATGCGGTGGGCCGAATCGGTTATTAACTGACCCCCGCACAGATCAACAAACAACATGGAAATTAATGTCGTACGGTCGTTACGGAAGAATACAGGGACACCAAAAACGGCACACAGGGGGTCATGATAACTTTCAACCAGAGAATCCCTGGTAACGCAGTTTTCGTGGCCCAGGCCTGCCACAGCACATCGCCCTGGTTTATGGCAATTAACATGGCCCCCACCAGCAGTGAAACATTCAGGGCTTTTTTCAGATGGACTCCAAAATCATGCATAACGTGTCCTCTGCACATAATTTTCTACTCTGCCGCCGCTGTTATTCATCACGTAGCGCCTGCACAGGATTCAACCTCGCCGCATAGCGTGCCGGTATCACACCGGCCATTACACCAATAAACGCACAAATCACTAACGCCAGAGTACTGTAATAAATTGAGATTTTTAAGGGCAACGCTGGCAGGAAGTAATCAACAATTCCGACCAGGGCCGCCGCGACGCCAAATCCGCCGACACCACCCAACAACGCCAGCAACAGCGCTTCTCCTAAAAACAACACCATCACCTGGCCCGCTGTTGCTCCCAGTGCCTTGAGCAAGCCAATTTCCGCCACGCGTTCCGCCACGGCAATCGTCATCAACGTTACGATTCCTACTGCTCCGACCAGTAATGAAATCCCACCCAGGGCAGCGATGGCCAGCGTCAATACATTGACAATTTTATCCAGCACTGCGAGCATTTCACCTTGCGTCAAAATGGTAAAATCCTCGCGGCCATGACGTCGGGTCAGAAATGATTTAACTCGATCGACGATACGTTGCGGCTGGGCACGGGGATTGTAGCTGACATCAATCTCCATGAGTCCCTGGCGGTTAAAAACTTCCTGTGCCCTTGCTGCAGGAATATAAACCAGCGAATCCATATCGAATCCCAACACGGTCCCCTTTGGCTTCAGGACACCAGCGACCCGAAACCGATAATCGCCGATGCGCAGGAATCGGCCGACCGCCTGGGCCTGGGGAAATAACTCCTGATACAAGGCATGACCCAACACCGCAACTGCCCGCGCTGTTTGTGGATCTTCATCCGGCAAAAACTGTCCTGTGAGAAGTTCGAGCTTCCAGACTTCCCTCGCATCCGCTCCTACCCCAAGAATTTCGGATCGGCGTTGACGTTGTGCTGCTTCAATTCTGGCATTTCCCTGGATCACAGGCACCACGGCCTCAACCCCGGTCAGTTGCCGCAGATAGTGGCTGTCTTCCAGGGTTAACGGCCGCATGGTACCAAATACGCCTGGATTTATTCCCAGCGTTGAGGTTTTACCCGGATTAATCATAAGAACATGTGAGCCAAACTGGGTGAACTCACTAAGTACGTATTGTTGTAAACCTGTACCAATAGAGGTCAATAACACGACGGCAGCAATACCGATCCCAATACCTAAAGCGGAAAGCAGCGTGCGCGAGCGGTTACTGGCCAGGGAATGGCCAATATACTGAAAGGCATCACGATTACGCATGCCGGGTCAGGGCCTGAACCGGATCCAGGCGCGCAGCTTTCCGTGCCGGCAACAACGCAAACACGATACCGCTGGCAAGAGCCACGAACAGTGCACTGAGCGCTGCCCAGTAAGGCACCACAAGCGGCAGGTCGGGAAAAAATTCGACGCCCAACCAAACCACTGCATAGCCTCCGACAAGCCCACAGCCCGCTCCGGTGAGCGATAGCAGCAGGGCTTCTATCAGAATCAGATTACGCACATTAGCTGCGGTAGCACCCAGGGCTTTCAACAAGCCTATCTCTGCAGTACGTTGCGCCACGGCCACCAATGTCACATTCATGATCAGGATCCCGGCGACCACAATACTGATACCGGCGATCCCGGCCAATGCGGCAGTAAGCGCTGTAAATAATTTATCGAAGGTGGCCAATACCGCATCCTGCGTAATCACTGTGACATCTTCTTCACCTTCATGGCGTTGGCGTAAAATATCAATAATCCGTTTTTTTGCCGGCGCCATCAGATCGGAATTACGAACCTGGGCCAGGATCCGAAACAACGATGCGCGATTGAAGAGGTTTTGTGCTGAAGCCACCGGGATCACAGCCACCTCATCCATGTTCAGACCAATGGACTGCCCGCTATTTGCAATTACGCCAATGACCCGGAAACGCCGATCACCAATCCGTACCCATTCACCCACGGCGGTTTCAGTGCCGAAAAGTGCCTGGGCAATGCGTTTACCAATTACAACTAAAGGCGCGGCGCGATCCCAGTCCAGCGCAGGTATAAATTTACCCAGCGCCATTTGCATGGAGCGGACCTGGGCAAATGAGGCCGTGGTACCTACTACTAGAAGTTCACGTTCACGATTACGGTGAGAAAACCCTGCTGTGCCGATGATGACCGGCGCCGCACGCTCTATCAATGGCTCGCGTAACAACGCCTGGGCATCGCCCAACGTCAGATCCCGGGAAATTTCACCACTCATCGGCGGCGCCCCGCCCGTGGTGTCGTTTTTCCCCGGTAGCACGATCAACATGTTGGTGCCTAATGATGCAAATTCGCCCACCACAAAACGACGGGCACCATCACCCAGTGCGGTAAGACTGACGATTGCCGCCACTCCCACCGCCATCGCCACAATAATCAACAGACTGCGCACACCATGTCGGTGCAGGCTACGCCAGGCGAAGATCAGTGCGTCTGTATCTTTCAATGCTAAGGGCTATGGCATGCCGCTGATGGCACCATCATCCATGCGGATAATATGCCGGGTTCGGGCGCCAATTTCCGGATCATGCGTGACGATGACAACCCCCAGACCCTGCTCATGCAGTTGTTCCAGGATCTGCATCACTTCTTCACTGGCTCCACGGTCCAAGTTCCCCGTCGGTTCATCGGCAAGCAGCAATTTGGGCTGCATAACAATCGCACGGGCAATGGCAACCCGTTGTCGCTGTCCTCCCGATAATTGCCCGGGCCGATGATCACGGCGCGACTCCAGACTCAAGGCACTCAGCGCTTCATTAACACTTTGCCGGCGAACTGCTGGCTCAATTTCGGCCAGGACCATAGGCAACTCGATATTCTCAAACGCCGTCAATCTCGATACCAAATGAAATGACTGGAATACAAACCCTATTTCCCGGCACCGTACCTGGGCCAATTCATCATCGTCCAACTCCATCATATCCTGGCCCGCCAGCCGATAGCGCCCACTATCGGGCCGATCCAGCAAGCCAATAATATTCAGCAGTGTCGATTTTCCCGATCCGGAAGGACCCATGATCGCCAGATAGTCACCATTTGCTATTTGCAGACTGACATCACGTAACGCGTGTACCTGCTGGTCACCCACCTGGAAGTTGCGATCAATTTTTTCCAGCGTGATCATTCATCGATCCTATTTTTACCTGCGCACCCTCTTGTAAACCTTTGGCATCCAAACTGATGATCACTTTGTCCCCCCGGGAAAGCCCCGATACCACTTCTGTGTACCGCCAGTTAGCAAGTCCTTTTTTGACAACGCGCAGTTTCGCGACACCATCATCGAACACATAAACGGTATTGTTTTCCAGCATTGCTTCAGTTGGAATTCGCAACACGGATTCGCGACGCTCGAGTACCACTTCAACATCGGCACTGTACCCGGGCAGCAAGTGCGTTGATTTTATGATGCCATCGACGAAAGCGGCCTCGACCTCTACTGTCCGGGCCTGCTTTTCAAAATCCACCACATAAGGAGCAATACGTCTAATGCGGGCAGGAAATTGTTTGCCTCTGAACGCATCCAGAGTGACCCTTGCACTCTGCCCGACTTTAATACTCGCAGCGTCCACCTCGTCTATGGGTGCGCTGACATACAGGCAACGGTCATCAATCAGATCAATGGTTGGCGGTGTGGCGATACCTGGGGGCGAGGGTGTGACGAACTCACCCACCTCACCATTAACCTCTGCAACAATTCCAGAAAACGGTGCGTGTAACTGACGCCGCTCAATTTCTGCTTTGGCACGTTCAATTTGCTGGCGTGCACCCTCAATCGCCGCTACTGCCGCACTGCAACCGGCCAGGGCCGCCTTGGCTTTGCTGCGGGAAATATCGATATCTTCACTGGATACCAGTTTTCGATCGAACAATGGTTTAAGTCGTTTCACCTCACGCTCAGCAACTGCCGCATTAACACAGGCCTCGTCACGGCGGGCAGAACGGGACTTTAAATCCGCCCCGGCCAGGGCGAGTTGCGCCTGCAAATCCTTATCCCACAACTCAAGCAGCAATTGCCCTGCCGTAACCTGCTCACCTTTGCGTACATTGAGGACCGCAATCTGACCACCGATAGCCGGTGATATTCGTGCCCGGCGACAGGCTTTGACGGTACCAGCGCGGGTATTGGCAGCCGTTTTTTCCACCACACCCAAGGCCACCGGTTGCACCTTGACAGGAATCGGTCTGGTACGGTTGTGCCACCACAAGCTACCCCCGAGTGTGGTGATAACCAGAACTACAGCAAACGTTTTCCAGCCCACGGTAACCCCAAATCAAGAAATACTCAGTCCGCGCTACCCGCACTCGCCAACAACTGTGCGTTGCCACCAGAGGCTGTGGTATCAATACATAAAGAACGCTCGATGCACAATGGTGCAAAATCCATCAACTGATAGACAAGGGGCACAATAGGTCCCTGCCTGTCCGCCAAGGCCTGGCGAATCTGTCGTAAGCCGCACGTTTCCTCTGCAACCAATACCCCGGCCAACCCTTCGCTTTCACGCAGCGCCTGTAATGAAACCGGCCCCTGACAGAGTTGAACCAGGCCAGGATCAACCCCTGCCTGCTGTAACGCTTCGATAAATTCGGGAACTGCACCTGATTGTGATTTTGAGGCCACGATGACCAGTCCATCCCCTGCCAGCAGCGCCGCACTTGCAAGAGAAAACCCGCAATAATCATCTTTAATGTCCGCCAGCCATAAAAACACGCCCCGTCCTGTCACCGACAGGCGGTTACTTTCCCCTGTTGGACCGGGTAAATCGATTGCCTCAACCGGAAAGACCGGCAATTGACTCAATGCCCTGTTAATTTGATCCGATATCGGCTTGGAACAGTATTTTCCCGCCTCGGCAAGAATGACAGTACGCTGCGCATTGCCACTCCAGGCGCGCTGGTATTTCCGGGTACCCGATAGCAATGCCGACAAATTATTATGACTCCCGCCAACCAGCTGTTGCTTTGCATCAGCATCTGTCCGTTGCATTTTCTGAGCGCCATTGTGAGCACCATTGATAATAAAACGGCGCAAATAATACGGCCCACCCGCTTTGGGGCCGGTCCCTGACAATCCTTCACCACCAAAGGGTTGTGCTCCAACCACCGCACCGATCTGATTTCGGTTAACGTAGACATTCCCCACCTCGGCGCGCTCACTGATCGACTGCACCCGGCGATCCACACGCGTATGAATTCCCAGCGTTAAACCAAAACCGCGTGCATTGATAGTGTCAACCAAGGCATCAAGATCCGCCGCGCGATAACGTACGACATGCAGCACCGGGCCAAATATTTCCCGCTCAAGCTGATCGATACCTGACAGAGCATACGCCGCCGGGGCAACAAAACTGCCTTTCTCATACAGATGCTGCGGGATCTGTAATTGCATAATTTGACACGCTTGCAAAGACTCACAATGACGTTCGATATCTGTTTTGGCCTCGTTATCAATGACCGGTCCTACATCGGTATCCAACTCCCAGGGATCACCCACCTTGAGTTCGGCCATTGCACCTTTGAGCATTGCCAGAAGATGGTCGGCAATGTCCACTTGCAAACACAACACCCGTAATGCGGAACAGCGTTGACCAGCGCTTTGGAACGCCGAAGTGACGATATCGCGAACCGCCTGCTCAGGGAGCGCACTTGAATCAACAATCATCGCATTCAAACCACCGGTTTCGGCAATCAAGGGGGCGTATGGGTTACCCACTTGTGCCATGGCGCGGTTGATCGCCTGGGCAGCCTGGGTAGATCCTGTAAAGCACACCCCACCCACTCGCTCATCGCTCACCAGTGCAGCGCCAACCACAGGTCCGTCACCGGGCAGTAACTGCAATACGTCAACAGGGATGCCCGCTTCGTGCATGAGTCCAACGGCACGGGCGGCGATGAGCGGGCTTTGCTCAGCGGGTTTGGCAATGACACTATTTCCCGTTACCAGGGCGGCAACGATTTGCCCGGAAAATATTGCCAACGGAAAATTCCAAGGTGATATGCACACGAATACTCCGCGGCCACATGTTTGCGCCGCCGTGAACAAACCCATTGCCTGAGCGGCGTAGTAACGGCAAAAATCAACTGCTTCACGCACTTCCGAGACACCGTCGGCTAAACTTTTACCGGCTTCACGCGTTGCCAGTGCAATTAATTCCGGAGCATGAAGTTCATATAGATCGGCAATCTTCAACAAACACTCAGCCCGTTTTTGAACACCTGCATTCTGCCAATCGGCAACTGCTGCCACCGCAACGTTCAGTGCCTGACGGCACTGCTCGGGGCTTGCTTCAATGACTTCGCCTACCGTGTCTGATCGATTCGCAGGATTGGTAACGGCGCGTGCCTGACCGGAGTGCGCCTGACCCTGGATTAAAGGTGCCGCAGACCAGGAATATTTTTGAAATTTATTGCGCGCCCTCAACACATCTGCCAGCGTCAATGGATCGGCGAGATTGAACCCGTTGGAATTGCGCCGTTGTGGCTCGAACAACTGGGCCGGTGTCGGGATGCGCGGATTGGCAATGGTCTTCATTGCCGCGATGGTTGCAACTGGATCTCTGACCAATGTCTGTGCCGGCACGGTTTCATCCAGCACCCGGTTGACAAAAGAACTGTTGGCGCCATTTTCCAGCAACCTGCGCACCAGATAGGCCAGTAGATCTTCATGGATGCCCACTGGAGCATAAATCCGGCAGCGTTTGGGAGTACGCTTGCGCAACAACTCGTAAAGTAACTCGCCCATGCCATGCAGGCGTTGAAACTCGAAGTCCTCAAAAGAACCGGCCATCTCCACTACACTGGCCACGCTATGGGCATTGTGCGTGGCAAATTGCGGATAAATTCGCTGCGAATATTGAAACAAACGGCGGGCACAGGCCAGGTAAGACAAATCCGTGTTGGTCTTGCGGGTAAACACTGGATAACCCTTAAGTCCCTGCTCCTGTGCCTGCTTGATCTCGCTATCCCAGTAGGCCCCTTTGACCAGGCGGACCATAATTTTACGATCCAGTCCTACGGCCAGTGCATGCAACCAGTCAATGACGTGCAACGCCCGGGGCATATAGGACTGAACGACCACACCAAACCCTGACCAACCCTGCAAATCAGGATCCGCCAGAACCTGCTCGATAATATCCAAAGAAAGATCCAGACGGTGGGCTTCCTCGGCATCAATATTGAACCCCATACCGGCATTTTTTGCCAGCAATGCCAGGCTGCTTACCCGTGAAACCAGTTCTGGCACACAATGTTCCCGCTGGTTAAATTCATAGCGCGGATGCAATGCCGAGAGCTTTACAGAGATCCCCGGATTATCGCGCACATCATCTGCATGGCAGTGCGCTGCAAGGGCTGTGATCGCGCTGGAGTAGGCAATAAAATATCGCCGGGCATCCGCTGCCGTATGTGCAGCCTCACCCAGCATGTCGTAGGAATAACAATATCCTTTGTCCTGCCAGGCAGCGGCCCGTTGCACCGCTTCACCTACATTCCGTCCGAGCACGAACTGGTGGCCCAATACGCGCATGGATTGTGCAACAGCGCTGCGAATTACCGGATCACCAACACGCTTTATCATTTTCCGCAGGGTGCCCAGCAGATCCAGACTGGATGCATCTTCAGGGCGAATCACTTTACCGGTTAACAGCAAGGCCCAGGTCGAAGCGTTCACCAGTGGCGATCCGGAATGGCCAAGGTGCTGACTCCAGTTTGCAGGGGCAATTTTATCCTGGATTAACGCATCAATGGTCAGGGCATCAGGGACGCGCAACAGCGCCTCAGCCATACACATCAGGGCAATGCCTTCCCGGGTACTTAAGCCATACTCGGCAAGAAAGGTCTCCATGACACCTGGCTGGTCTGCCCTGCGCATTTCGTTGACCAGTTCAGCCGCGCGTTGTTCAATTTGTTTGCGTGCTGCCGAATCTAAATCCACAACCGTGCACAAATTTCGCACGGTCTGGTCTTCATCCGCCAGCCAGGCGGCGTTGATACGCTGGCGTAAAATTGTCAGTTCAGATTTCATTGAGCAGATACAACATGACCGCCTTTTGTACATTGATGCGGTTTTCAGCTTGATCATAAATGAGAGACCGGGGATCTTCGATCACATCTTCGGCAATTTCATAACCCGGATGAATCGGCATGTCATGCATAATTTTGGCCCGACTGCCGGACAGCAATTCATTATTAATCTGGTAAGGCAGCATGGTTTCAATACGCCTTTGTTTTTCTTCCCTGTAGTTCGGATCGTTGAAAAATTCCATATCCAGCCAGGTATCGGTGTACACATAATCGGCATCCGCAACGGCCTGCTTTGCATCCAGTGTTTCAGTCAACAAGCCGGCATCAAGCAAACGCTGGCGGGAATCGGCATCCATCGCCTGTTCGTTGCTGAGCGGAGGACAGACCAGTGTCAAATGAACACCAAGTGCTGCGCTTATTGAGACCAGAGAGTTGACGACATTGTTATACACACCGAGGTAGGTCAGGCGGGCGCCCTGAGGATCGCCGCCCCGGTCCTCGGCAATGGTCAGCATATCGGCCAAAGCCTGACAGGGGTGATACCAGTTACAACAGCCATTGATAACCGGCACTGTTGCCGCATCGCGCATTTCCAACAGATCTTCATGGTTTTTCAACCGCGCCATGATGAGCGCCACATTACGGCTCAGGTAGCGGGTTTCGTAGCGGATCTTGCTAAGGGTGAAATTAGTGGTTTGCCAATCCATGTTGATGGCATGCCCCCCCAGCTCGGTCATACCTGATTCAAATGAAACCCGGGTCCGGGTTGACGTTTTCTGGAACAGCATGACCAGCGTGCGCCCCTGCAGTGCCCCCTGATACTGCCAGCGCTGATGTTTGACGCGGCGGGACAGATCAAGCAAATGGCGAACTTCCTCGTCGCTCCAGGTATTCCAGTCGATCAAGTGTTTCATGGCTTTGGGCATGGCAATCTTCCTGATTGATTCAAGATCATTATACCGTTTCAGTCGTTCAATTCCTGCAATTGCCATTGCAACCACGCGACGATGGTTACCAGGCCCAGCAACAACCACTGAAACAGCCGGGACATTTCGATGACTTCACTTAATCCGGAAGGTGGTTGTGGCATTTTGGTATCCCCAAACTCGCAGATGAAAATAGCTGCCAACCGTGCAAACCGGTTGCAGCGTTCTGTTGAGTATTTCACAGAAGACGTCAGTTATCCTGAACTTCTGCAATCATATCCGTACTGAGGCAACACTTGGAGGTGGGGACTTATGAACATCCATGAAAATTTGAGCCAACTGGTGGGCAATACACCGTTACTCGCCCTGGACCGATTGTTCGATCAATTGCCAGGTCGCGTGGTTGGCAAGCTTGAGTCGTTTAACCCGTATTCTCTAAAAGATCGGCCAATGCTGTATTGCATTTGCGAGGCAGAAAAGCGCGGTGAACTCAAACCTGGCGCGACCCTGGTTGAAGCGACAAGTGGCAACACCGGAATTGCGCTGGCCTTTCTCGGCCGCCTTAAAGGCTATAAGGTTGTTTTATGCATGTCGGAAATTCAAAGCCAGGAACGCCGCCAAATCCTGCGCAGTCTTGGCGCTGAAGTGATTCTGACCCCTGCCGCGGGGGGCACTCGAGCCGCCAAAGCCAAAGCAGTGGAGATCGCGCAGCAACGCGGCGGCTATCAGATTAACCAACATGGCAATCCCGGTAACCCGTATGCTCATGAATGCACGACGGGTGAGGAAATCTGGCGTGATACCGATGGCAGCGTCGATATTTTCGTTGCCGGTATCGGCACCGGCGGCACCCTGTGTGGCAGTGCCAAAGCCCTTAAACGCCATAACCGCGCCGTGTACATCGTCGGCGTGGAACCTGCGCAGGCCCCGGTCATATCCAAGGATGAATTCAAGCCACACCGGATGATGGGCCTGGCTCCAGGATTTGTACCCGATGTTTATGATCCGACCGTCGTCGATGACATCATGACGGTCAGTGTCGAACAGGCTTTCAATGGCTGCCGGTCTTTGGCCAAAACGGAAGGGCTACTCGCCGGGATCAGTTCCGGTGCGACGGTCACTGCGGCGGGTATCCTCGCCGCAAAACAGGAAAACAGCGGCAAACTCATTGTCTGTATGCTTGCCGACAGCGGTGAACGTTATCTGTCTGTGGATGATTTGTTCGACGCTTGAAACAAGCCGGGCGGGCAAACTGCGCAACGATTTTGATAGTACCCATGAGCTAACACCGTGAAACGAGTGTTCAGTCCAGGGTCCCCAGAGCCCTTAGCGTCCAGGCTCCACCGCTTCACTGCGATGTAATTCTTCGATCAGAAAATCTCTGAATGCACGCACTTTGGGGCGTTCCAGGGCACCGGGCAGATAGGCCAGGTAGTAGGCAAGTCTTGGATCGGGTGTGGTGCCGAACGGTGCCACCAACGCGCCTGAATCCAGTTCATCATCCAGCATTCCGAGAACCCCCAGAAACACACCATGCCCTGCAAGCGCAGCACTGAGCAGGACAGCCGAATTATCGATGATGGGCCCGCGCTGTCCGTCAATTTCCGGGATCCCTGCGGCCGTCAACCACTCGGTCCATTCACGATGATCACGTTCATGAAGCAATGTGTGATGGCGCAAATCTTCAAGCGTTCGGATGCCGTGCTCACTCTCAAGTAACTGTGGTGCACATAAAGGTGTGGATTGGGCCGCCATGAGTCTTTCCACCGTCAGACCCGGCCAGTCACCTTTACCCCAGCGTACGGCCATGTCGATGTCCTCACGCTGAAGATCCACCAGGTGCAGGGAGTGATGCAGTCTGAGATCAACCTCCGAGTGCGCCTGCCAGAAGTGCCCCAATCTTTGCGCGAGCCAGCGGGTACCAAAGGTGGGCGTGACACTGACGGTCAGAGTTCTGCGTGAATCCGCGCTGCGAATTCGAGCGCTCACTTCACCTATGTGATCCAATGCCTGAGAGGTCACCGGATACAAAGCTGCACCGGCTTCGGTCAGTTTGAGCCCCTTACCGGCGCGCACGAACAACCGCTTGCCAAACCACTCCTCCAGTAAACGCACCTGATGGCTGACCGCAGTCTGGGTCACATGGAGATCGTCGGCGGCGCGGGTGAAATTAAGTAGGCGTGCACCTGCCTCGAAGGCACGCAGGGCATTCAGCGGCGGGAGTCGGCGTGGCATGAATGCATAATACCATGAAAATTTCTCATATATAGCATGAAAGATAATCGATTGTATTAAAGCTATAAACAAAGATACTTGCAACCATGCAGTTCACTTAGAACAGCCTTGAAAGGAGATGAGAAAATGTTGGATATCTGGATGCAAAGCATCGCCCGGGCGGGTGGCATAGAAGTACCTGAAAATCGCCATATCATAGAACCGCAGCTACCTCCTGTTGCCCAGCCTGAGCCGCGCAAGGACGGATTTGTGGTGAAGTTCATGCACTGGCTGAGAGCCCGGCTTGCACCTGCAGACAGACACGGCTGGCCGTTGACCGCACCCCACAGCATCAAGCCCGAGGGATGCCACTGACTGAGTCGACCACAATCTCGTGAGAGGGGGCTTTTTGCCAAGCCTGACTGGGGCTTTCTTCGGAGTAAATGCTGAAGCTCGTGATTATGTGCGGAGATTTTACTCCGACCCCAATTAGGCTTAGGGCTCTGGTCAAAACTAATTCGCCATTCTGGGTGTTGAGACACTCGCCTGGCAAGGCGCGAGAAAGGCGAATAGCTAGCTCAAACTGACGAGTAACGCAGCCAGGCGGAATGAATCGACGTCCAGAATGGCGAATTAGTTTTGGCCAGAGCCCTTACTTTATTCTCAAGCCCTTGCGGCAATGATGGCATCACGTGTGCGTCGCAAATCATTATCGGTTGTCGCCCAGGCGCTGATACTGATACGCATTGCCTGGCGCCCTTGCCATAACGTACCCCCGCACCAACAAATGCCGCCAGCCTGGACACGGCTGATCATGCCCTGAGTATGGGCGTCATCAACCATAGCGATCAGTATCTGGTTGAGCACCACATCGTTCAGTACCGTAATCC
Organism: uncultured Ectothiorhodospiraceae bacterium; assembly: GCA_964488985.1. Taxonomy (GTDB): domain Bacteria; phylum Pseudomonadota; class Gammaproteobacteria; order HK1; family HK1; genus CAZAWX01. The sequence goes on from CAZAWX010000003.1 coordinate 15,406, forward strand.
CCGCAGCACTCAATTGGGCAGCCAACCAGCGCGCCTGACGGCAGTGCCGGTCTATCATTTCCGCAAGCCCGTCATGGCCGAGAAACTTCAAGGCGGCCCAGACGTCTACGGCACGGGCACGGCGGGAACTGTCCGGGGTCACATCGATGGCAGCGCGTTGCTCGCGCCCAAGCATCAGGTAGGCGCCACTGATAGACATGGCGCCGTGTAGATCGGCGGGTTCACGAACCAGGGCCACGCCGCAATCGTAAGGGACATTGAGCCATTTATGCGCATCGGTGGCCCAGGAATCCGCCTGTTCACAGCCAGCAATGTGGTGTGCCAGTTGCACAGATACCCCCGCCCACAAGCCAAAAGCTCCATCCACATGCACCCAGGCACCGGATTCATGGGCGCGGGGAATAATCTCCTGGGCTGGATCGAAGGCCCCGCTATTCACATTGCCCGCCTGGATACAGACGATGCTTGGGCCGCTCAATTGCGGCAGTTGATCACTGCGCATGCGACCCTGCTGGTCAACCGCAACCCGCTGAATCCTTTCCCGGCCCAGACCGAGCAAGGACAACACCTTCAGCACCGATCCATGGACCTGTTCACCCACCACAACAGTAATGGGCGGGGCGCCAAATAACCCCTGCGCCTCGACATCCCAGCCCGCCTGCGCCAGTACCCGATGACGGGCGGCCGCCAGACAGGTGAAATTCGCCATCGTGGCACCGGTGGTCAGCGCACCTTCAGCACCCGCAGGGATCCCCAATACCTCTTTCAACCAGCGTAAGGCCGCTTCCTCAAGTAGGGCGATGGCCGGGGAACTGACGGGGCTGAAGGCATTTTGATCCCAGGCGCCTGCCAGCCAATTGGCCGCCAGTGACGCCGGTAGCGCCCCCCCGGTGACGAAGCCGAAATAACGGCCACCGGCACTGGCCACAGTAGCTGGAGTTGCATGTTTATCCAGTTGCGCAATAATCTGCCCGGCATCGGTACCGGCCTGCGCCAGGGGTCCGTCGAGATACTCACGTAAGCTGGCAACGGTCGATTCCTCGGGAAAGACCCGGCGTTGATCGAGATCTGCCAGGAAATCCGCGGCGCGTCGTGCGGTTTGCGCGAGCAGCACGCGTGTCGTTTGTTTCGTCATAGCGATTGTGTTCCTAAATGAACCGGGATCCGCCGTGGCCCGAATGATCCGGGGACTGATTCAAAACGTCCCGGTAATTTGCTCTGGCAATTTCCGCAGCAGCCCTGGGCATCGAGATACCAAGCGCCCAGCTGATACCAATCCCGTTCGATCAGCAACTTGCCACAATGGTGACACCAGGTGCTGGCACCGTCTTTGTCATGCACATTACCGGTGTAAACATGCTGAATACCACTGGCCTTGGCGATGGCCCGGGCCCGGGTCAAGGTGGCGGCAGGCGTGGCCGGCACATTGCGCATTTTCCAGTCTGGGTGAAAAGCGGTGAAGTGCAGGGGAACTTCGGGGCCCAGATGCGTCACAATCCACTCGCACAGGGCATGCAACTCGGCATCAGCATCGTTTTCACCGGGGATCAACAGGGTCGTAATCTCCAGCCAGGTATCGGTCTCGTGGTGAATATATTCCAGCGTCTCCAAAACAGGCGCCAAGTGGCCGCCGCAGATTGAATAATAAAATTTCTCACTGAATGCTTTGAGATCCACGTTGGCCGCATCCATGTAGTTAAAAAATTCAATTCGCGGTTGCGGATCCACATACCCTGCGGTGACAGCAACACTGGCGATCCCCAGCGCGGCACAGGCGGCTGCCACATCGATGGCATATTCATGAAAGATGGTCGGATCGTTATAGGTAAAGGCGATGCTTTTGCAGGCCAATTCCTGCGCTGCCCGGGCCAGACGTTGCGGGGAGGCAGCATCCGCAAGGGTGTCCATTTGCCTCGATTTACTCATATCCCAGTTCTGGCAGAATTTGCAGGCCAAATTACAGCCAGCGGTACCGAAAGACAGCACGGCACTACCGGGATAAAAGTGATTCAAGGGTTTTTTTTCAATCGGGTCAACGCAAAATCCCGAAGATCGGCCATAGCTGACCAGTTTAATCTGGTCATCCAGACGTTGGCGGACATAGCAAAGCCCGCGCTGGCCCTCACGTAAGCGGCAATGGCGCGGACACAAATCGCATTGAATGCGCTCATCTTCGAGCCGATGCCAGTATTGGGTTGTGACGATTGAGGTATCCATGAGGTATCCATGACTTGTAAAGTTCCGCTATCGACCCTATAACGTATAGTATGCTGATCCGCGAACCCGCCGTGGCGGGGTTATTTTATCCTGCCGACAAACATGAACTTCGGCAATATGTCGGCGCCCTTCTGGGCCCGCCAGCGAGTCCTCGGGCCGAAGATGCCGCGAGCCAGCCCAAAGCACTGATCGTTCCCCATGCAGGTTACATATATTCCGGGGCGGTAGCAGCAAGTGTCTATCAAATGCTGTTCCCCTGGCGACAAAACATCAAACGAATAATTTTGCTCGGTCCTGCGCACCGGGTTTATCTGCAAGGTATGGCGATCCCCAGTGCTGCCGGTTTCCGCACGCCACTGGGTACTGTTGCCCTGGACACCGGAGCACTTGCAAACCTCGCCACACAGCCCGGTGTACATGTTGCAGATGATGCCCACGCCCAGGAACATTGTCTGGAGGTTCAGTTGCCCTTTCTACAGGTATTACTGGACACGTTTTCGCTGGTTCCGATCGTCGTCGGGCAATGTGCCCCGCAACAGGTGGCCGGGGTCATAGACAGTGTCTGGGGAGGAGCGGAAACACTCCTGATCATCAGCTCGGATCTATCGCATTACCTTCCCTATACCAAGGCGCAGGCGGTCGATCATCTGACCGAACAGCGAATTCTGCACCGGGATGCCACGCTTGGAGGCAACGAGGCCTGTGGTGCTCATGCCATCAATGGTCTGTTAGTGAATCAGCATGTTGCTGATTTGAAAATCACCAGTATTGATATGCGCAATTCCGGCGATACGGCTGGAGATAAATCCAGGGTGGTCGGCTATGGCGCCTTCATCTTGTATTGACATCAACGCCGGACAGAAAACCCATCTATTGCACATCGCCCGCGCGTCGATCACCCAGGGTCTGACAACTGCACGCGCATTACAGGTTGATTCCGGCGAATGCCAGGGCATTTTGGGAGAAACGCTGGCCAGTTTCGTCACCCTGACTCAGAACGGCGCCTTACGCGGCTGTATCGGCTCCCTGCAAGCCAGCCGGCCCCTGGCACAGGATGTTGCCCATGCTGCCTTTGCTGCTGCCTTTCAGGATCCTCGCTTTCCTCCACTCACAAAAGCCGAACTCGATTTTACTCAACTGGATATTTCTGTTCTTTCTCCTTCACAGCCAATTCCAGCCTGCAGCAAGAAGGAACTGTTTGCAGTCTTACGTCCTCAACAGGACGGGTTAATTCTGGAGGACAGGAGTCACCGGGCAACGTTTTTACCCAAAGTATGGGAGCAATTGCCAGAGCCAGCGAAATTTCTACGACACCTGCTCCTCAAAGCCGGCCTGCCTGACGATTACTGGTCAGACAATTTGCGCTTTCGCCGCTACCAGACATGTTCTTTTTCTGAGCCACCGGCGAGTGAAAACCACAAAGCTTGACCTGTATCATTGTTCAATCCAGCCCTAAGGGTAACAATTGCCGCAAGGCCTAAATCAAGGACACTCACATGTTTAAATCTATTGTTGTTGCAACCGATGGTTCAGTCCATGCCGAACACGCTGTCAAAGTTGGTTGTGAATTGGCCGGTAAATTCCAAGCGAAACTGACCTTTGTCCACGTCCTGGGCAATGGCCCGGTTCCCTCGGGTTTTGAACATTGGGCGCAGATGGAGCACCTGGCAAATCGCAGCACAAACGAATCACCGATGGTGGAAAATATTGCTGGAAATCTCTCTGTCGCGGAGTCGGGTGGAGATTCTAAAGCGTATCAGTTCCGCCTGCGGGAAATTGCCGGGGAACAGATCATCAAGCAGGCCCGGCAGAAAGCCAAGCAGGCAGGGATCACTGGGGTTAAGGATTACATTGTTTCCGGTAACCCGGCCGATTGCATCGTTGCAAGGGCGCAAACTGAAGACGCCGATCTCATTGTCATGGGGACGCGTGGATTGTCGACCATCAAAGGTCTGTTAATGGGCAGTGTCTCCAGTAAAGTCTGCAAGATAGCCGATTCCGTGTGCATGACCGTCAAATAGTAACCTACCGGCCGCGCAATCAGGACTGAACCAGAGCCCTTAGCGATCCTGGCCGACGCCCTGGCGTGCCCTGGAAATATTCCAATGGGCACCCAGATCGAGAAACGGTCGCGGCGGGATCCAGGTGGGTTGTGGCCCGGCGAGCAGATTGTGCAGCAGTTCGCTGTCCTGGCCGAGGGCATAGTCGACCAATAGTTTTCCCGCCAGAGAGCCACGAGCCACACCGGATCCGTTATAGCCGCCAGAGGCATATACATTTTTATCCAAGGCCCCGAAAAACGGCATGCCATTGGCGGTCACGCAGGTGACACCGGACCATGTGTAGTCAATCGCAGGGCCTTCGATCATCGGGAAACGCGCCCGCAATCCGCGCTCATGAATGTCCCGGCGCCGCACAAGCTCAGCAGAATTCATGGCCAGAGGAGGCCAGAACTCTGAGGTGTTGCGAATCGCGATGCGGTGATCCTGAGTGTAGCGCACCGTGGCGCCAGTGGTATGTGCCGACAGCACCCCCCAATCCGAATCGCATCCGGGCGCAGGGCGTTCCTCCGGGCGCAGGACCCGGGTCAGACTCCCGGTCAGAGTCAGGGGCATCAGATAACGCTTGAGCATCCCCATTTTTGGCATATAGGCGTTGGTCGCCATGATCAACCGCTGCGCATGAATGCTGCCCCCGGGGCAGGTCAGACGAATGGTCTGACCAAATTCCATCGCGGTGACTGGGGATTGTTCCAGCAACGTCACGGATTCGGGCAAACTCAACGCCAGGCCCCGGGCCAAGGCCGCAGGTTGAACCAGCACATTGTCGGGCGTGTACACCGCACATTGGTAATACTCAATCCCCAGGCGCTGCTCAAGGGCCGCAGTATCCAGGACCTCATGTTCAAATCCAAGCCGCTTGCAGAACGCGGCAAGCGTTTCTATCTCCTGTACGTTGGCCGGATCCGCTGCACAGTGATATTTTCCCGTTTGACTCCACTGGCACTCGATGTCATTGGCCAGGACGGTCTCACGCAACGAGTCAATGGCCGCCATATTCACTTGCTGTTTGCGCCGATACAGATCGTCGGTACCCGGATCCATGGCTTTGCGTGGCGTAGACACATCCACCATAAAGCCGGAATTGCGTCCCGATGAGCCTTCGCCGGCACGTTGCGCATCGACAACGACGACCCGATCGTTTGGACACAGTTGCGCCAGCCTGCGGGCCGCAGCAAGGCCGGTAAAGCCAGCCCCGACCACCACCCAATCCGTGTGCACCGTTCCACTGAGGCGTAGCGGCTCTGGCCGTGGCGGCAACGTTTCAAACCAGCCACAACTTTGATCATCAGCAGGCAGGTAATGTGTTTTCATGCGCCTATATCCTTATCGTACCGAGGGTTCAATCGCGTAGGATGCCAACTCCGGCGTATGCTTGATCATTCCCTTTGCTTGCATAAAAGCCGCAAAACGCTGGTATCGCTGCCGATCCAAAGCTCCCGGGCGCAGGGCCAGACGCCGTAGTGTATCGGCCCAGGCACGCCGGTTCAGTTCATTGTCCAGTTCCTTGGGCTTGTAGTTTTTGAACACGTTCCAGGCCTGCTGCGGGTGGTTGACAATGAATTGGGTGGCGCGTTCCACCGCCTGTACGAAACGGGCATATTTCACCTCGTTGCGGTGTTTGTTATTGACCACCAACACCAGCTCGTCGTAAGCGGGCACACCCTGCTCCTCAACATAAAAGGCCCGCCCGGGGTGGCCCTCGATTGCCATCTGGTTAAGCTCGAAATTTCGAAATGCGCCGATGACCGCATCCACCTTGCCACTGAGCAGGGACGGCGACAGCGACCAGTTCACGTTCACCAGCTGAATATCGTGCAATGACAAGCCGTGCTTTTCCAGCATGGCGCTGAGCAGGGTATCTTCAAAACCACCCACGGAAAAACCGACTTTTTTCCCCTTCAGATCGGCGATGGAGTGAATTGCTGAACTCTTCAGTACCACCAAAGAGTTCAATGGCGTCGCCACCAACGTGGCGATGCGTGTCAGTGGCAAACCGGCATCGACCTGCACATGCAACTGGGGTTGGTAGTCGACGGCCATATCTGCCTTGCCGGCGGCGACCAGCTTTGGTGGCATCGAAGGATCTGCTGGCTCCAGCATTTCAACTTCAAGCCCGGCCTGGCGAAAAAATCCCTTTTGCTGCGCCACCACCAGTGGCCCATGATCCGGATTTACAAACCAGTCCAGTAACAGCGTAATTTTTTCCGCTGCCGCCGCCCCACTGCTCATTCCAATGCCAACCAGCAGGGCCGTAGCCGCCAGTGCTGCGGTCATTTTTCTCTTCATCGTTTGCTCCGGTTATAAAGAATTTCTTTGATTTTAATGTTCATCGTTACTGCAATGTGACCTGCTGCCAGGGCAGGGCTCTTCGCAGCCCCCCATCCACCAGGAAATACAACGCCACTGCCAGCACCGCCAACACCAGCAATGCGGCAAACATCAGATCCACCTGCATGCGTGCATTGGCATGCAGCATTAGATAACCCAGGCCTTTTGCTGATCCGACCCACTCTCCCACCACCGCACCAATAGGGGCAACGGAAGTCGCCACCCGAAGGCCCGAGGCCAATGCCGGCAGGGCCGCAGGCAAGCGGATATGCAATAACTGACGGCGCCGGTTCGCGCCCATCATCGTGGCCAAATCAAGCCAGCCCTGATGGGTATGACGTAAACCGTCGTAACAGGCAGCCGTTACGGGAAAGTAAATGATCAAGGTTGTCATGACGATTTTCGACGCCATACCATAACCAAACCACAGCATCAGCACCGGCGCCAGAGCGAATACCGGTATCGCCTGGGAAATCACCAGCACCGGCAGTAGCCAACCACGCAGGGATCGAAACCAGCTCAAGCCCAGGGCGCTGACAATCCCCAGTGCAGTACCGGCCAGCAGACCGATGAGCATTTCCACCAGGGTAGTCACAGCATGCTCCAGCAAGAGCGTTCCATGTGCCGATAGCGCCTGCGCCACGGCCAACGGTCCGGGCAATATAAAGCGCGGCACACCACTCAAAGACACCCCTAGTTGCCACAAAATCATCAGCCCCAGGGCGATCCCCAGAGGCTTTGTGAGCCTGGCCAACGGATGGTCATGGCGAGGCTTCATCGTCTGGCCTCCACCAACTGCTCAAGTAGCTGCGATTGCAGCGGCAACAAGGCACTATCGTTCAAGGCACGCACCGGTTTGCCGGGCGGGTGCATGGGCTCGCCTAGTTGATGGCGACTCAACACCTGTATCTGATGGCCGAGGCGAATGGCTTCGGATGGATCGTGGGTAATCAGCAGAATTGTTTTACCCTGCAGCACGTCTGCAGCCAGTGCCTGTAAGCGGTATCGGGTAATGGCATCAAGCGCCGAAAACGGCTCATCCATGAGCACCACAGGTTTATCTTCCATCAGGGTCCTGGCCAGTGCCACGCGCTGGCGTTGGCCCCCGGACAAGCTGGCTGGATAACGATCTTCCAACCCAGCCATCCCGACCCGCCCCAGCATGGCCATTGCCTGCTGGCGTAACTGCTGCGCAATCGTGACAGCCTGCCTGAGGCGGGCGCCGAGTAATACGTTATCCAACACCCGCAACCAAGGCAGCAACAGATCCTGTTGCGCCATCCAGGCCATGCGCCCGGTAAGCGCTTGACCGTCACCGGTGTTGATCTCAACATTTGCCTGTACTTGCTCTGCAGCACTTTTTAAAAGCCCGGCAACCATCCGTAGCAGCGAACTTTTACCGACTCCTGACTGGCCCAGGATGCAGGTCCACTGTGAGGCCTGTAGATGCAGATGAATATTGTTGAAAACCGATTCATTGTCGTAACTCAGACTGGCGTTACGGATCCGAACCTCCAGCCCCACGCCTACCACCAGCGATGAAAATGATGGACCGGGCCATGACCGGTGCCAACTTCAAGCCGCCCACTGGCTGCGATGGCTGCACTGATATAGGCCTTTGCTTCGCGCACGGCCGTTTCCAGATCCTGACCCAAAGCAAGCCCAGCCGTTATGGCTGAGGACAAGGTACAACCGGTGCCGTGGGTATTTTGGGTATCGATACGCCGGGCAGGCAACCAACACTCAACTGAAGCGCTGAGTAAAAAATCAGTACTCTGGCCATCCTCAGAGCCGCTTAGATGGCCCCCTTTAAGCAGCACGGCGCGGGCTCCCAGGTTTAGCAACTCAATTGCACTTCGGCGCATGTCCTGGCGCGAAACAGCCTCGGGGCGATCCAGTAACATGGCCGCTTCGGGCAAATTTGGCGTGATCAGTGTTGCCTTTGGTAACAGGTATCGGCGCAGGCTGTCGACCGCATCGTTGTGTAACAATCGATCGCCGCTTTTCGCTACCATCACCGGATCCAACACCACTGGCACCTGGTCATGGGTTGCGAGGAATTCAGCGATTGTTGTAATGACCTCAGCCTGACTCAACATGCCGATTTTAACGGCCCGAATCTGCAAATCATCGAAAACACTGCCCAGTTGGTCAGCGATAAACTCCGGGCTGACATCGTAAATCGCCCGGACTTCCCGGGTATTTTGTGCAGTCAACGCAGTGATGACACTGGCGCCATACACCCCGAGTGCTGAAAAGGTCTTCAAGTCGGCCTGGATCCCGGCGCCACCACCACTGTCTGAGCCGGCAATGGTCAGGGCAATAGGCGCTGAAATTTCCGCCTTGTTGTCGTTCATCATTCAATCTCCCCGGACAGTGCGGCGGACAGTGCGGCACGCTGTGGGCGGGTCGCAGCCAGCCATTGCCTGAGCCGTTCCTGGGGATCGGCATTGAGGCAGACATCGCTAATAACCGCCAGAGAGTCAGCACCGGCGGACAGCACTTCACGGGCATGGTCCAACGTCAAACCACCTATGGCGACCAACGGGATGCGGCCCAGTTGCTGCTTCCAGGACCGGATCGGTTCTATCCCCTGGGGCGAAAAACGCAGTGTTTTGCTGCGGGTCGCATAGATTGGCCCAAGTGCAATATAGTCGGGCCGTAAGCTGATCACCCGTTGTAACTCCTGATCATCATGCGTACTGACACCCAGTTTCAGCCCTGCGGCACGAATTGCCTGAATATCTGCAGTATCGAGATCCTCCTGGCCGAGATGCACGAAATCACAACCCGTGGCGATGGCGATTTGCCAATAATCATTGAGGATTAGCTGTACTGCGTATTGCCTGCATAGCTTTTGCGCTTCCAGAACCTGCTTGCGTATTGCCTCTTCATCTGACGTTTTGATACGCAATTGCACCAGCTTTAGACCCAGCGGCGCCAGACGCCGTATCCACTTCACATCATCGACAAGCAGATAAAACGGATCCAGGACCGTCATGGTTCGGCAAATGCCTGACCGATCACCGGAGTCGATGGTGAGGCCATATCCCGCGGCTCCATCGGATCAGCACGGCGGGCCTGTACCCCTGCGGCGACGGCCTTGGCGAACGCTGCAGCCATGGCAGCAGGATCCCCTGCTTTTGCCACGGCCGTGTCCACCATCACCGCATCAAAACCCAATTCCATCGCCTGGGCCGCATGGGATGGCAGACCGATCCCGGCATCCACCACCAGCGGCACTTCCGGAAAATGAGCACGCATGGCTTTGAGTGCAAATGGATTATTCAGACCACGCCCGGATCCAATCGGCGCACCCCAGGGCATCAGCACCTCACAACCGGCATCAAGCAACTTGTCCGCCACCACCAGATCATCCGTCGTGTAGGGGAAAACCTGAAACCCATCATTGCCAAGGATACGTGCTGCTTCAAGCAGTGCGTAGACGTCTGGCTGCAAGGTATCGTGTTCACCGATCACTTCCAGTTTGATCCAGGATGTTGCGAATACCTCCCTGGCCATGTGCGCCGTGGTGACCGCTTCTTTCACGGTGTGGCAACCAGCGGTATTCGGCAGCACGCGGACGTTCAACGACTTGATGATGGACCAAAATCCCTGCCCGGACTGTGCCGTTCCAGACTCCCTGCGCAGTGATACCGTCACCACCTCGACAGCAGAAACCTTAATTGCCTCGCATAAAATTGCTGGAGACGGATATTGAGCCGTACCCAGCATCAGTTTTGAACCCAGCGCCGTGCCATAAAACTTTTTCATTCAGCCCCCCTCCATCGGCGCGAGAATTTCCACTGCATCGCCTTCCGCAAGTGGGCTCACTGCACGTTGATTTCGGGGCACAAACTCACCATTGAGTGCCGTCGCCACCAACGTGTCGTGAAATCCAAGCTCCTGTAAAGCCTGGCTCAGATACGCTGCCTGGACGTCACTGGCTTCGCCGTTGACGAGGATCTTCATCCATCACCTCCGGGTAAAAAGCATCTTTGAGAAGGATATCTGCGGTCATTTGCGCCAATGCCGGTGAAAGTAAAAAGCCGTGCCGATACATGCCGTTAATGTGCATGGCCCGGTTGCGGCGGCGGATCCGCGGCAGGTTGTCCGCAAAAGAGGGCCTGACCCCGGCGCCAATTTCAACAATTTCCGCTTCAGCAAATGCAGGGTGCAAGGCATAGGCCGTATTGAGTAATTCCATCATCGAGCGGGCACTGATACGAGAGTCCTCATCGCTTTCAATCATGGTCGCCCCGACCATGTACAAGCCTTCACCATGGGGCACGATATACAGCGGGAATCGTGGGTGCAGCATACGAATGGGCCGGGTAATCGTCACCTCATCGCTATGCACCAGGAGCATTTCCCCTTTCACACCACGCAAATCCGGCAATACCTCCCTGGCACCAATGCCGCGGCAGTCCAGGATCTGATCTGCGTCCGTATCGAGATCGTCCTCGCTGACACCAAAGCGAATATGCACACCAAGTTCTGTGAGCTTGTCCATCAACGCACGCAGAGCAAGGCGTGGCGTCAGGTGCGCTTCATCGGCGAACCACAGCGCTTTTTCAAAACGGCCAGCCAGATCAGGCTCCAATTCTCCGATACGCCGATCATCGATCCATTCATAGTTCTCGGTTTTGCGTGCAAAGCGCGATAACTCCGGCACATCCCGGCCTCGCGCCACAACCAGTGAACCGGTCATTGAGGTTGCCGGCACATGCTTGCGCCACCAGGCAATGGATTGCTGGCCAAGTTTTGCGACTAATGGTTCTGCGCTTTCCAGTTCACACCAGGGCGCCAGCATACCCCCGGCATACCAGGAGCTGGATTCCGTGCCCAGTTCAGATGACTGGTCAATAACCTCCACCGTAACACCGCGCTCGGCCAACTCCAGAGCGCTGGTTAAACCCACGACTCCGGCACCTATAACCGTTACTTTCATCGGCCCGGCATCCAGGTGTGTAGCAACATTTCCAAATACATCATTCGATCTCCCATACATGTTCCGGGAGATCCAGTCACTGGAGGTGAGGGCTTGCCGGCTTCGATTTGATCGAAGTGAAAACAATCATCATCACGGCAAAGATTCCGTCCCTACGCCAGAATTAACTGGATCAGGTTCTAAGGGTCGTCATGGTGTGCGCAACACATAATGACTTCTCAACCCCTTACCGGGGCTCCCCTGGTCAATCACATTCAACGCACCAGACCCGTCAGCGGCCCGGTGTTAGAGGTGTTTTAACACCTGTGAGCATACGCCAGCGACGGGAATCGTCAAGTCTGTTGCGTGGGTGGATTCAGTTCCCGGACAATTGAATTGACGTCGCGTGCTGGCGGCGTGCTTCGAGTACGCTATCAAGCCAATCCGGATCCATCTCCGGCACCGAAGATAACAGCAAATCGGTATATTCATGGTGTGGCGGGGTAAAAATTTCCTCCTTGGGCCCTTGCTCAATCACTTTGCCCTGCAGCATCACCACCACTTCATCAGCAATAGCCCGAACTGTTGCCAGATCATGAGTGATAAACATATAGGTCAAATTGAGTTCCCGTTGCAGGCGATCGAGGAGGATCAAAATACTCTCCGCCACCAGTTGGTCCAGCGCCGAAGTTACCTCGTCACAAATAATAAACTGCGGATCAGCCGCCAACGCCCGGGCGATGCAGATCCGTTGTTTCTGGCCACCCGATAACTCTGAAGGGTAACGATCAATAAACTCATCGGGTTCGAGTTCGATCATATTTAATAATTCCCGCACCCGCTCTTCCAGCTTACGGCCTTTAAGACCGAGGTAAAGCTCAACGGGACGACCAATGATGGTACTGATGCGCTGGCGTGGGTTCATGGCGGTATCAGCCATTTGGTAGATCATCTGGGTGTTCTTTAATTGCTCACGACTCCGCTGGCGATAATCTGCCGGCAAGGCCTCGCCATTGAACAGAATTTGCCCCTTCAGTGGCGGCAACAAACCGGTAATCGCCCGCGCTGCCGTACTTTTACCACTACCCGACTCCCCAACCACCGCCACTGTCGTACCACGATGAATCTCCATAGAAACATCATGCAACACGGTCAAGCGGCCATAGGCAGCCGTCACATGATCCATTTTCAGCAACGGCACTTCACCCGGTTCGGGAGTTGCAGCCTGTTTTTTAAAACTGCGCACCGCCCACAGGGACTTGGTGTATTCCTCCTTCGGATCACTGAGCATTTTCCGGGTGTCGTTCTCTTCGACCAGCAAGCCGTAACGCAGCACCATGATTCTATCCGCCATCTGCGCAACAACTGCCAGATCGTGGGTGATATAAATGGCAGCAGTATTGAACTCGGCAACGATGTTACGAATGGTGGCCAACACCTCAATCTGAGTGGTCACATCAAGGGCGGTTGTAGGTTCATCGAAAATGATGAGATCCGGTCGGCAAGACAATGCCATAGCGGTCATTGCACGTTGCAACTGTCCGCCTGAAACCTGGTGTGGATAACGAAACCCGATGGTGTCCGGATTCGGCAATTGCAACTTCTCGAACAGGCCAATGGCATCCACCTGGGCATCCTGACGATCGCTTTTGCCGTGCTGGACGGGTATTTCACTGAACTGATCCATCAATGTGTGGGCTGGATTAAAGGAGGCGGCTGCACTTTGCGCCACATAGGCAATTCTGACGCCGCGTAACTGCCGCCGGGCTTCAGAATCAGCCTCACGCAGATCGACGCCGTCGAACAAAATCGTGCCACCACTAATTCTACAACCCGGTTTGGCATAACCCATGGCAGCCAATCCAGCGGTTGACTTACCCGCACCCGATTCACCAATAAGGCCCAGCACCTCGCCACGATGCAACTCCAGATCCAGCCCTTTGATGATGGGATACCACTCATCATCACGGATACCCTCGATCTCAAGGCCGTGAATCGACAGTAAGGCGTCCTTACCTTTCTTAGTGCTCATCTTTAAGCCCACTGGTTAATTGTAAAAACCAATCCACCACAAAATTTACACTCACCGCCAACAGTGCAATCGCGGCGGCCGGCAACAACGGCGTGATATCACCATAGGTGATTAAGGTCGCGTTATCACGAACCATTGACCCCCAGTCCGCGGTCGGCGGTTGGATACCCAGACCGAGGAAACTCAGCGAGGCGATGGTTAGAAAGACAAATATAAAGCGCAGGCCAAACTCCGCGGCCAGTGGCGGCATGATATTGGGCAACACCTCCCGCAAGGTAATCCAGCCGACCCCTTCGCCACGCAAACGTGCCGCCTCGACAAAATCCATGACCACCACATTCAGGCTCACGGCTCGCGCCAGGCGAAAAACCCGGGTGGAATCAAGCACCGCAATAATGACGATCAGTGTCGGGATCGAGGTACCGAAAATGGTCAGCAACAGCAATTGAAAAATGAGTGCAGGAATGGCCATCAATACATCAATTATCCGGCTGAAGGCCTGATCAACCCAGCCCCCCAACGTCGCGGCGAGGATCCCGCACAGCCCACCGAGTAAAAATGACAGCGCAGTGGTTAGAATCGCAATGCCTATGGTATTGCGCGCACCATAAATCAACCGCGTCAACATCCCACGACCGAGATTGTCGGTGCCGAGAAGATACTGGCTACTCCACTCCTCGTACTCCGCGCCGACCACCTCAGACTCTCCATAGGGCGCAAGGGTATGGGCAAATATTGCCACCAGAATGTAGGCGAGGATTACCAGCATGCCAAATTTTGCAGTCAGCGGTGATTTCCTCAATTCCCGGCGCATATTGGTCCATCGGCCGGGACGCACAACCGGGGTTGCTTCCGCAGTCTGTACGGTAATCTGGGGGGCGCTGTCGCTCATTTTGGATGTAACATTCTGGGATTGGTGATAATGGACAATATGTCTGCGGTGAGGTTTAACAGTACATAAGTTGCGGCAAAGATCAGGCTGCAGGCCTGGACTACCGGAATATCCCGTTTGCGTACTGAGTCCACAATCAATTGCCCTAGTCCCGGATAAACAAACACCACCTCAACCACCACCACACCGACAATCAGATAGGCGAGGTTGATTACGATCACATTAACAATCGGCGCCCAGGCGTTCGGCAAGGCGTGATGAAGAATGATCCGGCTGCGTGTCATGCCCTTTAAATCCGCCATTTCGATATAGGGACTTGCCAGTAAATTAATGATGGCAGCCCGGGTCATACGCATCATGTGTGCCATCACGACCAACGTCAGGGTAATGGCTGGCAGTAGTGACTTGATCAACCGTTCACCCAGCGGCATGTCCGGATTAACGTTGGCCAGACTGGGCAACCAGCCCAGGTTCACCGAAAACACCATGATCAAAATGTAGGCGATGAAAAATTCAGGGAAGGAGATGGAACTCAGTGTCACAATGTTTACCATTCGATCATAAATTCCGTTGCGGTACAGTGCCGCCAGAATTCCCAGGATCAGCGACAGTGGCACGGCGATTGAAGCTGCATAGGCGGCAAGGAAAAAGGTGTTCTGCAGACGCATTCCGATGAGTTCGGCAATAGGCCGCTCATTGGCCAGAGACATACCAAAATCCCAATGAAACACCCCGACAAGCCAATTGAAGTAGCGGATATGAGGTGGCAGATTCAACCCCAGTTCGAGGCGATAGGCTGCCAGCGTCTCCGGTGTTGCAGCCTGGCCGAGAATTTCCTGGGCAATATCCCCGGGCAACAGTTCGACGCCGAGAAAGATGATCAACGAGACCACAAACAAAACCACGAGGCCCAGCGCCAGGCGCTGGGCCACGATTTTCAGAATCTTCGACATTGCTTAAACGCTGATTACACGAACCACCAACGTTCCAACGCCCGCAGACCGTCGATATCCCAGTTAGCGCCTATTTTGTTGTGGCCAACTGAGCGCGACATGGCCCCGACATAGGAGGCATACATGGGAATTACGACCGAACCCTGGTTACTGACCAGATCCTGCATTTCCCAATAAATGGCCTTGCGTTTGGCATGGTCCAATTCCGCCCGGCCTGCCACCAACAATGTGTCAAAGTGTTCGTTTTTCCAAAATCCTTCATTCCAGTTAGCGCTCGAGGCAAACGCTACGGAGAACATCCAGTCCTCGGTGGGCCGACCACCCCAGAAACTCATGCTCCAGGGTTTTTTCATCCATACGTTGGACCAGTAACCATCATCCGGTTCACGAATGACATTGATATCGATCCCACATTTACGGGCTTGCTCCTGATAGAGCACCGCCGCATCCACTGCACCGGCAAAGGCTGCGTCCGCCGCCGACAGGTCGACCTTCAAGGAGGTCATGCCGGCTTTTTTAAGGTGGAATTTGGCCTTGTCAGGATCGTAGTGATGCTGGGGCAAGGAGGAATTGAAATAGGTTTGTGAGGGTCCAATGGGGTGATCATTGGCAACCTTGCCATAACCACGCAGAACCGTTTTCACCAGAACGTCCCGATCAATGCCCAACTTCAATGCCATGCGCACATGATTGTTATTAAAAGGCGCAAGGCCCGCGTTCATGGGCAAGGTATAGTGCTGAGTTCCGGTTTCCTGGGTGATTTCCAGCTTTTTATTACGCTTGAGCAGGTGCACGGTTTTCAGATCACAACGATCCATGGCATGGATCTGACCCGTACTCAGGGCGTTGGTGCGTGCCGCAACATCTTTGATGGCCAATAACTCAATGGCATCAAAATTACCACGACCGGCTTTCCAGTAGTTGGGATTACGCTTGAACTTCGTCGTCACACCAGGTTCAAATTTTTCCAATACATAGGCACCGGACCCGATACCGGCGGTGGCATTGACCTTGCCATCCTTCGATGGCATTACCGCCAGGTGGTAATCAGACATCAGGAAGGGGAAATCCGCATTGCCGTTTTTAAGGCTGAACACCAAGTTCTGCCCATCCACCTTCATCCCTGTGATCGGCTCAACCAGATTCTTTGCAGCGGATTTTGAATCTTTACCGGCATGGTGATTGATGGAGGCAATGATGTCCTCAGCAGTAACCGTCTTACCGTTGTGGAAAGTCACACCTTTACGCAACTTGAACCGCCAGGTACGGGCATCGGCCGACGCTTCCCAACTTTCCGCCAACTCGCCGATCAACTCACCTTTGTTATTTACCTCGGTGAGGTAATTGTAGGTGGCGTGGTTTATCAACTGGGTGTAGGCGTGGGTGGTGGTGGCAGGATCAAGGGAATCGGTGGTAGAACCCGCGCCGATACCCATCTTGAAGCTTCCGCCCCGCTTGGGTGTTGCTGCCATGGCGAACTGTGAAAACATGCTGCCAGCACTGGCAGCCGTTATGCCGGCTGCGGTCGCAGCCTGCATGAACTGGCGCCGGGAAATATGCTTGCCGGCAACCAGCCGCTTCATACTGTCTTTATCAAACATTGATGATTCTCCTTTACGTTTCTTATAGTGCTGAGGCAGTCCCTGTTTTGAGCCTGTTTAAACCTTGCACACACATTCAATTCGCGTTTAAAAATGCCTGTGATTTTGCTACTCGTGGGCACTGGCTTGTGGCGCATCGGCATGTTTGTCTTTCAGCGTAATCACAGGTTCAACCAGACGTAACTCCTCCACCGGAATATGGCAGGCAATGGCATGCTCATCTGCATTGAACTGTACCGGCGGTATCTCGTTATCACAGATATCGCCCAGTGAGCGCTGGCATCGAGTCGCGAAGGGGCAGCCTTTAGGTGGGTTCAGTGTACTTGGAAGGTTTCCCTCCAGAACGATGCGCCGCTTTACCACCTGTGGATCAGCAATCGGCACCGCCGACAACAGCGCTTCCGTGTAGGGATGGTAAGGCGGACTGAATACCTCATCGGTTGTCCCCCGTTCCATGATCTGGCCGAGATACATCACCACGACTCGATCGGCGAGATAACGCACCGCGCTCAGATCATGGCTGATAAACAGCAATGTGGTTTTGTTCTCACGTTGAATTTCCATCAACAGTTCCGTAACCGCTGCCGCCACCGACACATCGAGTGCGGAAATAGGTTCATCGGCGATGACCGTGGCCGGGTTCCCGGCAAAGGCACGGGCGATACCGACCCGTTGTTTCTGCCCACCGGACAACTGGCGTGGTTTGCGCCACTCAAATTCACGGGGCAGTTTTACTGTATCGAGAAGTTTGAGCACCCGTTCGCGAATTTTCGCCGGGTCGCTCTCAACACCGAATTTACGGATCACCCTGCCAATCTGTGAACCAATCGTCAGGGAAGGGTTGAGGGTATCGTTGGGGTTTTGAAACACCATCTGCAACGATCCCAATTGTTTCGCTGTGCGCTTTTGAACAGGCAATTCACCAATGTTGGTGCCACCAAAACGGATTTCACCGTCAGTGACGGTTTCCAGTCCCATCAGAACCTTGGCAAACGTCGATTTACCGCAACCGGATTCTCCGACAATCGCCACGGTTTCCCCTTCCCGGGCACGAAAATTGAGTTCTTCATTGGCTTTTACATAACGCACCTGCTGACCGGAAATCATGGCTGCCAGTGAAGTATCACGGATCTCGTAATATTTCTGCATGTGGTCGACTTCGAGGACATAGTCTCCAGGCTCTGTCGGTGCGGTTTGTGGGCCTTTGGGAACTGCTTCTCCAGGGGCGATATCGTCCCACCTGATGCAACGGGCGAAATGGTCCGGATCTTCGTCCGTGGTGATTGAATCCATGCTGATTGGCTGCACATTGCAAACACCTTCTTTGAAGAAGTTACAGCGCGGCCCAAAATTACATCCCGTCGGCCGTTCATGTGGCAACGGTAACTGCCCGGGAATCGCCACCAGTGGCGATGCGTTTTTATCCGCATGAGGCAGTGGAATACAACCGAACAGACCATGGGTATACGGGTGTTTAGGCCAGGAGAAAATGGAATCGATATGTCCGCTTTCAACCACTTCACCTGAGTACATCACCCCGATCCGATCACAGACCTCCAACATCAGCCCCAGGTTGTGGGAAATGTACAGCAGTGAGGTATTGAATTTCCGGCTGAGTTCGGCAATCAGTTCGACGATGCCCGCCTCCACCGTCACATCAAGCGCTGTAGTCGGTTCATCGAGCAGTAATAGCGAGGGTTTGCCCAGCAACGCCATGGCGATCACCACACGCTGTTGCTGCCCACCTGAGATCTGGTGCGGATAGGCATCCATCACCCGTTCCGGATCCGGTAAATGCACATCGGCGAGCATCTGCAAGGCCAGTTCATGTGCCTGTTCACGGCTGGCCTGTTCGTGTGTCACCGGCACTTCCATCAGTTGTTCGCCGATGGTCAGGGACGGATTCAATGCCACCATCGGTTCCTGATAAATCATGGCAATCTGGGAACCACGCAGATGGCGTAATTCCTCTTCGCTCATGGTGCCCATATCGCGGCCCTTGAACTTGATGGTGCCACCGACGATATCGCCGTTATTCCCCATGTAACGCATGATGGCCATCGCCACGGTAGACTTGCCACAGCCTGATTCACCGACCAGCCCCACGCTTTCACCCGGCGCCAGATTCATGGTGAAATCCACCACCGCCGGGATTTCACCAGCACGGACAAAATAGGAGATACACAAGCCATCGATCTCAAGGACCGGTCCATCGTAATCGGTATTGCTCATTACTTCGCTCCTTAGTCGCGTAGCGAAACTTCGCGCAAGCCGTCAGCCAGCAGGTTGAACCCCAGGACCAGCGTCGAAATGGCAAGACAAGGAAAGATAACCATGTACGGAAAGGCCATGGCCAGGCTTCTGGATTCATTCACCATACCACCCCAGTCGGGGGTGGGTGGTGGCAAGCCCAGGCCCAGAAATCCCAGCACTCCGATGGTGATGATGACATAACCAAGGCGCACACAGCCGTCCACAATCAACGGACCGCGGGCATTCGGCAATATTTCAACCAGCATCACATACAAGGCCGACTCGCCCCGGGTCTGTGCCGCCGCAACGTACTCACGGTTACGCAGGTCAAGCACCAGACCACGCACGATTCGCATGATACCGGGGGCACTGGCGAAGGTGATGGCGATAACGATATTGATCCCCGAGGCACCGAAGGTTGCAATCACGATGATGTACAGCACCAACACTGGGAAGGACAAAATAATGTCCCCGATACGCGATAAAATGGTATCCCACCACCCCCGGTGATAGCCCGCCGCCAGTCCCATTATGATCCCTACCAGATAAGCGGACAGCGTTGCCAGGGGGGCATAAATAAGTACCGTCTGGGAACCGAAAATGATGCGCGAAAGAATATCCCGGCCCAGTTTGTCCGTGCCCAACCACAAGGTTTCACCCGTGGGTTGGTAAACGGTAAAAGGTTTAACAAATGGGCGCAGGATTTCCAGCGGATCGTGAGGCGCCAGCAGGGGAGCAAAAATCGCCACCAGTACCCAGAACAGCACCAGCGCCGCACCGAGCATGCCAATCCAACTTTCACGAATCAGCGCGAAAGACTTGAGCGCGCGGATCAACGCTGAGCCGGTGGTTTTTGCAGGTGTTACGGTATTCGACAGTTCAGCCATGTTCTCAACTCCTCAGGCGAAGCGAATGCGCGGATTCAGATAGGTATAACCAATATCTGCCAACGTCTGGGTGGTCACCGCAACAAACACCGCGACCATGGAGCAGGCTTCGATGACGAAGATATCCTGATTCAGGGATGCCTCCAGCAATAACGCGCCGAAGCCTTTATAGGCAAAAAAGAATTCCACAACGATCACACCGGAAAGCAGCCAGTTAATCTGTAACATGATGACCGTGAAGGGGGCGATAAGCGCATTGCGCAGCGCATGTTTCAAAATCACCTGGTGGTAAGGAAGCCCCTTGAGAACCGCAGTTCGCACATAGTGCGTGGTCATGACCTCCGCCATGGATGCCCGGGTCATACGCGCCACATAACCGAAGTCATAGGTAAACAACACCAGTACCGGCAACACGAGTTGTTTGAACTCGAAACCATTAATCATGCCCGAGGTGCCCGGCAATAATTTCAGCCAGAAGACGAAAAAGGCGGAGAAAAACACCGCACTGGCAAATTCAGGGACAGAGGTTGTGAAAATGCTGGTGAAGGATATCCCCCTGTCCAGCAGTGATCCCTCCCGCATGCCTGCCAGGATCCCCAACACCAAAGATACCGGAATCAGCAAAGCAAAGGTCCAGAAGCCAAGAATGGCGGTATTCCACAAACGCGGCCAGAGAATTTCACTGACTGGAACCTTGAAACGGTAGGATTCGCCCATATTGCCGGTCACAAAATTTCCGGCCCAGGTAAAATACCGCTCATAGAGTGGATTAAAGTAACCATGCGCTTCGAGCCAGATATTTTTCTGCTCTTCAGAAGCAAACTGACCCAGGACTTTAGTCGCCACATTACCCGGCGAGATTTCCAGGACCAGAAACAAAATGACTGACACAGCGAACATGGTCAACACCATGATGCCGATGCGTTTGCCGATTAGAACCAGCATGGGCGACGTCCCCCTTATCCCATTGGTATGTAAAAGTCGAAACCGGGTTCAAGAGAACCCGAAAGCCGGAGCACGGACCGTTGTAACGGTCTCGTGCTCCGGTAATTATTATTTCTAGTAATTATTTAGGCTGAAAATCAGGAATTCATCCAAACCTTGTTCCACTGATGGTAGTTGGTTGGATGCATCTTGATGTCCATGACCTTGTCGCTCGCCGCCAGCATAACCGAGCGGAAAAACGGCTGCACCATGATGGCGTCATCCTGAATACGTTTTTCAACTTTGGCCATGACCTTGCGGCGTGCCTTGATGTCGATGGTGGACTCTGCCTGGGTCAGCAGATCATCGAACTCCTTGCTGTTGTAGTGGGTTTCATTCCAAGGCACCCCGGAACGATAGGCAAGCCCCAGCAACATGGTGCCAAGTGGACGGTGTGTCCAGCCGGTCAGGCTGAAAGGAGCTTTGTCCCAGACTTCCCAGTACTGCGCTGAGGGCATCACATTAACCGTCAAATCGATACCGATAGCAGCCAGATTCTGCTTCAACACAACCACGGAATCCTGTTCCCAGGTGCCGTTGGTGTTACCGACATTACAGGTGATTTTCAAACCTTTGGCGTGGCCGGCAGCAGCCAGCAATTTTTTCGCCTCGGCGACATTACGTTTTATCTTCGGCAATGCGGCGTAATCAGGCTGGCAATTACACACATGATGGTTTTCACCAACACTGCCACGGTTGCGGTGGGCAGTTTTCAGGTTCTGGGCATTATCTGAAGCCAGCAATATCGCTTTGCGCACATTGATATCATCAAAAGGCTTCGCATCGACCTGCATACGCATAACCCCGGTTTGCGCCGTGGTTGCTTCATGGATCTTGATGCCCGGAATCCCTTGAATTGCTTCCAAAGTATCCAATGCCAGGGTGTAGATGGCATCCACCTGCCCAGAGGCCAGTGCCGCCAGTGCCGCGGATTTGTCCGTTCCTGTATCAAGATAGTGAATTTCTGCCAGGTAAGGTGCATCACCCCAATAAGGTGTTTTGCGCCGCTTCAAAATGGCTTTTTCGCCCACAGTATAGGCGGCCAACGTAAACGGGCCGGTACCGAGCTCCGGATGTTTGACGAAGTTTGAACCCTTCTCACCAAAGCTGTGGTGCAAGATGATCGCCGGGTAGTGATACATTTTTTCGGGTAAGGCCAAATCAGGTGAGTTGAGATGAAAACGCACGGTGTATTTATCCACCTTTTCCACCGCACCCGGAGTCATGCTCTTGACTTTGATGGCCTTGCCATCCTTGTCCTTGCCGTCCTTGGTAGTAACCATGGA
Source organism: uncultured Ectothiorhodospiraceae bacterium (assembly GCA_964488985.1). GTDB lineage: Bacteria > Pseudomonadota > Gammaproteobacteria > HK1 > HK1 > CAZAWX01. The sequence goes on from CAZAWX010000003.1 coordinate 37,832, forward strand.
ATTCAACAGACCGAGAATCGACGAACCCGTGGCCGGATCCAGCCAGCGCTTGACGTTGTAGACGACATCATCGGCCGTAAACTCTTCGCCATTACCGAATTTGACACCCTTGCGCAGGTTAAATGTCCAGGTTTTCAGATCATCGGAAGGCTTCCATGATTCCGCCAGCATCGGCCGGGTCACATTATCAGAGCCGGTGATGGTCAAATATTCACCCATCTGCCGGGCGATGTTGGATTTTTCCACCCAGTCAAACTTGGCTGGGTCAGACAAATCCTGTACCACCATGGCCATGCGAATGGTGCCGCCTTTTTTCGGCGTGGCAGCAACGGCATCCGAAATCAGGCCGCTGCCGGTCAGGGTGCCGGTCATGGCGTAGGCGGCGGTCGCCGATACACCGAGAAACGTTGAGGTACGGAGAAACTCCCGGCGGGATATTTCACCTTTTTTCAGTTGATCGTGTAGTTTCGGGACCTCTGGGTGTATGTGTCCCTGTTTTTCATGGTCTAGTTTAGATGCTGACATAGTTATGGGCTCCTCCCTATATTTGGTGTCGTAACGCAACAGGCATAAATGATAAGCGGCTTACATCATGATTTATTCACAAGCCCTTTTATACCAAAGGGCATACTTACCCAAACCATACCGGGACAATTATCGTATTCCGCATGATTTTGATTGATTTGCGACATTCTCGTGACGCACACAGAATAGTTGAATCTGACAAAATTGCACGGTATTAATTTCCGAGTGAATACGTTAGATTTCTCTGTCAGCTTGGTTTGATCCGTAAATTTTCATGCTGCGCAGCAACAAAATGTCCTTGCTGCGCCTCTACCAGAGCAACATGTACCTACCCTGTTTGCCTCATTGTACCGATGTTCGGCCCTTCCTTGATGGGGTATAAATCCTGGACAGGCTATTCATTTTCGAGACGAAATATGTATCTGCGCTATTTAACAGCAGCCATGGCGCTGCTCCTGACATTGTTTTCACTGGCCACACAGGCTCAAGTTCAAAGTGACTTTGCCTACGAAGAACCCGCCCCCCTCGATGCCTCACGGCTGTTGCCGGAGGCCATGTTAGGTTCTGCCCAGCACCAGATCACCGGAGTCAGTGCAGCCCAGGGAAACCGGGTTGTATTTGAAATCGAATCTGAGATTGCCGGTATGCAGCGGGTGACGTCAATTTCCCTTACCCTGGTGCGCATTCGTGAACTGCTCACGCTTGCCCAGGCCCGTAGTCAATTTGTGCTGGATAATCCATCAGAGCCGGATGAAGATCGCGGCAAAATTCATGTTAAAGGCAAGTCGTTCGTTGGAATTTTAGCCGACCCTTTCTCCACCAGCGCCAAAGTTGTCAGCCAGCTGGGTTCCAATGTCGGACAAACGCTGGACGAAATCGGGACGTTCCCGGGAACGGATTCCCAGCGCAAATCCAACATCAGCGCCCAGCAAAATGCTGATCCAGTCTTTGCATCGCATCGGCGCAGCATTGCCAGCCATCTCGGACTCGACATCTATACGAGCAATCAGCTGGTACAGGCATTCCTCGACAACATGGCGCGGGCCCGTATCAACGGCCAACCCAGCGCCGGGATAACGACGGTATCCCTCAACCAGAAAAATGAAGTCAGTATTGATGGCGGTAAAGTTGATAATGCGATACGCACATCCCTGCTCAACCAGGATCGCAGCGAGTTATTCAAGCGCAACGAAGGCCTGTTACAAGAGGCTGGCGTTGCCGATGACCTCATCAAAAAATTCCTCGCCAGTCCTGCGGGAACCCCCAGCCATAAAACGGCCTTGACTGAATATCTTGCCTATCTGCACGGGGTTGACCATCGCGAAGCGCTCATTAAGGCGGCACTTACAGCCAACAACGAGATAGACGCATTGGCAACTGTCACCATGTTACGAATGTTCGCCTCCTACCATGAAAAATTCTCACCACTGAAAACCTTCATCTCCGCCGGGCATTTGACCCTGGCGTTGAGTGAGGAGGGGACATTACTGATCGCTCTACCTTTCGATATGTTGTATTGGAATCGTGAAACTGAGACCGTGTTTGATGCACTCAAGCAATTTTCTCAGGACAAGGGGATTTTACAGCGCACAGTTTTATTACTCGGTGCCGCCACCAATACAGCCCGTCAGGCGCTGGAACAACGTGGTTTTCATACTCTTGAGCGTTACCTATACGCACGTTGAAAATTACACACTCAGATGATCAGTGATCAGTTCTGGTTTTGCATCCAGCGCCTGAAAGCTGCCGGTAAATTTAACAACCCCTGATTCAACGATACAGATCCGGTCAGCCAGCAAACGCGCAACATGCAGGTTTTGTTCTGACAAAATCAATGTCAGACCCTGGGCTTTAAGTTTGTGCAGCGTCGTCATTAATTGTTCGACAACGACGGGTGCCAATCCTTCAGACATTTCATCGATCAGAATCAACGCAGGATTGCCCATTAAAGTTCTGGCAATGGTCAGCATCTGCTGCTCACCACCACTGACAAGTTGACCCTGGACATGGCGTCGTGCGGCCAACTGTGGAAACAATGCGTACACGGCATCCAATGTCCAAGCGGACAGACCCGGACGTGGTGGCATGGCGCCAGTTTGAAGGTTTTCCTCCACACTGAGTGTGGCAAAGATACGACGATCTTCGGGAACATAGCCAACGCCGGCGCGACAGATTTTGTAACTCGGCAGATCTGTAAGAACACGTCCCTGAAATCGGATCTGGCCAGAGGTTCCAGGAATAAGTCCCATGATCGCTTTGAGCAGCGTCGATTTTCCGGCTCCATTGCGTCCGAGCAAAGCCAGAGCCTCGCCCTGTTTGGCGTTCAGGCTAAAATCATGGAGCACCAGTGACTGTCCATAACCACAGCAATAATGATCAACCTCAAGCACCTGCCTGCCCGCCTGAATAAAGGCTTCCGCCACCTAGATAGACTTCCTTGACGCGCTGATTTTCACGGATCTGTGCAACGCTGTCGCTGCATAACACTTCCCCCGCGTACAACACCAACACCCGATCGGCATGGGAAAAAACGGCATCCATATCGTGCTCGGTGAACAACACACTCAGCCCATCGCTACTCACAATCTCATCAATCAGATCCATCATGGCCTCTCGCTCAGGCCCGGGCATTCCCGCCACTGGCTCATCCAGCAGCAACAGGCGAGGTTCATTGGCCAGGGCCATTGCCAGTTCCAGGCGTTTTAAATCGCCATAGGCCAATATTCCGGCATGACGTGTGGCCTGCCCGGCAAGACCAACCCGAGCCAGCAGCTGATTGGCCTCATGTTGATAAAGTTGTCCTGCCGCAGGCCATAACGAACATGTTTTCCGGTGCCAGAAGATCAGCGCCATTTGCACATTTTCGCGCACACTCATTGAAGCGAACGTTGCCGTAATCTGGAACGTGCGGCCTAGACCATGCGTGTAGATTTGTCGTGGCAACAACCCTGACAATTCCGTGCCTGACAATAATACCGATCCGCTATCCGGACGTAACTGACCATTCAAGAGATTAAAACAGGTTGACTTGCCCGCCCCATTCGGTCCGATCATGGCCAGCTTTTCACCGGCCTCCAGGTTGAAGCTGACGGCATCCACGGCCTGTATGCCGGCAAAGGATTTACTCAGATTGCGTACCTCAAGCAGGCTCATCATCACCCTCCACAACGCGACGGCTAAAAAACCTTCTTGCTATAGATCCGAACAGGCCGATTACCCCGCCAGGGGCGACACTGACCAACAGCACGATCAGCCCGCCCAACATGGCTCGCCAGTATTCAAAGCGCGACAATCCATCCTCCAGCAGGTTGAACAGCGCAGCCCCGACCAGCGGTCCAAAACTGGATTGAACACCCCCCATCAGCACCATCACCAGGGCATCGACTGATCGCGGTATCGCCAGTTCCTCAGGAAAAATACTGCCTTTGGAAAACACGAACAATCCTCCCGCCAACCCTGCCATTGCACCCGAAAGGACAAAGGCGAGCCATTGCTGGCGCGGCAGATTGAACCCCAACGCAGCACTACGTAGCGGTGAGTCGCGTCCAGCACGCAAACTGTAGCCAAATGGCGCCTGGGTCACACGATGAAGCAACCATATCGAGATGCTGCAAAGAAACACAGTCAGGTAATAAAACCAGGTCTTGTTCGATAACCAGTCAGCAGGCCAGATACCCAGCAAGCCATCATCGCCGCCGGTCAAACTCTGCCACTGAACCGCCACAGACCAGACAATCTGCGCTGCCGCCAGGGTCAACATCGCCAGATACACGCCACTTAGCCGGACACAAAACCAGCCAAATATCGCAGCGCCCAACGCCGCCAATACTATTGCTGCCGGCAACCCGAGCAGCATTCCTGAATCGAAGTTGCCAACCAGCAACGCTGCCCCGTAGGCACCAAGGCCAAAGTACGCCGCATGGCCAAACGACACCATCCCGCCGGGGCCGAGGATGAAATGCAAACTGGCCGCAAACAAACTTGCAATCAGAATTTCAACCGCCAATACCAGTACGTAGTCTCCCACCAGCAATGGCAGGCCGAGCAAAATCACTCCGAGTACGACAAACAGCCACCGCTTCGCCTTCACCGGGTTGTATTCACTAACACCAGCAAGCACCTCTCGTGGCATTGCTTCAGGTTTACCGAACAGACCCTGTGGCCGTAGTACCAGAACGACTGCCATAACGACAAAAGCCAGCACCATGCTGATTTGCGGAAACACCAGGATGCCAAAGGCATTCAACTCACCGATCAACACCGCGGCCATAAAAGCACCGCCGATACTTCCCATACCGCCGATCACCACCACCACAAACGCCTCGGCGATGATGTTCATATCCATCAGCAAGCTGGTGGATTCACGGGGTATTTGTAACGCACCCCCAAGTCCCGCCAGCAGCGAGCCGAGAAAAAACACACTGGTAAACAACCAGATTTGATTGATGCCGAGCGCTGCAACCATCTCCCGGTCCTCGGTCGCAGCCCGCACCAGAGTCCCCCAACGGGTACGATTCAACAACCAGCCGATCAGCATCAGCACCAGCGGGCCGATCACAATCAGCGCCAGATCGTATTGTGAAATCGGCTCGCCCAGAATCATGACAACCCCGTCCAGTCCCGGTGCGCGTGGCCCGACCAAGTCCTGCGCACCCCATAAACTCTGGGTCAGATCCTGCACCACCAACACGATGCCGAAGGTTGCCAACAGTTGGTACATCTGCGTCGTCGCATAAAGACGGCGTAATACAAAGAACTCAATCAAGGCGCCGAACACACCGACACTGAGCGCCGCCAGCATCACGGCAAACCAATAACCCGGTATTCCAGTGGGCAAGGCGCCAATGAGGCTATAGCACACATAAGCGCCAAGCATGTAGAAAGATCCATGGGCGAAGTTGACGATACGGGTTACACCGAAAATAATGGACAAGCCGCTGGCCACCAGAAAGAGTGCCGAAGCGCTCGCCAGGCCCGTTAGAAATTGCGCAAGATAAAATCCCATGGTCCAGTAGCGTACATTTTCTTAGCGATGCGGCGAATGATTTTTCCCACGAGCCGGTACGATAACCTGCGTATGGCTGATCACAATCTGATTCCCGCCGCGACGGCCCGCTTGAATCCGTACCGCGTGGATCCCTTGATGACTGTGTAAATAACCAGAATATGAAGGTATTATTTTACACCACGCAGTTTCCGCACCTGCGCATCCTCCGGCAGATAATCAGCTCCATTGGCGTAATGCCAATCCACCATCAGGCCCCGGTTATTCTTTACATCGAGTTTGCCAACCCAGGCACCCATGGTCGATTGATGATCAATGGCTCTGAACACCAGATCGCCAGATGGTGCTTCGACCCGCAATCCGGATAGAGTCTCGACCAGGGTTTCCGTATTCAGATCAGGTGCTTTACGCAACAGCGTGGCGACACTGAGCAGCGTGTTGTAACCGACCAATGAACCCGCTTTGGGTGGTTCAGCAAACTTTTGCAGGTACTCAGCATAAAATTTCTTGTGCGCCGCAGTTTGAATCTGTGCCGCAGGATAACCCGTTACAATCCAACCCTTTGGGGCTTCACCTTTTAGTGGGTTGAGATACTCGGGTTCACCGGTCAGCAGGCTGACGACCGTGCGCTTTTTGAACAACCCACGCAGGCTCCCTTCGCGAACAAACGTCGCCAGATCAGGCCCGAATGTGACGTTATAAATCCCCTCCGGCTTGAGCGCTTCCAGAGCGCGCACTGTTGCCCCACCGTCGATTTTAAACAGTGGCGGCCATTGCTCACCGATGAATTCCACATCCGGGCGCAAGCGCTTCAGGATTTGTTTAAATGCGGCGACGGCATCTTTGCCATAGGAATAATTCGGCGCAATGGTCACCCAACGCCTGGCACCGGATTTAGCGGCCTGTTCTGCCAGCATCGCCGATTGCATGTAAGTCGAGGGCCGCAGGCGAAAGGTATAGCGGTTACCTTTCGCCCAGACCAGTGCGTCACTCAAAGGTTCGGCAGCCAGAAACAGAATCTTGTTGCGCCCGGCAAACTCGGTGACAGCAAGGCCAATATGGGAAAAAAATGTCCCCGTTAACATCACCACTTTGTCTTTATGAACCAGTTCTTCGGCGATGCGCAGCGCATTGCCCGGCTTGCCGGCATCATCACGGCTGATGACCTCCAACATGCGTCCACGAATGCCGCCACTGGTATTGATCTGTTCCACGGCAAACTGCCAACCCTTGCGATAAGGTACGGTAAACGCCGGCAAGCGTGTATAGCTGTTTATTTCACCAATGCGAATCGTTTCCACGGCCGCACCTGGCGTAACAAACAAGGCAGTCAACAAAAGAACGCTTCCGATCAACCATCGGTTCACCCATTTTGCCTGCGCCATAACGGCCTTCCTCAACATGATCTTCACTGCACGAACCCTACAGCATATCCATGCGCCCTCACGACGCTTAGGGCCCGCCGCCAGGCCAGCGCTGTCCCGGACTTGTTCGAGCCAGCGTTAGAATTAAAAACTTGCCTGATCCGGGCTAATCGTGTGTTCTTCGAGAGCATCAGACATTTTCTGCACCCACTGCCGGGTCAGTTTTTCCTGTACGGCATTTTGTCCCAAACGCGTATTCAGGCAGTTGAAATCAACCTGATCCAGAGGTTGATCCTGATTGAAACAGGAATACACAACACGCTCTTCACCGGTTATCGGATCGACATGGCGCTGAATACACTGGGCACAAATCTCTTTCATCATGCACTGCATCGGTGAGTTGATGGAGCCAATGGCCAGATGGTCAGGTTTGAGATACGGCTCAAGAACACCATGGCGGGCCTGGGTGACTGCGGCCATCATGCGGTCCGATCCAATGCAGATAAGACGATCAGCCGCCTTGAGTCGGGGCTGCTGCGAGCCTAAACGGCCCTCGGCGTAGGCTTTCATGGCCTCGACAATATTACCGACAAAACTGCAATCCTGAGGCCTTCGGGCAACAAAACCAGGGGCCTCGTCACAACACCAGATCACCTGATCAGCGCCAGCCTCAATCGTTTCCACATGATACCTGTCAGCCATGGTTTTATACCCGGCGATATAGATCACCTCAGAACCCGCCGCTCGCAACGCCAGACCGATCGAAAATAGCACGGCATTGCCCAGTCCGCCACCGACCAGAACCACCGTCTGACCAGCCGGGGTAGCCGTTGGCGCTCCGGTCGGCCCCATCAGTACCACCGGCTCACCCGGTTTCAGGCTGGCACACAAATCACTTGAGCCACCCATTTCCAGTACGATGGTGGAAATCAGCCCACGCTCAACATCCCGGCGTGCTCCGGTCAAGGCCAGACCTTCCATGGCGGCCTCGGTCCCGGCAACGTGCGGTGCCAGGGCCGCATAGTTTTGCAGCCGATAAAATTGCCCCGGATGGAAAGCCCGGGCCTGAATCGGCGCCTCGATGACCACCTCGACAATCGTCGGCGTCAGACGCACCACCTCCTTGATTCGCGGCCGCAGATCCCGGTTAAGCTGGACAATCAACTGCCCACCGTCGACGTCGCTCAATTGACGTTGTGCCAGACGCCGGGTGACGAGCGGATATCCCCGCCGGGCGCCACCCATAGCCTTGACGACATTGCCTGCAAATGAAGGGTGTAGATCACCCCAGAAACTCATTTCCCGGCCATCATCAAACACGTTCATTAACACCTCAGTGTCCTGCGGCTTGGCGCTGCGTTGGGGATGAGTTGGAAGGCCATCGATATCGAAAGCTTGAAAGTATTTCCCATCCAGCGGGCCAAGGATGTCATTCGCTTCACGTTGCAACACCGTATTAGGCTGGGTCCCGGCAGCAAAAAAGATCGCCCGTGCCGCCAAACTCACCTCCTCAACCGTCGCCCCAATCTGACCCTCTTCCGTGATCGCCTTGCGGGCAAAACGCATGCTGGCAGCACTGTTGTATGCATCGGTTTCAACTGCCAACGGCGTCATACATTCAACAAAACCGATCCCTTCTTCCAGGGCCAGATTTATTTCCTCATGGTTACCGGTGTAACTGGGCGCATCGACCAGACGGCGTCGATAAACAATGGTGGCACCACCCCAACCGGCCAACAGTTCTTGCACACGAGGTCGTTTTCCGGCCGCGGCCATCTCGGCACGGTGGGCACGGATTGCCTCGGCGTGGCGTATAAATTCATCGGCGATAAGCGCCTGTTCTTCATTCCAGTCACTGCGTACGGCCTGCTCACCACGCTCGGCACAAAGAATCTCATAGCGGTGCAAGAACTTCTCCACCTGCAATGGATAATAGGCCAGCACCTCGGTGGCGGTATCAATGGCGGTCAAGCCGCCGCCAATCACCAGGGCCGGCAGCCGGACCTGAAGGTTGGCCAGGGAGTCGCGTTTGGCGGCCCCGGTCAATTGCAGCGCCATGAGAAAATCCGATGCAGTCCGGACCCCACGGGCCAGAGCATTGGGAATATTCACCAGCGTTGGTTTTCCCGCGCCGGCACACAGAGCAATGTGATCGAAGCCGAGCGCCAGGGCATCGTCAATACTCAGTGTGCTCCCAAAGCGCACCCCCCCAAACATGGCGAAACGCTCACGGCGTTGCAGCAGCAGGCGAATATATTTGAGATTGTTTTTGTCCCAACGCACGGTGATGCCATATTCTGCAACGCCCCCAAACCCGGCCAATGTGCGTGTGCCGAGATCTTCGTGCAGCATGCCGATATCTTTGATGGGAATGAATTCGCCGCGCGCTCCTGCTGGCGTGACGCCGGACAATTCCACATCCAGCGGCTCGATCTTCAGGCCGTCGATGGCAACAACGGTGTGGCCGTCATTGAGCAGATGATGTGCCAGATTAAACCCGGCCGGTCCCAGGCCGACCACTAACACTTTGGCACCACTCGCCGGTCGCGGCGTGGGGCGTTTGAAATCCAGGGGCGACCAACGACTCAGGAGGCTGTAGATTTCAAAGCCCCAGGGTAATTCCAGAACATCTTTGAGCACTCTGGATTCAATTTGCGGAATATCCACCGGTTGCTGTTTCTGGTAGATACAGGCTTTCATGCAGTCGTTGCAGATGCGGTGGCCGGTCGCGGCGCATAACGGATTATCCAGGGTCACCATGGCCAGCGCTGCTATCGAATGTCCGGAGGATTTGAGCAGATTCATCTCTGAAATCTTCTCTTCCAGTGGGCAGCCAATCAGAGACACACCCAGCGCATTGTCCTTGAACTCCCCTGTCTTGCGATCCTTAAGACCCTTGGCACAGGAGTCTTTGGCTTGGTTGTGGCACCAGATGCAGTAATGCGCCTCGGCCAATGCACTTTGCAGACCCATTCCCTCATCGGTCAGGCTGAATCCATCTCGACTGCGACGCCGTGCCGCGGGACCTGTGATCATCGCCACACCGTTACGCTGTTCGATTTCAACTGGCACCAGCTTCAGTAAATCGATTTTTTCAGGCAACACAAACAAATCACTGCCCTTATGCCTGGCCCGGCCCGCCTCGGTATGCAGTACCCAGGCGGTATAGTCCCGGGCAAGCTGTAGCGTCTCGGCATTCTCATCCGCAGCATCCATCCACCCCAGTACTGCCTCGGCAAATGCGAGTTCATCGATGCATGGCGAGTCTGGAGTTTCCGGACTATGCCCAAGCAACGGTGCTAAACGGGCCACCAGCGCATCACCATCCAACTGCCCGATACCATCGCGATCACGGACCTTGCCGACCTGGCGTTGGACGAAAAGCCGCCGACAGCTATAAAGCGGTGCCAACCGATGGTGATTGTTGGACAAATGTGCGACTTCGCCGCGGATCTGAAACAACTCTGCGATGAAATCCTCAAGCCAGGGCCCCGCATCCACCAATAAGGCGGAGTGTGCCTTTTCATCGAGCGTGCCCGGATCAAGGCGCGCGGCGAGCAGGCGCGAGTGAATATCCCCAGTATGCTCGGCGACATAGGCGAGAAAGGCGGCATCGACACGCTCGAGGCCCTGGGTACTGTAAAAATCGCTGTAACTCAGGCCGAAGCCAGGTTCAAGTTTTGCCTGAAGCATTTGATGAGTGCCTGCTGGATGTGATTAAGATTGTTCCCGGGCCCCGTTGAGCGCCGTCACCCGGATGGCTCGTCGGGGCCTGAGCCGTCATGTGACCGGGCGAATTGTACCTTAGTTTTATCTTCTTCAGCGCCTGCTTCCTCCAATCAGGTGCGGATCCCGACACCCCGATTGAGCAGGCGGACGCTGTAGCCGAACAACACCACGATACACACCACGATGATGCCCAACGCCAGTCCGACATTGATGTCACTGACGCCAAGGATCCCGTAACGAAAGCCGTTGACCATATACAGAATCGGATTCAATTGGGAAATCCCGCGCCAGGTATCGGATAGCAGGTCAATGGAATAAAACACCCCGCCCAGATAGGTCAACGGTGTCAAAACAAAGGCTGGAATGATGGTGATGTCGTCAAAACTACGGGCAAATATAGCGTTGATGAACCCCCCCAGAGAAAACAACGCTGCGGTCAGAATGACAAAAATAATGGTCACCAGTGGGTGCTGTACCTGTAAGTTGGCAAACAATGCCGCTACCCCGGTCACCACCGCGCCAACTGTCAGGCCCCGCCCCACACCACCGATGACATAGCCCAGGACGATAATATAGTTGGGGGTGGGTGAGACCAGCATCTCATCGACAAATCGCTGAAAACGGGCACTGTAAAACGATGACACCACATTGGAATAACTGTTGGTGATGACGGCCATCATAATGAGGCCCGGAGCGATAAATTCCATATAGCGGTAGCCGCCCATATCACCGATGCGCGGGCCAATCAGGTTGCCAAATATAATAAAATAAAGACTCATGGTGATCATTGGCGGGATTACAGTTTGCATCCAGATACGCATAAATCGCCGGATCTCTCTGCGAACGATCGTCAACAGCGCTGTTCGCACCACCGCGGAATCAACACTCATTTCAGTTCCGCTTCAGTGGCCATGTTTGTCTGCTGCGGAAGGCGGGATGTCGGCGACATCATGCTCGTATAACTCAATATTCGGGTTAACCCGCGTACGCTCACCCTTGCGCTCGTTCTCTTCAATCATGCGCATGAACAACTGCTCCAATCGGTTAGATTTGTTACGCATGCTCAGCACCCGCACATTTTGTTTTGACAACGTTGCAAATAACGGGTTAATCCCTTCGGCTTTTGAAACTTCTACTTCCAGACTGTGCGGCTCGGTCAAGGTCAGCACATAGCCATCCACTACGGGTGGTTGTTCAAGCCCGTGCTCCAGGTCCAGAACATAGGTTTCAGTTTGCAGTTGCGCCAGTAATTCGCGCATTCCCGTATTAATAATAATTTCACCGTTATCAATAATGGCAATATTTCTACACAGTTGCTCGGCCTCCTCAAGATAGTGGGTGGTCAAAATGATACTGGTGCCGGCGCTGTTCAATTCATGCAAAAAGTTCCACATCGAACGGCGGATTTCAATATCAACCCCGGCGGTAGGCTCATCGAGAATCAGCAGGTGCGGTTCATGAACCAATGCACGCGCGATCATCAGACGCCGCTTCATGCCACCGGACAACATCCGCGAAGGTTCGCGGCACTTATCCCAAATATCCAGCCTGCGCAGATAATGTTCCGCGCGTTCAAGGGCCAAACGGCGTGGAATTCCGTAGTAGCCCGCCTGAGTCACCACAATATCAAGGGGCGCTTCCCAGAGATTAAAATTAAACTCTTGGGGAACAACGCCTATCTGTGCCTTGGCACTGTAGGCATCCACACCCATATCCAGCCCCCGCACAAACACGTTGCCGTCACTTTTATTCACCAGCGAAGTGATGATTCCGATCAGTGTGGATTTACCGGCGCCATTGGGCCCCAGAAGTGCAAAAAAATCGCCTTCCGCGACACTCAGGCTGACCTTGCGTAAGGCTTGATGGCCATTGCCATAGGTCTTGCTCAAATTATCAATTTTCAGTACGGGTGGGTTAGACATCAAAACGTTCCTCTGCACGGACCACTATCGTACACCAGCCACACCGCCGGAGAACGAATTCAATCCCGCCCCATAAACTTCAGCACCCACTCAGGCACCGCAACACTCACCACGATCGGATCAACTCATCCAGAGGGCTGCGCGGCGGCTGAGCTTGTACATCCGACATACCCAACAACCCACTGACTGAATGTCTACATAGGCAGCATATACAAGCCCCCCGCTTGCCAATACCACCTCTGTAGTGCCCATCCGGAAACTCTTTACGCCGTCATTCCCGCGAAGGCGGGAATCCAG
>CAZAWX010000004.1:0-49039 GCA_964488985.1 uncultured Ectothiorhodospiraceae bacterium
GGCCGCGCCAAAACGCAGAGCGGCTCCATTGGATCTTTCCCGACAGAAGTGGCTCTCTTCACAAAATCCAAATCACTATACGATACAGCTGATCGGTAGTACTGCCGAGAAACAAACTATTAAATTTATTCATGACCAAGGTTTAGAGAATAAAGCTGCGTATTTTCGATCACAGCGAGCAGGACGGGCATGGTATTCCGTAGTGCTGGGTGATTATCGTAATCAATATCGTGCCGAACTTGCGCGCAAAAAACTGCCGACCGCTCTGCGTAAACATGTTCCATGGTCAAGGAGCTTTGGGTCGATCCATAAGGCTATGACCGGAAAGTCAGGCAAGCCATAGGGGGGCTGTAAGCCCCGTGCCCGTAATGCGCCCCGTAATGCGCCCCGTAATGCGCTATTCCTTCGCGGCCATGGTGTAACGCAATCTCCCCACCCGTGATATATCCACCATGAAACTAAGGGCTCTGGTCAAATCGTGCCACCAGCGGTTTACCAAACAGGTCCTTGAAAACAACGCTGTGTTGTGTGGTATGGTTTCTCATGAGAAGGCCTTTTGTATGTTGGAAAATGCTTGTGGCAAAGTCTTTTTACCACATTGGTGGCCTTCTTTTTTGCATCGTTCATGAATTATTCAGGCTAAGAGTCAATCTGATGTGACGGAGCTAAAGGGAGAGCAAACAGAAGGTGCCACTGTGCAACAGGGGGATAAGCCTGAAGATGTCCTGTTAGACTCCCGAGAGCCGGTATTCGATTATGCCGCCATGAGCCATCGCCTGATGGATGATGAAGACTTGATCCGCACCGTGGCAGAGACATTTTTGAGTGACATGCGTGAGCAGATCAAGCTGCTGAAAACAGCAGTGGCGGATGGAGATTTACCGGTAACTGCAGCCCAGTCACACAAAATTAAGGGCTCCTCAGCCAACGTAGGTGGCTTGGCCCTGAGTGTCCTGGCCTACACCATGGAACAAGCAGGCAAGGCCGGGGATATGGAAACTGTTCGTCAAGGGCTACCGGAACTGGACCGCTGCTTTAGCTTACTCAAGGCAGCAATGGAGAAGATATTGTGAAACTGCTGATTGCTGAGGACGATATCATCTCCCGCACTATTCTAACCGCAGTGGCTCGCAAGTGGGGTTATGAGCCGGTAGCAGTGGAGGATGGTGAGGCCGCATGGCAGGTCATGCAGGGAGATTGTCCGCCTCGCTTAGTGTTGCTTGACTGGGAGATGCCTAAGCTCAATGGTCTGGGTCTGTGCAGGCGTATACGCGAGCACAAAAGTAGCGATCCGCCCTATTTAATCCTCTTGACCGCCCGTAGCGGCACCGATGATATTGTCACGGGGCTAGAGTGCGGGGCCAATGACTATATCCCCAAACCTTTCGAGAATGCCGAGTTGCAGGCCAGATTACAGGTTGGCAGGCGCATGCTGGATCTGCAGGAGAAGTTGAACCGCGCGAAGGAGTCTATGGCTTTTCAGGCAAATCATGATGCCTTGACCGGACTCATTAATCGCAGGGCTGTGATGGAGGCAATGGATCGCGAGATGGCGCGAACCAAGCGTAATTTGCAGCCCCTCTATATTGGTATGTGCGATGTAGATCACTTCAAAAGGATCAATGATACCTATGGCCACCTTGCTGGTGATGCGATCTTGCAGGAAGTGGCCAAGCGCTTTAAGGCAATCCTCAGGCCCTATGACTGGGTCGGGCGTTATGGTGGGGAAGAGTTTTTGATTCTTCTAAACTGTGATGAAGGCCACGTCCCGGGCCTATTTGAAAGAATTCGCAGGGGCATAGGGGATGAACTCTTTGTGTACGAACAGGAAACACTGTCGGTAACAATCAGCTGCGGAGTGACTCTTTTCTCACCACCACAGGATCAGCGCAATGGCTCTGAGTTGATCACCACCGCCGATGTTGCACTGTATGAGGCCAAGGATTCCGGGCGGAATCAAACGGTTTTTGCCCAAGGACAATCGTCATTTCAGCCTTGCCCCCCTGAATCCTGAGTTCACCCGGGGTGTCGAGTGCTGTGCATCCTATCCCTATGCCCGCTGGGCGACCCGGTCCGCAGCTTCGAGTTTTGGATGATACGCGGCGCGATCGCGTTCAGCGTCAGGATCTCGCCGACGCCGCCTTACTCTATCGCGACTTTGGGCATCCCCTGGGTCGGATCATACTAAATTGAACTAAATCAAACATCTAGGATCAGATCATTTAAGCAACTAAGGAGTTTAAGCGATGAGTTTCCTAACCCACTTTGACCACCGAATCACCGTCGCGTGCTTCACGGATATTCGCGGCGCATATACTGTCCAGACGCCGTTCCCATCTTATTTTCTCAATTTTAAAACGATGGATTTAAGTCTATTTTGCTTTAGCCTGTCCCGGGCAGCTTTAAGTTTCGCCATCTGACCGTAAGGACCAACACGAACCCGGTGCCATGTTTCAGCACCATCGATTGAAACCGATTGTATCGTGGCCTCAAGTCCCAGTAACGCCAACTGGGCCTTAAGTCGATCCGCATCCATGAGGTTACGAAAAGATCCGACCTGCAACATGTAGCGCTCTGCAGCTGTCACTTTGTTCGCGGTGTCCTGGGATTGACTGGATTGTTTGACCTGGGCTTTTTCGGCCAGCGCCGTTTCCGGCACAGCGATTTCTTTTTCCGGTAGCACCGTATAAAACTCAAAGCGCGGCGTTGTCGCTGCTGTTTTGGTTCCCATGGCGCTGTCAGACAACCCCAGGTTGGGAACACTCACGTTGGGTTCATAAACAAAAAAAGCGACAGTGCCAAGAATGCCAACCATGGCACCAGCGACAAAAATCACCCAGGCGGAAACCGGCCGGGAAGCTTTCTTCACCGGGGTCCGGGCAGGGCGCTGTTTATAGTCTCTAGGTGCCATTGACGAAACCTTACATTTTGTCCGGCGCCGAAACACCCAACAACCTCAGGCCATTGGCCAGTACCTGGCGTACCGCTGCACACAATACCAGTCTTGCATGGCGCAGGTGTTCATCCTGACATAGTATTTTCATATCCCGCAGGGTGTAGTAGGCATGAAAATCAGCCGCTAACTCACGCAGATAAAAGCATATTTGATGCGGTTCTCTTGATTGCGCCGCCGCATGGATAATCTCAGGAAACCGCGACAGACTTCTCATTACCTGCTGTTCCTGATCAAGGGATAACAAATGCAAAGATGCCAAACCAGCTTGCATATCGATAGATAACTCCTGGCGACTCGCCTGCTCAATAATACTGGCAATACGGGCATGGGCGTATTGCAGGTAATACACCGGATTGTCACTTACCTGACTGCGGGCCAAATCCAGATCAAAATCCAGGTGTTGTTGACAACGGCGCATGACGTAGAAAAACCGTGCGGCGTCGGTACCCACTTCTTCACGCAATTCGCGTAGCGTTACAAATTCACCGCTCCGGGTCGACATCTGCACCTTTTCCCCGCCGCGATATAGACTGGCAAATTGCACCAGTAATATTTCCACGTTTTGCACAGGGTGGCCCAGTGCTTTGCACGCCGCCAGCAAGCGGGCGACATAGCCATGATGATCAGCACCCCAGACATAAATAATGTGTTCGAAACCGCGCTGAAATTTGTTATCGAGATAGGCGATATCCGAGGCAAAATAAGTGCCCTGACCATTGCCACGAACCACTACCCGATCTTTTTCATCACCGTAGGCACTGGATCGAAACCACAAAGTGCCTTGCACATCATAGATGTCCCCACTTTGTTTCAGTCTGTCCACAACACGGGCTATGTCCTGATTGTCATTAAGACTCTGCTCGGAAAACCATGTATCGAATTCCACGCCAAATGACTTCAGGTCTCCACGAATATCTGCAACCTGCTCATTCAAGGCATAGTCGAACACGACCTTGTAATCTTGCACGCCCAGCAGACTTTTGGCCTTTTCTATCAGCGCATCAATGTGCGTCTCGCGTTTAGCCTTGGCGGCATCGTCATCACCATCGCCTCCACCTTTAGCTCCATCGTCAGGGATCCCTGCATACACTTCGCTGGCGGCAAACTCAAAACGTTGGCCGTGGATGTTACGCAAACCCTCGGCCATCTGCGTTACATAGGTTCCTTTATAGGCATTGGCCGGAAATTTTATTTCTTTGTCTGCAGCCTGGAGATAACGCAACCATAAACTGAGGGCGAGAATATCCATTTGACGCCCGGCATCATTGACATAATATTCGCGCTTTACCGAATGGCCCGCCGCTTCCAGCACATTGGCCAAAACCGCGCCAAATGCAGCACCACGGCCATGGCCCACATGCAGTGGTCCGGTCGGGTTGGCCGAAACGAATTCCACCTGCGTCCTGACACCCGTTGCAACATCGCTGTAGCCATATTTCTGCGCCGCACTGATGACATCGACAACAGTTTGCCTGATGGCGTCCTGGGCAAGGTAGAAATTAATATAGCCGGCTCCTGCCACCTCAATCTTTTCAAGCACTTCATTTTCAGCAAGCTGTGCCACGATTGATTCAGCAATTTCCCTGGGATTGCGTCGCAGGGGCCGAGCCAGTGACAACGCGATCGGGCTGGCAAAATCACCATGATCACCTCCCCGGGTACGTTCCAACGGTATCTCGGCCAACAGTTCCCCGGCCAACGATTTCCCGGCCAACGGTTTCCCGGTAACCTGAGATAAATCGATGTCGCCACTGTCATGCAGACGTTGCAGGGCCTGCTCAATTAACCGCTTCAACCTTGTTTGCAAGACAATCACCTGTGCGTTTCATAAAGGGGCGCGTATTCTATGCGCAAATGCCCTGCGGTTCAGCATGGCGTTTGCTTGTTTACTGCGTTACATCATGTCCAGCGGGTCGATATCCAACGACCAACGCACCCGGCGGGCCAATTTCAGCCCTTGCAGTTTCGGTAACCAGTCCCGAATACAACCATGCAAACTGGCTCGATCAGTCGCTTCCAGCAACAACTGCGCTCGTACCCAACCAGCGCGGCGCTCCAGTGGCGCCGCCACTGGCCCGTACACTGCCACCTGCTGCGGTGCTGGACACGCATCTCGCACTGACTGAAGATAGGCTCTTGCAAGTCCCGCTTCGTGTGCTTCAGCACGCAACAGGGCCTGGAAACTGAACGGTGGCAAACCCATCTTTTCCCGTTCGCAAAGTGCCGATTCGGCAAAACCCCGATAGCCCCCGGTAATTAACAACCGCAATAACGGATGATCCGGGTAATGGGTCTGCAGTAATACCTGCCCGGGGCGCACACCGCGACCTGCACGACCGCTGACCTGTACGAAAAGTTGTGCCATACGCTCGGCCGATCTGAAATCGGCACTGAAAAGCCCACCGTCCACATCAATAATTCCAACCAGTGTGACATTCGGGAAGTGATGGCCTTTGGCGAGCATCTGTGTGCCAACCAGGAGATCAATCTCACCGCCATGCACGGCCGCCAACATCGCCTCCATCGATCCCGTGCGCCGGGTGCTGTCTTTATCCACCCGGGCAATACGTGCGCCGGGGAAACGTTGCTGCAAACGTTCCATAACCCGCTGGGTCCCGGCGCCAACCGCAACAAAACTGTTCTGCGCACCACAGGCACACGTATGCGGCGGGGTTTGTACCCGCTGACAATGATGGCAATGCAAACATCCATCTGCCTGATGCAGCACAAGATGCGCATCACATCTTGGGCAATCACAGGGAGTGCCGCAGGCGTGGCACAGCAATACCGGCGCAAAACCGCGTCGGTTAATGAACAACAACGCCTGCTCACCTTGATCCAGGCACGATTCAATGGCGTGCTCAAGCGGTTGGGACAGCCCTGCTTGTAACGTCCTGCCACGCAGATCGATTACATCGACATGTGGTTGTGTTGATTTTCCCGCACGATGCGCTAACACCAACCGTTGATAATTATTTCGTTTGGCATTGTTAAAGGATTCCAGGGAGGGTGTTGCAGAACCCAGCACGATCGGCACCCGCGCCTGGGAGGCACGAACCACGGCCAGATCCCGCGCGCAATAGCGCAATCCGTCTTGTTGCTTAAAGGATAAATCGTGCTCCTCATCAACGATAATCAGACCCAGCCTTGGCAACGGTACGAAAACCGCTGAGCGCGTACCGATAACCACTGACGAACGGCCCGTTTGCGCCCAGCGCCAGGACTCAAGGCGTTGACGTTCAGTAAGTCCAGAATGAATCGTTGTTATGGCAATCCCCAGGCGGTCCTTGAAACGTGCCAATAATTGGGGCGTGAGACCGATTTCGGGTACCAGAACAAGGGTCTGCCGGCCCTGACACTGGAGTTGCCTGATTAAATCCAGATACACCTCGGTTTTACCGCTACCGGTTACGCCATCGAGCAAAAAACCCTGAAACCGGCCAAAACTGCCGCTTATTGCCGTGACGGCCTGTTGTTGTTGATCATTAAGACTCGGTCCTGGATTTACAACCGGGGCCTGGGCTAGCGACTCCAGATCGGCCCAGGCAGGTGCATCATTGGGTTCCTGGATCACATCAACCGTCTCTATCAACGCGTTTTTATACAGGCGCCGCAGAACCCCCGTATCTGCCTGCAGCTGATCCCTTGACAAGGGTCCGGCTGCGCCGCGCAATTGCTGCAGAACATCGCATTGCCGTGGCGCCCGCAGCAATGACTTCAATTCCACCTGGCGACCGGCCAGGGTAAGTTGCCAACACTTGCGGGTGCGCGGTTGCAACAACCCACCCCGGCGCAATGCCGGGGGCAACATACAGGCCATCACTTCGCCAGGCGGGTGATGAAAATAACTGCTGGCAAATTCCATCAATTTCAATAATCCTGCATCCAGTACCGGGTTGGTATCTAAACAGGCGTGTATACGTTTGAGCTTAGCCGGCTTAATGGCACTGCCGTGCTGATGCCTGATGACCATGCCAATTCGCCGTCGTGAACCAAAGGGAACCTGGACCCGCATTCCCGGCTGGGGCAAAGGTCCTGTGGCAGGAGCTCGGTAATCAAACAGGCACCGTAAAGGCGACGGCACGGCAATCGCGAAAATAAGATCCGGACTATTGAGCGAGACCGGATCAGTGTGGCTGTTGCTCATGTTTGCGCTCGTTCAGCCAACAAACGACTCGCCCTCGTATGTCTGTAACAGCGCCTGTACCTCACTCAGTCCGGCCCGGTGCATTGGCCCGGCTGCAATGGGACAACGCGGTGAACGATGGCGATAGGTTCCGCTGAAAACCAATAGTTCAAAAGGCACGCCATCGGCGAGAAAGGCAAAGCCGTGAATATCGTGCCGCTCGCCCTTACCAAAATCCATGGATTGCTGAATGTGCCGGTAAGGGATTTCGCAATCAAGCAGAAAATACCCCACCTCCTCGATTGTTTCGGCAAATAAATGCAGACACACCGCAGTTACTGAATTGACACTGCCCCGCAGCACGGCACCGGTCAAACGTGGTTTAAAGTTCGCCAGTTCCTGCATTGCGCGAAGTGCCGCGCTCCGCAGTTCGCGTAATTGGCATCGTGTTTTCTTCCCTGCAAACAAACGCTGGTACTCCAACAGTGCAACTTCAATCTCCTGGTTGCTCGGCAATGGTGTTTGCGCAGGCATGGCGAGGTTGTGCCGCGCCTTTTGTTTCGCACTTTGGTAATCCGGGGTCAACCCCTGGGCGATGATGCGAGCCGCCTCCCGCGCCAGACCCTGGCGATGTTTCAGGGAGATGCCACGGTTTGAGGACAACGAGCTCATGACAGTAAATCCGTGTTGCTGACTTCAAAATAACTGTTTGTTAACAGTGCTCGACGTATTGTTGTTCTGACCGGGCACGGGTTTTTTCTGCACAACGACTGGATTGGGTGCAGCTTTGTCATTGGGAACTCTATCGATCATGAAGTAATCGAAAATCGCGTCAGCTTCTGATGCGTCGGCAGGCTTGCCGGTACGGGGATTGATACGCACACTGACGATATTATCAGGTTGCGGTAATGTCCGCGCAGGAATGTCCTGCAAAGCGACCCGCATATAGTCAATCCACATGGGCAATGCCGCCCGTCCACCCGTTTCGCGTCGTCCCAGCGGTGCCAGTTTATCGAAGCCAACCCAGGCGGTGGCAACAATGTCCGGCATGAACCCGGAAAACCAGGCATCCTGTTGATCATTCGTAGTACCGGTTTTACCTGCCAGGTCGCTACGCTTGAGGACGCGGGCGCGACGTCCGGTGCCACGTTTGATGACGTCACGCATCAGGGAGTGCATCAGCCAGACATTGTCTGCTTTGATAATGCGCGGCGCCACATTCACAGGGGCGAGGACGGGTGTCGATGCAGGGTCCACTTCAGTCTGTTTTTCTGCGCCGGGATCAGCCGCTGTGTCCGTTTGCGGATCTTTTTCCTCGGGGCAGGATTCACATACAGTCAGTGGCTTGGATTGATAAAGCACAGTGCCATCGGATTTCTCGACACGTTGGATCAGATAAGGCCGTACCTTGAAGCCACCATTGGCTAATTGGGCATAGCCGGTCACCAGTTCAATCGGTTTTATTGTGGCGCTCCCCAGAGCCAGGGATAAATTTTTCGGCAATCGTTCACGGTCAAAACCAAACTGAGTTACGTAATTTACGGCATACTCAATTCCGATTGCCCGCAACAATCGGATTGAAACCAGATTCCGCGATTTATACAACGCTTCACGTAACCGTGTTGGGCCGAAAAATTTGCCACTGTAATTCTCCGGGCGCCAATCGCCCTCCAGACTGACGTCATTGAACACCACTGGGGCGTCATTGATGATGCTGGATGGATTAAACCCATAGGCAAGCGCTGCCGAGTAGATAAACGGCTTGAAATTCGAGCCTGGTTGGCGCTCCGCCTGCATCACCCGGTTAAATTTTGAACGATAAAAATCAAACCCTCCGACCAGCGCCAGAATACGGCCATCGCGAGGGGCCAGAGAAACGAACGCACCCTGAACATCTGGCAACTGTGCCAACTGCCAGCCTTGGTTTTGCCGGCGCACCCGGATCAAATCCCCCACCGAGAGGATGTCGGCAGCCAGCTTGGGTGCCGGGCCACGGCGGTTCTCATTGATGTAACGCCGTGCCCACTTCAATCTCTCCCAGGCAAGCTCCACCTCACCTTGATTCTTGACATAGATTCGGGCTGTTTTCTCACCCACTTCCAGCACCAATGCCGGCTTCAACCCGCCAAAGACAGGTATGGCTGCGAGTAGGCCGTCTATCTCCGCGGCACTCGAAGGCAGGGCGCCATTTTGCTCTGCGCCCCGGTAGCCGTGACGTCGATCATAGGCCAGTAATGCATTTCGTAAGGCATTATTGGCAGCATTTTGAAGTTTTGACTGAATGGTTGTGTAGACCTTATAACCCTGTGTATTGCTGCCGTTGCCATAGCGTTCCTGCATCCATATCCGAGCCATTTCAGCAACATAGGCCGCTTCAGTATCCGTATGTTGGGCATGAACACTGGCCGTCACCGGCGCCTTGACGGCTAATTCATACTCCGCCGCATTAATAAACTTAAGATCCCGCATACGGCCCAGAACATAACGCCGACGCTCAATGGCCCGCTTTGGATTTGCTACCGGGTTATCGCTCGAGGGGGCTTTTGGCAAACCGGCAATCATGGCGGTCTGGGCCAGCGTTAAATCCGCCAGCGGCTTACCGTAATACACCTGCGCCGCAGCTCCGACGCCATAGGCACGCTGGCCGAGGAAAATTTTATTCAGGTAGAGCTCAAGAATTTGTTTTTTGCTTAGTTCGCGCTCAATTTTTAATGCCAGAAGAATTTCGTTGATTTTGCGCAGGTAGGTTTTCTCTCTGCCAAGGAAAAAATTGCGCGCGACCTGCATCGTGATCGTGCTGCCTCCAGGGCCCTTTTCTCCTGTTCGCAACAAATACACCACGGCCCGGACCAGACCTTGCCAATCGACCCCCGGGTGCACATAGAAACGTTCATCTTCCGAAGCCAATACCGCCTGTTGGGTCATTTCGGGAATCTGATCCAGGCTTAGCGGGCTTCGCCGCTTCTCGCCAAATTCGGCCAACAGATCACCCTCAGCACTGTAGACCCGCAATGGCACCTGCAGGTGAACATCACGTAAGGCACTGGCAGGAGGCAACTGCGGAACCAGTGTCCAGTACAGTGCTCCTGCCCCGACCAGGCCCAAAAGCCCGCCGACCAGCAGCAGAACCAGAAAAATTCTTAACAGGACGGATAGCCGTCGCATTGATAAAATACCTCGTAACTTGTTGTATTATAAAGAATATTACAATTTAGTTTTTTGATTTCGTAAACTTTGGGCAAGAATGAACCAGCCGAATGCCCCTATAGGTTTGCACTTTCTTTCTTTGATGGTCTATATTTAGCCTTGTGACTTAATGTTTAAACACATAAATCAACTATAACCTGCCGTTTCAGAAGGAAAAATCGTGGGGCTATTCTCTCGAAAATCCGCCCATGTTCTGGGTGTTGACGTCAGCTCTACAGCGGTCAAGCTGCTGGAACTGTCCGGCAGTAATAATAAGCTCAAAGTCGAAGCATACGCTGTTGAACCGTTACCGCCTAATGCAGTCGTCGAGAAAAATATTACCGAAGTTGAGGCGGTGGGCGATGCCATCAGTAAAGCCGTACGCCGCTCAGGTTCGAAGAATAAACTTAGCGCTTTGGCCGTCGCAGGCTCCGCCGTTATTACCAAAATGATCACCATGCCCGCTGATTTAAGCGACGATGACATGGCCAATCAGATTGAACTCGAAGCCGATCAATACATCCCTTATGCCCTCGAAGAGGTCAATCTCGATTTTGAGGTTCTGGGTCCATCGCTAAATGATCCCGATACTGTTGATGTGCTGTTAGCAGCATCGCGACAGGAAAATGTTGAACTACGTGTAGCAGCAGCGTCGGAAGCGGGACTGAACTGTAAAATTGTTGATGTCGAAGCCTTTGCCCTGGAAAATGCGTTCGGCCTGTTGGCCGATGCAACGCCCACGGGCGGGATGGGTGAAACCATTGCCCTAATTGATATCGGCGCCACCATGACAACTCTGAGCGTGCTGACTGATCTGCGTATTGTCTACGCCCGGGAACAGGTTTTTGGTGGCAAACAGTTGACCGAGGAAATCCAGCGCCGTTATGGCCTCAGCTACGAAGAAGCCGGTGTTGCCAAACGCCAGGGAGGCCTGCCGGACAATTACGTTCCTGAGGTTCTTGAGCCATTCAAGGAATCCATGGCCCAGCAGGTGAATCGCTCCCTGCAGTTTTTCTATTCATCGAGCCAGGTCGGACAGGTAGACCGTATCGTGCTTGCCGGGGGCTGTGCGTCCATTGAAGGTGCGGATCTGGTTATCGCTGAAAAAACCGGTGTTGAGGTTTCTATTGCAAACCCCTTTGCCAATATGTCCCTCAGCAACAAAGTGGATGCCAAGCACCTGTCCAATGATGCACCGGCATTGATGATTGCCTGCGGCCTTGCCATGAGGACTTCAAACTAATGCCTCGTATTAATCTACTCCCATGGCGTGAGGAATTACGTAAACAACGCCAACAGGAATTCATTGTTCTGGCGGTGGTTGCCATGGCCGTTATGGGCCTGGTCGTCGTTGGTGTGCACATGTACCTGCAGCAATTGACTGATTTTCAGCAGGAGCGCAATGATTTTCTCACTCTACAAACGAAAACTCTTGATAAAAAAATTAAAGAAATCAAAGACTTAGATAGCGAGAAAGCGCGTTTGCTGGCACGCATGGATATCATTCAGAAACTCCAGTCATCACGGCCGGAAATTGTCCACGTTGTTGACGCTCTGGTGCGCACACTACCGAAGGGGGTTTACTACAAAAGTATTATTGAGAAGGACAACCACCTGAGCATGGAAGGTGATGCCCAATCAAACGCCAGAGTTTCTTCTCTGATGCGTAAGCTGGAAGCCTCGAAATGGTTTGAAAATCCAAATCTGGTTCAAATTAAGGCCGCATCCGTGAAAACGGGACCTGCCAACACGGCCACGGAAGCAAAGTTGAGCAGCTTCAAGCTGACGGTCACGTTGACAACGCAGAAAAAGAAATCCGACGAGGAGGCGAATCAGTCATGACACTCGCTGAACTCAATAACCTGGATCCGAATAATATGGGCAGTTGGCCGGCACCCATTCGGGGTGTTGTCGTATTGGCACTGTGCATCGCTGTGTTAGCCGCTGGCTACTATTTCGATACCCAGGATCAAATGCTCAACCTGGATAATGTTACGGCAAAAGAGCAAAAACTGAAGGATGTGTTTGAAAACAAGCAGCGTAAAGCGGCAAATTTGAAACCTCTTAAGCTGCAATTACAGGAAATGAAACAAAGCTTCGGCGCAATGTTACGCCTTTTGCCTAACAAGACCGAAGTGGAGGGCTTGTTGGTAGATATCTCCCAAGCTGGCCTGGCAGCAGGTCTGGAGTTTGAATTGTTTAAACCCAGCACGGAAATCCCTGAAGAATTTTATGCCATCAAACCAATCAATATCACGGTTACTGGAACTTACCATCAGTTTGGGGAATTTATCAGCGCAGTAGCGGCTTTGCCCAGGATCGTGACACAGCACAACTTCAAAATGCAGCCAATTAGTCGCGCAAAATCAGAGCCAGGAATACCAAAACAGCGCATGGAAATTATCGCGAAGACCTACCGTTATCTGGACGAGCAGGAAATTGCCCAGGAAGCTGGCAAAGGTAAGGGCAAGCGCAAATGAAAACTAAATCGTCAAATTATATTGTTAGCGCAAGATACTGCCGGTTGTTGCGTGTTGGCACTATGGCCCTCACCGCAATGCTCTTGGCTAGCTGTGGTACGAATGATATGAACGATTTAACAGCCTACACAACCCAGGTACTGGCACGAAAGGGATCTCGAATTGCGGAATTACCGCCGGTTGAACCTTATGAGGTCTATGCCTACGCATCTTCCGGCGAAATCGATCCGTTTGAGCCATTTTTCACCGAACAAAAGCCCCCTCCCACGGGTGATAAGCCGAAAGGCAACGGACTGCACCCGAATTTTGATCGCAATAAAGAAGAACTCGAAAACTACGCACTAGACAGCTTGCGCATGCTAGGCACGCTTGAATTGGGGGACGGATTGTGGGGCATTATACGTAGTCCCGATGGCACGATTCATCGCATCCAGACCGGTAACTATATGGGTCACAACCACGGCAAGATTGTTGCCATATATGAAGATAGTATCGAACTCAATGAGATTGTTGAGGACGGGAGTGGGGGCTGGCAGGAACGCCAGGCCGCATTGGCCCTGATCGAAGAGCCCTGAGCAAAGCAGGCACCACAGGTAATCACCATGAGTATGACAATGACTGTAATTACACCATTTAGGCGCTTGCTGACGGCGACATTCGCGTATCGGCGGATGTCTGCAAGCCATCTGCTGTCAGTGCTGTTCACTTTGGCGTTTGCATCGTCAAGCCAAGCTGCCGGCACGCTTGATCAGATCAATTTTTTACAATTACCCGGTGAACAAATTCGAGTAGAACTGTCTCTTAGCGAGGCGGTCGCCGCGCCGTTGAATTTTGCTATTGATAATCCGGCACGAATCGCCCTCGACTTACCTGGTATTAAACTGAATCTGACACGTCGCACCAAAAATATTGGCATCGGTATGGCCCGCAGCGTTACTGCTGTTGAAGCGGCAGGCCGCACACGTGTTGTCCTTAATCTCATTAAGCTGACGCCATATAAAGTCACCACCAGTGGCAAAAAAGTTTTTGTTACGTTGCAAAGCCCCAGCGGCGCGGCAAACGCTGAACTTAAGGGTCCTAATGCACCACGTGCAGCGATCAATAAAAATCGTGGCAACATTGAGAATGTAGATTTTCGCCGGGGTGAAAACGGCGAAGGCCGTGTCATCGTGACACTGTCGGACCCCTCTGTGGTCGTAGACACTAAAGAGGAAGGGGATCGAATCATCGTTGATTTTGTCGGGGCAACACTG
This sequence comes from uncultured Ectothiorhodospiraceae bacterium, assembly GCA_964488985.1. Classification (GTDB taxonomy): domain Bacteria; phylum Pseudomonadota; class Gammaproteobacteria; order HK1; family HK1; genus CAZAWX01. Next base: position 14,002 of record CAZAWX010000004.1, read on the forward strand.
CCGGACAGATTGGCACAGAAACTCGATGTCATCGATTTCGCCACACCCGTACAAACGGTCACCACTCGTAAAAAAGGGCAGGGAGCCAGGATGATCGTATCCCTGGTAGGCAAACAACGCTTTGAAACTCTGGCCTATCAATCCGATGATCTCTATACCCTGGACATCAAACCCCTTACTGAAGAAGAGCAAAAGCAGCAGAAGAAAAATAAAGATGTCTATACGGGTGAGCGTTTATCTTTGAATTTCCAGAATATTGAAGTCCGCGCTGTGCTGCAGTTAATTGCTGATTTCACCGGCTTTAACCTGGTGGCTTCAGATACTGTGGGTGGAAATTTGACCTTACGTCTCAAAAATGTACCTTGGGATCAGGCTCTCGACATCATTTTGAAAACCAAAGGCCTGGCCATGCGCCAGACCGGAAATGTAATGTTGATTGCGCCTAGCGAAGAGATCGCGGCGCGGGAAAAACTGGAACTCGAATCGCAAAAGCAAATTGAAGAACTGGCACCTCTGCGCTCTGAGTTCATTCAGGTAAATTACGCCAAAGCCAGTACTTTATCCGGGCTTTTGAAGCAAAAAGGCAACTCCTTGTTAACTGACCGTGGCAATGTCTCTGTCGATGAACGCACCAACACGCTCCTTGTTCGAGATACCCAGGCGGCCATAAACAGTATTCGAAAACTCATCACCAAACTTGATGTACCGATTCGCCAGGTTTTGATTGAGTCGCGTATTGTCATTGCCGACGATAGCTTTAACCGTGATCTGGGTGTGCGCTTTGGCATTTCCAAAAAAACAGATCGCGGTAACCTGGACTCCAGTGGACCGTCCATAAATATCGGCGGCGGCATCTCGAATACGACGGGTGCGGCCCAAACCGTTACTCCATTTAATAATGGCACGAATGAAAACTTCATGGTCGATCTACCTATCGGCGCGCCCAGCGGGGCACTGCAACTGGCTGTAATCAATATTCCGAACTTCTTGTTACAGCTCGAGTTACAGGCGATGCAGGCTGAGGGTCGCGGTGAACTGGTCTCTAATCCACGCGTCATCACCTCCAATCAGAAGCAGGCGACCATCGAACAGGGTACTGAAATTCCCTTCCAGGAGGCCTCCTCCAGTGGTGCCACCTCAACCTCTTTCAAAAAGGCGGTGTTATCTCTGCAAGTGACGCCACAAATCACTCCCGATGACCGCGTCATCATGGATTTACAAGTGAATCAGGATACCGTCGGCGCAGAATTCGGCGGTGTGCCCAGCGTCAACACCCGTAATATCAATACCCAGGTATTGGTGGATAACGGAGATACGGTTGTTCTGGGTGGAATTTTCGAGCAAACCAAACGTAAGGATCAGGAAAAAGTCCCTTTTTTCGGTGATCTTCCTTACGTCGGTTTTATCTTCAAACAAACCTCCATACGGGATGACAAAACCGAATTGCTTATTTTTGTAACTCCCAAAATACTTAAGGATGTACTCACCAGCAGCGGTGGTTGAGTCATGAGCAGTACGAGCCCGCGGAGTAACTTCCGCGGGCTTTTTTTATTTCTTCGATTATAATTTGCGGATCACCTGAAAAACTGTCACATACTGAATCACATGGCAATTTCCAACACACCACACAATATCTTTCTTGTCGGCCCTATGGGTGCAGGCAAAAGTACCGTTGGGCAGCAATTGGGAAAAACCTTAAAAAAACAATTTTTTGACTGTGATAAGGAGATTGAAAAACGTACAGGGGCCAGCATCTCCCTAATATTCGATGTTGAAGGAGAAACTGGCTTTCGCAAGCGTGAGCAACAAATGCTGGATGAAATCACCGCCCGGGAGCAAATCGTTTTTGCGACCGGTGGCGGGGCTGTGCTCGATGATCTGAACAGGTCTCGATTAATGAGTCGTGGATTTGTGATCTACCTCAACGCACCGCTCGATTTACTCATTGAACGCACCGCGCGGGACAAGGCCCGGCCGTTGCTGCAGACCGACGATCCTCAGGAACGTGTCGCTAAACTCATGCGCGAGCGCGATCCTTATTATCGCCAGGTGGCCGATATTGTCATCGAGACCGACCGGCGTTCGGCACGTCATGTTGTTCGGGAAATTCAACAACGCATTGAGGATCTGTGAAAACTCTTACACTCGACCTCGCCGATCGGAGTTATCCGATCTATATAGGCGAAAACCTCCTCTCCCGACCTGAACTGTTTTCACCACATCTAGCTGCTGGCCCAATACTGGTGGTCAGCAACAGCACTGTCGCCCCCTTATATCTTCAAACACTCCTTAAGTTGTTTACCGGTAAACAGATTTACCATTTTGAACTCCCAGATGGCGAGTCCTTTAAATCCTTGCAGACATTACAAACAATCTTTGATTTTGCCCTACAAAACCGCCTGAGTCGCGACGCCACCTTTATTGCCCTCGGTGGAGGTGTCGTAGGAGATATCACCGGCTTTGCAGCTGCGTGTTACCAGCGTGGGGTAAAGTTTCTACAGGTACCCACAACACTACTGGCGCAGGTTGATTCATCCGTCGGAGGGAAGACGGCGGTTAATCATCCTCTGGGTAAAAACATGATCGGCAGCTTCCACCAACCCGTCTGCGTCGTTATTGATACCTGCACACTGGAGACACTGCCACGACGTGAATATATCTCCGGACTGGCCGAAGTCATCAAATACGGATTACTGCACGACGCAGAATTTTTCAACTGGCTGGAACAGAACATGGACGCGTTATTGCAGCGCGAACCCGCAGCGCTTGGCCATGCCATTGAGCACTCCTGTCATATCAAAGCGTTGGTCGTCAGTGAGGATGAACGAGAATCCGGTGCTCGTGCATTACTCAATCTAGGCCATACCTTTGCCCATGCCATTGAGAATGGCCTGGGTTATGGCCGCTGGCTGCACGGTGAGGCTGTTGCGGCCGGCTGCTGTATGGCGGCTGACTTATCCATGCGCCACGGCTGGATCGGGCAAGCAGATTTGGTCCGGATTTGTCAACTCTTTAAAGCAACAGGACTGCCCGTCCACGCACCAGCAGAGCTGAGCGCTGAGCAAATGTTTGATTTAATGCATCTTGATAAAAAAGTCCGCAACGGACAGATGCCTTTGGTATTATTGAAGCCTCTAGGCAGCGCCTCGCTTATCTTCGACTATGAACCGTCGAAATTGCAAAGCACATTAACCATGTGTCGCGGTGAACAGGGCCCATCAGGCTAACTTCAAGCTGCTGCCCAGCCGCCGGGTTCAATGTGGTTATCTTGGCTGCTTTAGAAGGCTGTGGGACAACCAAGCGTATTTTCCGGGCGTATTTTCCGGGCGTATTTTCCGGGCGTATTTTGCAGGCGTATTTCGGCTATCTGATTTGGCATCGGACATTACAGATTATGGACAAATTACAAAATGACTGTTTTCTACGGGCGCTGGAACGACAACCTGTAGAACGCACCCCTGTCTGGCTTATGCGCCAAGCGGGCCGTTACCTGCCAGAGTACCGCCAGACCCGGGCACGTGCCGGAAGCTTTATGAATTTATGCAGAACACCGGAGCTGGCCTGTGAAGTGACTTTACAGCCCCTCGAACGTTTCAAGCTCGATGCGGCGATATTGTTTTCGGACATTCTCACCATTCCGGATGCGCTCGGCCTGGGTCTTGAATTTCACGAAGGCGAGGGACCGCATTTTACCCGCACTCTGGACACCGCGGCTGATATCGCTGCACTTGGTCATATCGATCCGCAAATCGAGTTACGTTATGTCATGGATGCAGTGCGTCTGATCAGACATGAACTCAGGGGACGCGTCCCTTTGATTGGATTTGCAGGTAGCCCATGGACTCTGGCCACGTATATGGTCGAGGGTGGAAGCTCATCTAGTTTTACAAAAATCAAAAGCCTGATGTACACCGACCCAGCGGCCATGCACCAACTCCTGGAGTTATTGGCCCAGTCCGTTGCCGACTATCTTCGCGCTCAACAAGCCGAGGGTGCACAGGCGTTGATGATTTTTGATACCTGGGGCGGAATTTTGACGCCCCGGGATTACCAGGATTTCTCTTTGCAGTATATGGCAAAAATTGTTGCTGCCCTGCGCACCGACACCAAGACAGCGACAACCCCTGTAATCCTGTTCAGCAAGGGTGCTGGCCAGTGTCTGGAAAGCATCGCCGCTACGGGATGTGCCGGTGTAGGAATTGATTGGACGACCGCCATTGATGACGCCTTTAAACGGATTGGCGGTTCTACCGCCATTCAAGGGAATATGGATCCTTGTGTCCTGTATGCGCCGGAAACGGTCATTCGCGCAGAGGTAGCTCACATTCTTGATGCAGTGGGTTCGCGCCCGGGCCACGTCATGAATCTTGGTCATGGGATACAGCCTGGCATGCAGCCCGAGGCCATTGGTACCTTTGTACAGGCTGTACATGACTTGAGCCCGAGTCAGCATCCAGCGCAAGAGTGAAACTGTGCGACCTACATTGCCTGTCGATCTAGTGGGGATCTTTGTTCGTGGCTTCTGTATGGGCGCCGCGGATGTTGTGCCGGGTGTCAGCGGCGGCACCATCGCCTTCATAACGGGAATCTATGAACGCCTGCTAACAGCCATTCAATGTTTCAATTTGAATTTGTTGCAACTCTTGAAAAAAAAGCAGTTCAAGGAGGCTGCACAACACACCGATCTTGTTTTTCTCATCCCTCTTGCTGCTGGCATTGTCAGTGCCTTGCTCTTTTTCACCCGCATCGTACCCTTGCCAGAATTAATTATTAATCAGCCGGAACTTGTTTACGGCTTATTCTTCGGCCTGATCCTTGCTTCTATTGCGGTTTTGATACGCCAGACCCACGTCTTTGCGGGATGGAATTTCACCTGGCTTTGCAGTGGGATAATAATCGGCCTGGCACTGGTTAATCTGGTACCCGTGAATACACCGAATGCGGCCTGGTTTATTTTTCTGTGCGGCGCTTTGGCCATCAGCGCCATGATTCTACCCGGAATATCCGGATCATTTATTTTACTGATCATGCAAAAATACAGCTACATTTTTGCTGCAATTGGGCGCTTTGACTTGCTTGTCATTTTTCCTTTCGCCTTAGGTATCATGACCGGGTTGATGTTGTTTAGTCGTCTTTTGCACTGGTTACTCAACCGCTTTCACCATCAGTGCCTGACCACCATCATCGGCATATTAGTGGGATCACTGTGGCTGATATGGCCTTTTCAACATCGCCACTATCTCGACGTCAATGGCCATCAGAAGTTACTCAGTTCGACTCCTGTATGGCCTCAATCTTTGGACGCTACGGTCTACTCAAGTCTCAGCCTGGCTGTTATCGGCGCTGTGCTAGTGGTTGTCATTCATACTCTGGCTAAACGTCTTCGATAATCATCTATCCGCCGGCGGTTGAATCCACAATGATTGATATCGCGCATGCCTGAATTACCGGAAGTTGAAACCACGCGCGCAGGGCTTGCACCACATCTGACCGGTGCACATATCAAGAGCATCCATATCATTGAAAGCCGGATGCGTTGGCCTGTGGATTCAGCCATTCCTGAGTTGCTGAAAAACAAACGCCTTGAGGCTATTGGCAGGCGAGGAAAATATTTAATATTCGAATTCGAGACTGCGGCACTTCTCATTCATCTCGGGATGTCGGGGTCGCTTCGATTGGTGCCACCAGATTCCCCCTTGAAGCGCCATGATCATGTCGAATTTAACTTCGATAACCAACAGGTTTTACGCTTTCATGATCCCCGCCGTTTCGGCAGCATTCATTACACCAGGCAACTACCGCAGCTACATCCGTTACTCAAGCATATGGGTCCTGAACCTTTGGGTAATCATTTTTCTGGTGATCATTTATTCAAAAAAAGTCGCGGCAGACGCCTTGCCGTCAAATCCTTTATTATGGATTCGCATATTGTTGCGGGCGTCGGGAATATCTACGCTAATGAGGCACTTTTTCTCGCGGGTATACACCCACGTCGTGCAGCAGGTCGAATTGCACTTAGGCGTTATCAGCACTTGGCCGACAGCATACGTCAGGTTTTAGCTGCTGCTATCCAGCAAGGTGGGACCACACTGAAAGATTTTATCAACAGCCAGGGTGAGCCTGGATATTTCTCGCAATTTTTGAATGTTTATGACCGAGAAGACAGAACGTGTCGCAAATGCAGCACGCGGATAAAGCAGATTCAAATTGGCCAACGGTCCAGTTATTACTGTCCCCATTGCCAGCACTGAATGTGTTCGTGCGGACCTGCGCATAAATACACTACCGTTCCAGCTCTTATCAGGAAGCCGCGTTTAACAAGCCCTCCGTAAGTGCCAGATAACGGTCTTGCAATATTTCCTGAGATTCTATTCGTTGAGGATCGAGAGGAATACAGTCCACCGGGCAAATCTCAACGCACTGGGAAGTTTCGAAATGGCCAACACATTCAGTACACAATGTGGGGTCGATACGGTAGTACTCCTCACCTTGAGATATTGCACCATTTGGGCACTCTGGCTCACACACGTCACAATTGATACATTCGTCAGTGATCATCAAGGCCATTTGCTAAATTCCCCGGAGACGTTAATCAATAAACCGTTTAACCAAAGCGTCCTCGACCAGTGGGTGTACAAAACTGCTGACATCACCACCGAGGCTGGCAATTTCCCGCACCAATGACGAAGAGATGAAGGTATAGCCCTCATCTGGAGTCATGAACATGGTCTCTACCCTGGAATCGAGTTTACGATTCATGCTGGCTAGCTGAAATTCATATTCAAAATCAGAAACAGCACGCAAGCCTCTTAAGATTACCCCGGCGTGTTGCTCGCGGGCAAACTTTACCAATAACCCACTAAACCCCATGACGGTTACATTGTTACAGTCTTGCAACGTTTCCCGCGCCATCACAATACGTTCATCAAGGCTAAAACAAGGTTTTTTTGAACCACTGCCCGCAACGGCTACAATGACGCGTTCAAAATGCCTGGCCGCGCGCTGCACCAAGTCAATGTGTCCATTGGTAATGGGATCAAACGTTCCTGGGTACAGACTGCTTCGCCTCATTAATTCACCCAACCATTGCTAAGGGCTCTCATTAAAATTCTTACCATCATGGCCGCTGATACAAATTATAACTGACCCGTCCGGCCCGGGCGTTGTGTATTCTTTCCCAACCAACACCCCCCTCATTTTTCTTGCTGTAACACGTGTCAGCCAATGCTTGTCCGACACCAACTGCGCATTCGTAGTACAGCACCGTCGTCGATTTTAACAGTTGCGAGCCTTCAAGATCCGTTAATAATTGCGAAAAATCATAGCCCCCAAAAGGGGGATCAAGAAAAATGTAATCCATCGCTTCCTGCGCCCTCTTTACCCAGGCCAGCGCATCCGCACAAACAACCTCGACTTGATTGGCGCCTAATCGATGGCACTGCTCCTGTAAATGCGTCGACAATTTCTTCTCACGTTCCACCGCCCAAACACGGGCGGCCCCCCTGGAAGCGGCCTCCAGACCTAACATCCCTGTTCCAGCAAATAAATCCAGGCACACACTGTCCTGGATATCATTTCCTATCCAGTTAAAGAGCGTCTCACGCACACGATCCGGTGTTGGGCGTAATCCGGGAGAATGCAGAACGGGTACACGTGTACCTCGCCAACGTCCGGCAATAATTCGAATTCTTCCCTGTGAATTCATAAAATTCTCATCTAATCAATCGTTATAAAATTCAGTCGTGCTACCATTTAGCACTTACCTACGCAGCCACTTGCCAGTTAGAAATTCAGCAGTACTGGCAACACGCGCAATTTATGTAAATATCTCAACAGTAAGATTTTAATGCCAAAACAACAACCACAGGGCCTGTTTTCCCGACTTCGCGTCGGACTCAGCCGCAGTCGTAAGGCACTGACAACGCCTCTCGGAGAATTGTTTAAAGGTTCAGGCAAGATTGACGAGGCCCTTCTCGAAGAACTTGAGGGTATATTGTTAAGTGCTGATGTCGGAGTCACCGCCACACAATTCCTGCTTGAGGATCTGCGCCAGACAACCGCTAAAAACGAACTTAAAGACAGCCCGGCTTTATTCGCACATCTTCAAAGAGGCATGTTGGACATTCTTGAGCCTGTTTGTGTGCCCTTACAAATAACACGAGACGATAACGGCCCCTTCATGATATTAATGGTAGGAGTGAATGGCGCAGGGAAGACAACAACCATTGCCAAGCTTGCCAGGAAATATCAATCAATGGGTCTAAGGGTCATGTTGGCCGCGGGTGATACTTTCCGTGCTGCCGCAATAGATCAACTACAACATTGGGGTGAAAAATACGATCTTCCCGTTATCGCCCAACACCCCGGCGCTGACTCTGCCTCTGTCATATACGATGCCCTGGAATCAGCCAAGGCTCGTAAAATCGACGTCCTGATTGCTGATACCGCAGGCCGGCTACATACCCAATCCGGTTTAATGGATGAACTCGCCAAAGTCAAAAGAATCGCCGGTCGAATCAATCTCAAAGCACCACATGAAACCCTTCTGGTTTTGGATGCTGGAACTGGACAGAATGCGATTCAGCAGGCACAACAATTTAATCAGGCACTTGGTGTTACCGGCCTGATACTCAGTAAGCTCGATGGCACAGCTAAGGGCGGCGTAGCCTTATCCATCGCCAATCAATTAAAGATCCCCATTCGATTTATCGGTATAGGTGAAGGCATAGATGATCTTCGAACCTTCGATAAAGAAGATTTCGTGACCGCGCTGCTGGGGCAGTAATACACGATGATACGTCTGCAACATGTCAGCAAACGTTACCCAAATGGACATGATGCACTACGTTTCATAAACCTTAACGTTAATAGCGGTGAAATGGTGTTTCTTACGGGACACTCAGGTGCCGGTAAAAGCACGTTATTGAAGCTCATCATCCTGACTGAACGATGTACATCCGGGCAAATGTATATCGGTGGGCACTCACTTGCCAATATTCGGGGTAACTCAATTGCCAGTTACCGGCGTAATCTAGGCATGGTTTTTCAAGATCATCGCCTCCTTACCGAACGAACAATATTTGATAATGTTGCGCTGCCCCTCGTGATCGCCGGTATGCGCCACCAGGACATCGCCCGACGTGTTCGTGCTGCACTGGACCGGGTAGGGTTGCTGAACAAGGAACGCACCTATCCATTGATGCTTTCCAGTGGGGAACAGCAACGCGTGGGTATTGCCCGCGCGGTTGTACATAAACCCTCTTTGCTTCTCGCTGATGAACCGACCGGAAACCTGGACCCGGAACTTAGCCTGGAAATTATGCGGTTATTTTCACGATTCAACCAGGTCGGTGTAACCGTCCTCATCGCCAGCCACGATATGAATTTGATCCGTGATATGAAACAGCGCGTACTCACTCTCCAAGAGGGTTGCCTGAGTGCTGAAACCGTTGCGGGTGCTACATGAGCATAGGGGCACTGGCGACGATCAGGGCCTATTTTCGTAACTGGTTGAAACAACACCTGGCCAGTCTGATTTATAGCCTCGGAGTGATCAGCAGACAGGCCATGAGTAGCCTTATGGCGATTTGCATGATTGGTTTTGCCTTGGCACTACCAACGGGCTTGTATTTGCTTATCTATAACGCCCAACTTCATGTTGATGCACTTCGCGAACCGCCACAAATATCTCTTTACCTAAAGCCGGGCGTTGGTCAATCAGAGACTGAATCACTCATTAAGAGGGTCATTACGGCAGCACCAAACATGACCCTGGGGCGAATCATTACCCCGGACCAGGCACTGCAGGAATTCAGAAAACAGTCTGGATTTACGAGTTCACTGGAAAATTTAAGCGGTAAGAATCCATTACCAACGGTCGTCCTTCTACAACCACAACTCGATGATCCTGAGTTACTTCAAGATCTCGTTAAACGTCTGCAGCAGTATCCGCAAATCGAGTTTGTACAAGCTGATTTAGAGTGGTTGCAACGATTGAGCGCTATTTTGAAACTTGCCGAACGGGGATTGTGGGTATTGGCTTTGTTCCTGGCGACCGGTGCTGTTTTAATCGTCGCAAATATTTTGCGCCTGAGTATCGAGTCCCGCAAAGAAGAAATTGCCATCAGTTCACTTTTCGGTGCCAATAGCAACTATATAAGGCGACCTTTTCTCTATCATGGCAGCCTTTATGGGCTTGGCGGTGCAATTCTTGCTGTCGCCATCGTGTTTATCTGCAAATGGACATTGTCTGCTCCGCTCGAGCAATTAAATCACCTTTTTGATAGCCGACTTTCACTCCTCGACATGACCCTCTACGAGAGTCTACTCGTTCTCCTGCTCGGTTTATTTCTCGGGCTAACGGGGGCTTGGTGGGTTGTAAGTAAACACTTACACACACTTGAGCCTGAATAAATCTTAACAATCCTTAAATATTTATGATTGGCACTCTAGATTGTGGACTGCTAAAATAGCCATAATCTTAACTGAATGGAGCTCTCGATGAGCAATGTTTTAGGTATTCGTCTCGCCGTGCCAACAGGAAGCCTGGAGGCTTATCGCCAAGGGGTTAACAACATACCCATGCTGACCTGTGAGGAAGAGAAAGAACTCGCCAATCGTTATCAGAACGATCAGGATCTTGATGCCGCCTGGCGATTAGTTACCTCACACCTGCGCTTTGTTGTGCGTGTTGCGCGTGGTTATTCTGGTTACGGATTGCAGGAAGCCGATCTTATCCAGGAGGGTAATATTGGCCTGATGAAAGCAGTAAAACGTTTCGATCCGACTATTGGCGTCCGCCTGGTGTCCTTCGCCGTACATTGGGTTCGGGCTGAAATGCATGAATTTATTCTGCGCAATTGGCGTATCGTCAAGGTCGCAACCACCAAACCACAACGCAAATTATTCTTTAATTTACGCAGCGCAAAAAAACGCCTGGGGTGGATGAACCATCAGCAAGTCAAAGACGTCGCCAAGGATCTAGGCGTCAATCCCGATGTTGTATTGGAAATGGAAAAGCGCCTTAGTGCTCACGACGCTACTTTTGACCCACAATTTGACGATGAAGAGCGGCCATCTCCTAGTGCATACCTTGAAGATCACCGCTTTGAACCCAGCCAACTTGTCGAACACCAGGATTGGCAGGAACAGCAAAACGGAAAACTGGCCGAGGCATTGGAATCGCTCGATGAGCGCAGCCGGGAAATTATCAGCCAGCGCTGGCTCCAGGATAAGAAAAGCACGTTGCAGAGCTTAGCCGAACTATTTGGCGTATCCGCCGAACGTATTCGTCAACTGGAACAATCTGCCTTCGTTAAACTTCGCGAAGCGATGGCCACCGTTTGATTGATTGACAACCAGATGAACGCAGCCACCAGCAGGGGTGAGGCTGGGACATGCTGATTTTGCAGGGCGTAACCGGGTTAGAACGCTTGGGCGATGCCGCGTGGAAGATAGTGGTCCAGTAGTAGGACGCTGAAAATTCCCGCCAAATAATACAAAGAAAAATTAAATGTCTGCATTGGCAGGCATTTTTCTTGCCTATAGACATACATCTTCAAGCTATTGCCGAGAAACCCGAACCCCAGAAAAACGGCCCCACCTAGATAAACTGGGCCACTCATGCCAGAGACAAATGGCAGCATGGACACAGTAAAGAGCAAAATGGTGTACAGCAGAATATGTAACCGCGTAAACGAATCTCCGTGCGTAACGGGAAGCATGGGGATATCGGCTTTGGCGTAATCATGCTGACGATGAATGGCCAAAGCCCAAAAATGCGGCGGTGTCCACACAAATATGATTAGAAAAAGCAATAACGCATTGGCCTCAATACTGTTTGTTACAGCAGTCCAACCAAGTACAGGCGGCATGGCCCCCGCAGCACCGCCGATGACTATATTCTGCGGTGTTGCTCGCTTTAAATATACCGTGTAGACAACGGCATAACCGACCATCGAAGCAAAGCTTAACCAAGCCGTAAGTGCATTAACCAATGAGAGTAATATCCCCATGGATAACAGGCTCATCCCACAGGCGAACACCAAAGCATGTGGCGAAGATAAGTTTCCCTTCGGTAAAGGCCGTGACCTGGTGCGCGCCATGATGGCATCTATGCGTTGGTCAATGACGTGATTGAATGCAGCCCCTGAAGCTGCGGCCAAGCCAATGCCAATACTGCCAAATATTAAAACGTTGAATGGCACCATGCCTGGGGTGGCGAGAAACATACCCACTACGGCAGTAAAGACTATGAGAGCCACTACCCTGGGTTTGCATAACTGCATGTACTCTTTCCACAGCATGTGGCTATTGCCTTTTCAGTCCCGTTTGGCCAGCTTAAGCAGGTGCTGTAAATCTTTTAGCATTTCGCTGGGAGTTAGCATCGCATTGAACCGTAAAATAATGAACTGTCTCGGATCCATCACCCAAATACTGCTCGCCCAAATACTGCTCGAGTCCTTCCTGTCAATTCCGATGAAGTGTTCCACATCGCGTGTCTTCGCCACTTTCAAGCCTGGGAACCTTAACGCGAGCCTTGTTTGGTGCCCAGCATCTTGTTCTACATTTTCTGCAACCAATAATTGCAGAACTCGATTTTGATCTTTCCCCAATGCTTTCCATACTTTATACATGCGTTGCAACGCTTTTTCGCAATCGCCGCCACAGTGCCCTGCGGTTTGATAGATAAGCGCCCAATGCCCATTGAGCCAAGACCCAATTGTCAGTTCCCCCTCTTTGACGCGCAGTACGGAAGTGTCGGCCTGAATGGCTGGGGACACAAGTTCACCACGGTTCGTATGGCCAAATGGTTGCCAGTGCGGGGCGTAGGTATTTAACCAAATCGCGGCGACGACTGGCAAAAAGAACATCGAAGCAATCAAGACAAGCACAATTCTCCCACGCCAGGGACTCATTTTATCGATGGCACAAGGCTGTTCAGAGGCAGTCATTGTTTTGTGTTCCGATAAAAGTGACGTAAAGAAAGATACAATAATGCCAGCGCCAGACTGAACCATTGCAACGCATAAGCCCGGTGTCTATCGGCGCTCATTCCACCTTTTTGTGGGGGCCAATCACAGACATAACAATTTATATTTTTTGCAGCCAATTCAAGCACAGCACGAACCGGTTTTATATCAACCTGGGCACTAATTTTATCAATATCAATTTGCTGGATAATTTTTGGCCAATGCATCGACTCATATCCAGCACTGCCCAATAAGGGCCCTTGCTCACCGATGACGTTTAACCGACCGGTTACCTTGACAACACCAGGTTGCACGTTTAACAACGGCACCTTGTTTCGATCTGCACTCAACGCGATCCAACCACGATTCACCAGGATACTTTTTCCTTGAGTCATAAATAAGGTCAAGACCTGAAAACCTGCGCGGCTTTTGTATATCCGATTATCCAAAAGGTATTGATGTCTGGCATCGAATATTCCAGTGAGATTGACCCTACGTTCACGCCAGGACGAGTCATCTTGAAGTTGTAACGCTGAGATTTGCATTGCCTTTGGTTCTGTCGCACGATGTTGCTGTTGCAGTTTCTGCAACTGGTCTTTGATGCTAGCCCGTTGCAACTGCCAAAACCCAAGACTGACAAATAAAACCAACAAAACCACCGTGACCAGCGTTGGCAGTGCGCGACCTATTGTTATTTTTATCATTATATTCAGGACGAGAATATGCTGGCTAAAGTGATTGTGATTGTTGTTTTACTTGGCATTATCACCAGTTTGGCGACAGCAATGATCTTTTTAATCCGTGATAAAGGCTCATCAACTCGAATGGTCAAGGCACTCACCATTCGAATTGCTGTTTCCATTGCACTGTTTATTCTACTTTTCCTGCTGTACGCCTTAGGTTTGATTACACCACACGGTGTATCCGCATAAAATTTTCCAATTGCCGCAAATAAAAACGCCGCCCTCATTCCATAGAGGGCGGCGTTTTGTCTGCCTTGCAAATTTTGAGTGTGGCTCTTATAACCAATACACAAAGATAAACAACCCCAGCCATACCACGTCAACAAAGTGCCAATACCAGGCTGCTGCCTCAAAGGCAAAATGATTCTTACTGCTAAAGTGGCCACGCATCCCTCTAATCATCATCACGGTGAGCATTATTGCGCCAATGCTCACATGTAAACCATGAAATCCGGTTAGCATGTAAAACGTCGTTCCGTATGCACCTGAGTGCAGCGTCAAATTCAGTTCGGTAAATGCATGGTGATATTCAAAAGCCTGCAATCCCACAAAGGAGAACCCAAGCACTACCGTAGCCATCAACCAGAAAACGAAAGCTCGCCTTTGATCTTTTAAAATCGCCCAATGCGCCATCGTGACGGTCCCGCCACTACTGAGCAAGATGATGGTATTGATCGCCGGTATCCCGATTGCCTCCATTGTTTCAAATTCACCGCCGATATTGCCTGGCCCATTGGTTGGCCAGACCGACTGGAAATTTGGCCAGAGTTGGGCTGCAGCATTTCCAAAACCACCGGCCCCTTCACCTCCAAGCCAGGGCACCGAAAACATCCGCGTATAAAAGAGTGCGCCAAAAAAGGCGGCGAAAAACATCACCTCTGAAAAAATGAACCAACCCATACCCCAGCGAAATGACAAATCTACCTGGCTATTATAGGTCCCGCTTTCGCTTTCCCGAATGACAGTGCCAAACCACCCAAACAACATCACCAACACGACCAGAAACCCCGCAATCATAAAGGCTTCACCGGCGGGATGATCATTGAGGAAACTGGCGAACCCCCCCACTAAAAGTGTGAGGCCAATGGACCCAAGTATCGGCCACTTGGTGCCGTGGGGAACGTAATAGGCGCTTTGCGTCGTGGCCATAAATCTGCTCCAGATAAACTAATGTTGTTGTTTGCCTACGGCTTTGGCTTGCCCGTAGTGATCATTACATACGAAAGCATTTGCCGAAAACTTGTGCCAAAAACTTGTGCAATTTGAGTTCTCACCTAAACCCTGCGGCTGATGCCAGAACCCATTTGCGCGCGGCCCATCACCTGCGGCTCACCCTTCCAGGATTAAAAATAAAGCATAAAAAGCAACAGCTATAATACCCAGTGCCACAGCCAGATACAGGTTGACTTTGCTCTGGTTGTCACCATGCCCAGTCAAGACAAACACACTCAGTGGCCATGAAACTGTGCTTCAATTTGATCCCCTGTCGGGGGCTCATTAAACGTGTGATATGCCGGTGGTGATGCTAAAACCCACTCCAGACCGCGGGCGTGCTCCCAGACTTGACCCGTCGCTTTCTCACCGCCGCGAATCGTCTTGAAAATAATGTACAGCCAGAAGATTTGCGCTAAACCGAAGGCAAACCCTCCCAGGCTTGAAATCATATTCCAGTCTGCAAACTGTATTGCGTAATCAGGGATACGCCTGGGCATCCCTGCAATTCCCAAAAAATGCTGCGGGAAGAACAACACATTCACAGAAATTGCCGACCACCAGAAATGTATCTTTCCCAATGATTCGTTGTACATGTGGCCGGTCCATTTTGGCAACCAAAAATAGACTCCCGCCATAATCGCAAATACAGCACCGGTTACCAGCACGTAATGGAAATGTGCGACAACAAAATAGGTGTCATGGTACTGAAAGTCAGCAGGAGTAATTCCCAGCATCAATCCAGAAAAACCACCTATTGTAAATAGCACGACGAATGCAATCGCAAACAGCATCGGTGTCTCAAAGGTCATTGAGCCGCGCCACATCGTGGAAACCCAGTTAAAAATTTTCACCCCGGTAGGGACTGCAATCAGCATGGTGGTGTACATGAAAAACAACTCACCTCCAAGCGGCATACCTACCGTGAACATATGATGTGCCCAGACGATAAAGGACAAGAAGGCAATGGACGCCGAGGCGTAGACCATCGACTCGTAGCCGAATAAGGGCTTGCGCGCAAATGTTGGAATAATCTGCGAGATAATACCAAATGCTGGCAAAATCATAATATAGACTTCAGGGTGTCCGAAAAACCAGAAGACATGTTGGTATAGAACGGGATCACCTCCACCTGCAGCATTAAAAAAGGAGGTTCCAAAAAATTTATCCGTCAGCAACATCGTCACAGCGCCCGCAAAAACCGGCATGACCGCAACCAGTAAAAATGCGGTGATAAACCAGGTCCAGACAAAGAGCGGCATCCTTAACAAGGTCATTTTGGGCGCCCGCATATTATATATTGTGACGATGATGTTTATCGCCCCCATAACTGATGAAATACCCAGCAAATGAATGGAAAAAATCATAAACGCAACATTGGCACCACCTTGCAGTACTAACGGTGGATACATTGTCCAGCCAGCAGCAGGAGCACCACCGGGCATAAATAACGTACTGAAGAGCATGGCGAAAGCAAATGGTAAAATCCAGAACGACCAATTATTCATGCGCGGCAACGCCATGTCTGGCGCGCCGATCATGATGGGGACCATCCAATTGGCAAAACCGACAAAGGCCGGCATAACCGCACCAAAGACCATGACCAGTGCGTGCATGGTGGTCATCTGATTGAAAAAGTCCGGGTTGACTATTTGCAATCCCGGCTGAAAAAGTTCTGCCCTAATGATCATTGCCATGGCGCCACCGACAATAAACATTAATAACGAAAACAGAAGATAGAGTGTGCCAATATCTTTGTGGTTGGTGGTGAAAACCCAACGTGATAAACCTGCAGCGGGTCCATGATGATCTTCGTGAGCGTGTGTTTCCGTGCTCATTGGCAAGCTTCCCTTGTCGTATTATTTAATTCGATAAAAAATTGAGGGCTGTTCCTAAGCGATGGCTCTGAATCGTCATCCGCTGACCGTTTTTTCAGCCAGCCACTTTTTGTAATCCTCATCACTTTTAACTTCGACCACAATTGGCATAAAGCCATGGTATGCACCACATAGTTCCGCACACTGACCCCTATAAACACCGGTTTCGCTGGCGTTTATCCACATCTCATTGACGGACCCTGGAATCGCATCACGCTTCATACCAAATGCCGGTATCCACCAGGCATGGATGACATCACCAGCGGTTAGCAACAGGCGCACTTTCTGGTTCACTGGTATCACAACGCGGTTATCCACATCTAGCAGATAATGTTGTACTTCCGCTGGGTCTTGCCCTGTATCGATCGCATCCTGGCTTGATTTTGCCAGACTGCTGTAAAAATCAATGTTGGTCCCCACATACTGGTAGCGCCACTTCCATTGATACCCTGTGACTTTAATGGTCAGCTGGGCTTCGCTGCTATTTTCAATATCGATGACCGCCCGAGTTGCAGGAATCGCCATTCCCACCAGAATAAACACCGGAATTATGGTCCAGAGAATTTCAGCTTTTGTGCTGTGATGAAATTGCGCCGCCTCATGACCTGCGGATTTGCGGTGACGTACTATGGAATAGAACATCACGCCAAAGACGACAACACCAATAATTGCGCAAATAGTGAAAATCAACATGTGCAGGTTATATGCATGATTGCTGATCGGTGTTACACCCTCTGGCATGTTTATCGTATCCAAAAACCCCGCCTGGACGAGGTCAGGCAGGCCTGTTAACACCAGGCAGGCTAGTGCTCGACCCAAGCCCTGGGATGACTTTAAGGATAAGGACATCTGTGTGTCTCCGCTTTTTCTGTTGATGTTTTCACACGCCAGTAAACAGCCCTTTGGCTGACTTACGATACCGACATTGTGATCGGTATGGCAGTTTTTAAATTTTTAGCCAGCAGCCTGCGTTCCTGCTCCGTCAGGAAACCGCCACATTGTACCAGCTTCCCATGAGATCCTATCAATAAACGACTTGGGTGTTGCCTTAAATGCGAGTCTTCGAGCCTGATTTGTGACCAGGCACGATTAAATTTCCAGCTTCTCGGTCTTTGTGTACCGCTTTTCTTGACTGACACTGAATAATAACTGATGCGGATGACCTCCATAACATGGCAATCACACGCACTCACCCATAAGCACAGACCTATTAATACGACTTCCAGGCCCACGAAGGGCAATACAGGCCAAATCCCCAGGAAGCTGAAAGCAATACCGATGAGCAGGCAAACAATCGCCATCGCGGTAAATAACTGCTTGATTTGCGGCCATGTTGCAGAACAATTCGGCCGTAACACAAACAGTTGCCCACTATGTATTCAATGACCGCTGATAAACCATCAGTCACCCTCAACCCTGGCGTCCTGATTGACCACCAAAAATGAGCGCAGATGCTACCCTAGCCGACCGGGGTTTCGCAAATTAAAGCGCACCGCATGAACATGGCCTGTAGCTGTAAACGCATGAAAAGGTAGGTGATTTTGTACGCTTTAAAGACATAACACTGGCGTTGTACATAGGGTTAGCCTGAGGCGAAGCTATGCGGGACAGACCGTTTGTGGCGCTTTTAAATGGGCCCTATAGATCCTGCCATGCAACTTCAACCTCTCTCGAAGTCGAAGCGTGCGGTGCTTTCCATCCTTGCGCAAAGGACAACTCTATCGTGATGTAATATAAATTCTCTTCTCTGAATCCTTCACATGCCTGCTCAAGTTTTTCCTTCATCTGTGGATCCAACAGCGCACTGGAATAATCAGAATCGATGGCCCCAAATCCAACAGCATCAACCTCTCTTAGCAGATCACCGAGGGATCTGTAACTGACCCGGAGTCGTTCAACATCGACAACAACATCTGCAAAGCCTGCCCCGGACAGGGTATTGCCAAGATCGAGCATGTCGACAAAATGATGCTCTGGTAAAGCCTGACCCACCTGTTCCGCTGCCTGCCGTAACTCTTTAAGCGTCTGGGGACCAAAGTTGCTTAACATTATCAAGCCCCCATTGTCCAGAACACGATACGACTCAGCCAGGGTCTGATTCAGATCAGCGACCCAGGGTAGAAGCAGGTTGCTGCAAATCAGTTGCACACAACTGTCTTTGAGTCCAATTTTCCGGGCATCGGTACAAATAAAATCCTGGTGTCTGAACCAACGACTCGCTTTTCTCCGTGCGTGAAATAGCATTTTCTTTGCAAAATCAAGGGTGTATATCTGTGAGGGCTTAAATCGTGCGGCCAATGCCAAGCTCAAATCGCCGGTGGCAGAACCCAGATCCAGCACACCCTGCGGAGTCAGCGTATTTAATTCCAAATGTTCCATTAACCGTGCAGCGGTCTCTCTATACAACCATGCACTTTCATCAAACTCGTCCGCCGTTAAATTAAACGCCTTGCGCATACCAACGGGATCGCTTGATTGGCGATCTTTTAAGAACCTCGGCGAGTTGTTCATGTCTATCCTGTAACGCTAGCTATATATTTTTTCAGAAAGATAATTGCTCTCTGAGTGAAGGTGTGCGTCGACCACGCATTGGCGACACTTGTTTGTCTGATTCAGGTTATCAATCATTGGATTGGATCAAATTCTTCTTAAGCGATACCAATGTGGCCCTGGGTTTGTAATCTCATACCAGCTATTTGCCAATTGTGTCACACCGAGTGTGCACAGGACGTTGGCTTATGTGACGGTTGTCTAAGGGAAATCCCGTTCAACGGATTGTCTGTTTGTTGTAAATGCGCAGTACCCTTGCCCAAACCTGGGACTTGTGGCGATTGCCTGGTGAACCATCCGCCCCCCTGGCATCGTGTTTACGCCATGGCCCGTTATGAATACCCCATACCGTTTCTGATTCACCGCTTTAAGTTTCAAAACGATCAGATCGCGGGTCATCTTTTAGCCAGGTTATTCGTTAGACACCTGCGCAATATTTCAACACCTGATATTTTGCTGCCGGTTCCTCTTGGTCGGAACCGACTACGGTCCCGTGGATTCAATCAGACAGTGGAACTGAGTCGATACATCAGCCGTCATACGCCGGTGCCAACATTGAGCAATGCTGTAGACCGACTGCAAACCATTGACCGTATGCAGTCAACCTTGCATTCAAAAAGAGAACGGAAAAATAACGTTAAGGGCGTGTTTCACGTGAAACCGTCTTATTTTAACGCGCTAGAATCAAAACATATCGCGATTTTGGATGACGTTATGACCTCAGGCGCAACAGCCGCTTCGTTATGCCATGCACTGCTGGCGAACGGCGCAAAAAAAGTCGACGTTTGGGTGTTGGCCAGAGCCTGAATTCGTTTCGATCAAAGCGCAGACTCAGGCATCCAGATTTGCGACAAAAAGCGCATTTTGCTCTATGAACTCACGTCTGGGTTCTACCTGATCCCCCATTAACGTTGTAAACAGTGCATCCGCAGCGACAACATCCTCAATTCGCACCTGCAGCATCCGCCGAAATGCCGGATCCATCGTCGTCTCCCAAAGTTGCTCTGGGTTCATTTCGCCCAGCCCTTTGTAGCGTTGAATGCTCAGCCCCCTTTTTGCCTCAGCCAACAACCACTCCATGGCCTGGGCAAAGTTCTCCACCAATGATGATTTTTCACCACGGACGATTTTAGCCTGGCCGTCAAAGGGACTGCCTGTTTTGGCGCTAAAACGCATCATCTGCAAATATTCAGCTGAGCGAAAAAACCCGAAATTTAGATTTCTCTCTATTTCCACACCACGAATTACTGCACGTATCGCTATTTTTCGCTGCACATCATCGGTATTTACGCCGAGAGTGACCGAGGTTACCTCTTTATTTTGTTGCAATAACGTCTGCTTGAACTGATTCATCCACGTATTTACAGCATCAGTGTCCGCAAGGACCTCAGCACCCAGTGTGGTCAGTCTGGACATCGTCTGCAGAAACTCCGGCGGAACCCGCCGCGAAAGACGTTTCATTACCCCTTGCAAAGCAAGATAGTCATGGGATACGGATTCCAAAGCATCGTGCTCAATAACTTGTCCGGCAGAGGCCAACTCCAGGCGGGAACCATCCAGGGCCAGGTGCATCATGTACGCATCCAGTTCGATATCATCTTTAACGTATCGCTCTGCCTTACCCCGCTTCACCTTATACAACGGGGGTTGGGCGATATATACATAACCGCGCTCGATAAGTTCCGGCATCTGTCGGTAAAGAAACGTCAGCAATAGTGTGCGGATATGCGAACCGTCGACATCAGCATCCGTCATTAACACTATACGGTGATATCTGAGCTTATCCGGGTTGTACTCCTCCTTGCCAATACCACAGCCCAGGGCTGTAATCAGGGTGCCGACTTCGACGGAAGACAACATTTTGTCAAAGCGCGCTTTTTCAACATTTAGAATTTTGCCTTTAAGCGGCAAAATTGCCTGAAACTTACGGTTTCTACCCTGTTTTGCCGACCCGCCTGCAGAATCACCCTCAACGATAAAAATCTCAGATTTTGCTGGATCTTTTTCCTGACAATCAGCCAACTTGCCGGGTAGACCGGCAATATCAAGTGCGGTTTTTCTGCGTGTCATTTCCCGGGCTTTGCGGGCAGCCTCACGGGCCCGCACCGCATCGATGATTTTGGCTGTAATGACCCTGGCCTGCGCTGGCGATTCGAGCAGAAATTCCTTTAATTTATGCCCCACACAACCTTCGACCAGAGGCTTTACCTCGGAAGAAACGAGTTTGTCTTTGGTTTGAGATGAAAATTTCGGATCAGGTATCTTGACGGATAATACCGCTGTCAGGCCTTCACGCACGTCGTCACCCGTGGGTTCAACTTTGGCCTTTTGCAAGATGCCGTTCGTGTCCATGTACTGGTTCAGGGCCCGGGTTAAGGCCGATCTAAACCCAGCCAGGTGCGACCCGCCGTCACGCTGGGGAATATTATTGGTGAAGCAGAATATATTTTCCTGGTAAGAGTCATTCCATTGCATGGCAACCTCGACCACGTAACCGTCTTTCTCCTCAAGAAAATACAATACGGGTTCATGTACCAATGTCTTATTCGTATTAAGGTGCTCGACGAAAGCTCGAATCCCTCCAACATATTGAAATTTGTCGCTTTTATCTGTCCGCTCATCCATCAGGAGGATGTGTACACCAGAGTTGAGAAAAGAGAGTTCGCGTAGTCGTCGAACCAGGATTTCGTAATGAAACTCAATATTGGTGAACGTCGCTGAACTGGGCTTAAAGTGGATACTGGTACCGGTATTTTCAGTAGCACCTACCTCTTGCAGGTTTTCCTGCGGCACTCCGAGGCTGTATTCCTGACGATACCGTTTTCCACCCCGGCAAATATCCAGAGTTAACTGTTCTGAAAGCGCATTGACTACGGAAACACCAACGCCATGCAGACCGCCTGAAACTTTGTAAGAGTTGTTATTAAATTTTCCCCCGGCATGCAACACCGTCATGATGACTTCTGCAGCAGATCGGCCTTCTTCTGCATGTATATCCACAGGGATTCCGCGGCCGTTATCAGTAACGGTTACAGAGTTGTCCGCATGCAGGGTCACTCTGATCTCACTGCAATAACCTGCCAGGGCCTCATCGATTGAGTTATCGACAACCTCAAAGACCATGTGGTGTAGACCGGTACCATCATCGGTATCACCGATATACATCCCTGGACGCTTGCGTACTGCATCCAGTCCCTTAAGAACCTGGATACTTTCAGAGTTATAACTTTGTGAATTCAATTTATTTTTCCTGAAAAATAAAACGATCTATTTTAGCACTTTTTGTAACTCACCATGTACTACCTGATAGTACAAAACCTGGCTCCAATCTGGCGCGCAGACCAAATCATCGCTGACGGCTGTAACAAAAACCTGAGCGCCTGTGGCCTTTAATGCTGAGAAAAACCGCTCCCGATTTTGAAGATCCAACTCAGATGCCAACTCATCCACCAATAACACAGGCGTCTGGGAAATCGTTTGGGCAAGAATCGTCGCTAAGCCGATGAGAATGGCGACAGTCAGTAATTTGGATTCACCTCTTGAAAGAATGTTCCGGGCTTTTCTACCTTCGACGAGGAATAGTAAATCTGCACGATGTGGCCCATACCCTGTGAATCCACGCCGACAATCTTGAGTCCAGGTTTGAGTTAATAATTGCCCCAACCCGATTTTTTTATCCCAGCCTGGCTGGTACTCAATTTCTACGCTGACTCTAAGTAAATTTCCCAGTACCTGTGCCAGAACCTGTAACGCCTGTGGTAGATGCTGTTCACGCAGCGCATGCAGCGCCTCACCCGTTGAACCCAACTCGTCATCCCATACATGATGATTTTGAGTACCAGGCTGACGAAGCGCTGAATTTCTCTGCTTTAAAGTTCGGCGATAACGCTTATGCAGCTGGTTATATTCTGGTTCCACGTGAAACATTAGCCAATCCAACAGCTTTCTTCTTGTTTCTCCACCATCCGTTAAAATTCGTTGGCTATCGGGCGTAACAACCATTAACGGCAAATGATGTGCAAGGCTAGAAGTGCTACGGATTTCTTCGCCATTGATCTTGAAGCGGGTTCCACCCCGTTGCGTTTTTTCAACACCGATCATGCTCTGATGATTGTGCTGGTCAATGACCTGACCGCGAACCATGAGGCTGTCGCTATGCCTGCGGACAACATCGCTGATGGTGTGACTTCTGAAAGAACGCCCTGTGGCGAGTAAGTTTATTGCCTCGAGAAGGCTAGTTTTACCGCTGCCGTTAAGTCCTGAAAACACCACGAGTTCGGCATCTGTATCGATCTGAACCTGCTGTAAAACACGTAGATTCTGCACACACAGGTTGGTCAGGCGCACACGACCATCCGTAACACCAGTATCTGGCTGGAACGTGTTGAGTCTTCAGGGCCGACAATATGCCAGGGCAACGGCAAAATACGTTACAAACGCATTGGCATCACGACATAACGGCAATCTTCCCGATCCTCAGCCAACAACAGGCAACTGCTGCTCGAGTCCGTCAGGCACAACCTCACCTTGTCAGAAGGAAGTACATTTAGAGCCTGGATCATGTAACTGACGTTGAATCCAATTTCAATTGCTTCACCATCATAGTCAATTTCAAGCTCAATCTCTGCTTCTTCCTGTTCTGGGTTATTTGCCGCCACACGTAATATGGAGGGTTCAACCGCTAATCTCACTGCCCGATATTTGTCACTCGACAACACCGAGGCTGAGCTGAGGCAACGCATCAATTGTTGCCGATCAACGAGGATTTGCTTATCACTTTTTTCAAGACGCGGAATAACTCTGCTGTAGTCAGGGAATTTCCCATCGATCAGTTTACTCGTTAGCCGTACAGAACCGACTTCAACACGTATGGCGTTCGCACCAAATGTAAGCTGCGCCATCTGATCATCTGTTCCCAACATGCGCTGCATTTCCAATATCGCTTTACGCGGAACAATCACCTGGCGTACTTCAGAAACGTCCGCGATATCCATCGCTAAATCTGCTGCTGCCAACCGATGCCCATCCGTGGCTACTGCGCGCAAATAATTTGAGCTGATTTCCAACATCAGGCCATTCAGGTAGTACCTCACGTCTTGCTGGGCCATGGCGAACTGCGTTAATTCAAGCAATTGTTTTAACTCAAGCTGTTGAATTGAAAGGCTTAATTCATTTTCAGGTGAATCTGTGGAAGGAAATTCAATGGCCGGTAGTGTGCTTAATAAAAATTTACTTCGACCTGAAGTCAAACGAACTCGTTGACCGTCAAGGGTAAATTTTACTGTGGCGTCTACGGCGAGGGTTCTGCAGATATCCTCCAGTTTTTTTGCCGGCACCGTGATTTGGTTTGCTATCGTATCTTCGAGAATAGAAGATGCTTGGAGTTCCAACTCCATGTCCGTAGCAGTAAGCGTCAGTTTCCCATCACCAGTACTTATCAGCACATTCGCAAGAACAGGCATTGTCTGGCGGCGTTCTATGACTCCATGCACTGCATTTAAAGGATTTAACAATGTGTCGCGATCAACTTCAAATTTCATAATGTATATATCTTTATTAAATCAACTGTTATTAGATAGGATCTGCTCTGTGGGTAAGTCATTATTAATTAAGAATATCAGTAGCTTATATTATTAATAACGTGTTCTGAATAACGGTATTTACAGGGTTGAAAGCTGTTCACCAAATTAGAACAAGTTTTTTAATTTCCGTATATTCAGTGTTTTCCACAATCAATTCCAGTTATCTGCTCAGAGTTCTTAACAACACCGCATACTCATCACTGATAGTGACATTTTCCTGTTTCAATTCCGCGACTTTTCTACACGCATGAATAACTGTTGTGTGGTCTCTACCGCCGAAAGCATCACCTATTTCAGGCAGGCTGTGATTCGTCAACTCCTTTGCCAGGGCCATGGCAACTTGCCGCGGCCTTGCAATTGATCGAGTACGCCGTTTCGAAACCATATCACCCACACGAATTTTGTAATATTCGGCGACCGTCTTTTGGATGTTATCTATCGTAACAAGTTTATCCTGAAGGGCCAGCAAATCCCGTAATGCTTCTTTGGTCAGTTCCAGTCCGACAGGTTGATTACTGAACTGTGCATAGGCGATCACCCTGCGCAGGGCTCCCTCAAGTTCACGAACATTGGAACGGATTCTCTGACCAATGAAAAATGCAACATCATCTGGAATTGGGTGAGCAGCACTTTTAGCTTTGTTTTTCAAGATTGCCACTCTGGTTTCCAGTTCTGGTGGCTCAATGGCCACAGGGAGCCCCCATCCAAATCTTGACGTTAACCGCTCCTCCAAACCTTCTACTTCCTTCGGATAACGATCACAGGTCATAATTATTTGCTGCTGATCTTCCAACAATGCATTGAAGGTATGAAAGAACTCTTCTTGAGAGCGTTCTTTTCTGGCAAAAAACTGAATGTCGTCAATTAACAGTGTATCAACAGAGCGATAGTAGCTTTTAAATTGATTAATTTCGTTGCTTTGCAGCGCACGCACCATATCAGCAACAAATTTTTCAGAATGCAGATAGACAACTTTCTTACCTGGATCATTTGCAGCAATCGCATTTCCTGCAGCATGCATTAAATGTGTTTTGCCCAGGCCGACCCCTCCATAAATAAACAAGGGGTTATAGGCGCTCCCAGGATTGCGTGAAACCTGCAGCGAAGCAGCTTTAGCCAGTTGGTTTGATTTACCTTCAACAAAATTATCAAAAGTGAAGGTTTCCCGTAAACTTGAGCCGTTATTCTGTTTGGGCCTCAGTGTTGTGTTTTCCGGTCTTGGGGAAGGGTTGTCCGCTATAGTGGGGGTTGGTCCTTGATTCCCATTCAAGGTGCCTACCTGCACCAGCAGTTTTTTATTATTGTTTTGGCAAACGCGTTTAAGGACATCATCGAGTTGTTCAAGCATATGCTCAGATATCCAGTCCCGGACAAATTGGTTTGGGGCCAGTAAGCGCAAATCATCAGCACCTTCAACAGCTTGAAGTGGGCGTATCCAGGTATTGAACTGTTGCGCCGTCAATTCCCCTTCCAGGCGTTCGAGGCATTGTTCCCAAATATTCTGGCTCAACTGTTACCGTCCGTAATTAAATTGATTGTGCGCGTAAGCATGCTGGCGGATGACCCAAATCGAACAAAGTGCCACTGTAAGGGGGGTGATACGGTTTCTGATTAACATTCAGATAATAGCTATATAAATCAAAAGGTTATATAATATTATTAGTTTAAACGAAATAGTATTATGGTGCCTGTCAGGTATAATAAATCTTTGCTTGGCAGTGTATACCTGAACTTAACGCTGTCCAATCCTCTTTAATTTTATGTGAGCGGAATAAAAATTTTGTTTTTTGCTGGAATTTAGGCTGTGTATTTAGTAGCATCCGCGCCCCTGCAATGATAGTCGCCCGGAGTGGCGGTAATGAAACGAACTTTTCAACCTAGTAATCTAAAACGCAAGCGGCGCCACGGTTTCCGCACACGCATGGCCACCAAGGCGGGACGTCGAGTGATTAAAGCTCGCCGCGCTAAAGGTCGGGCGCGCCTGTCAGCCTGAGTCGTGTCCGGCAGCGGTTTTCACCGTCAGTCAAAGCTTCATAATGGTGCTGAATTTCAGCGTGTATTTGATGCTCCGGACCGCTCCTCTGATGCATTGTTCACGGTATTGGCAACGCCCAATGGCCGTGATTACTCTCGCCTGGGCCTGGCGATCGGGCGCAAGCGTATTCGTCTTGCAGTGAAAAGAAACAGGATAAAAAGGCTGGTGCGGGAAAGTTTCAGACACCACCCTGATCGACTTGTTGGGCTTGATGTGGTTGTGATGGCACGTTTTGATGGCAAGAAGAAAAATCTGGACATTTTTCGTTCACTTGAAAGGCACTGGGCGCGCCTCGGGGTCAACACTGACAAGCAGGAACATTCTGATGCAGGGCATGGGGCCAAATTAAGATGCCGATAGAACAAATCCGTAATTTTTTAATGATCGCATTGGCGATGGTCGTTTTTCTTATCTGGCAGGCCTGGCAGGAAGATTATGGCCCCAAGCCAGTAGTGCCGACGGCCGCCAGTACTTCGGGAGTTCCCCAAGCACCGAAAACCACAGCCGATATTACAGCCGATAAGGTGTCAACAGCAGCGGTCCAACACGCTGATGTACCTGCAGATCCGAATCAGGTCGTTGCAACGAAAGTTGCTCCAGCTCAAGGCACCATAGCGGCGGGACCATTTGTACAGGTTGCAACCGATATTTTTGCACTGGGGATAAATTTGCACGGCGGGGGCCTGGAAGACCTTAAACTAACCGCTTTTGATGAATCACAAAAACACCCCGATATACCCTTCACATTATTAAGTAATCAACCACCCAATATATTTTTGATCCAATCCGGTCTACTCGGTGCCAAAGGTGCGCCAAATCATCGTGCTGTATTCACTTCTGAACAAACGCAATACCGTTTGGAACCTGGTCAGAAACAACTCGTTGTGCCGCTGATGTGGAAATCAGAGGACGGTATCGAAATTACCAAGCGTTATATTTTTACGCGTGGCAAGTATGACTTCAGGCTGGAATACGTTATTCACAACAATTCTTCAATCGTATGGCCGCTGCGGCTATATGGTCAATTACAGCGTGCAGAAGTTGCAGCAAAAGGCGGGTTGTTTCGGACCTATACCTATACCGGAGGGGTCCTTTCAAGACCGGATAAACCTTACGATAAAATTAAATTCAGCGATATGAAAGACACCAATCTTGATGCCACATATGTCGGTGGCTGGGTGGCAATGATTCAACATTATTTTGCCGGGGCGTTGGTGCCGGAAGCAAAAGAGAATAATTATTATTACAGTAAGGCGTTACCCAATGATCGCTACGTACTCGGTGTGATGACCCCTAAAAAGGTTATCGAGCCAGGACAAAGCGGTACGTTGTCTTTGAAGATATATACAGGCCCCAAAGATCAGGACCGGATGAAAGATTTGGCCCCTTACCTGGAAAGGACGGTCGATTATGGATGGTTGTGGTTTATTGCAGAGCCTATTTTTTGGGCATTAAGGGCGATTTATGGTGTTCTTGGAAACTGGGGATTTGCCATTATTTTACTCACCATTTCAATCAAACTTTTATTCTTCAAACTTTCCGCAGCCAGCTATAAATCCATGGCCAATATGCGTAAATTGCAGCCTCGTATCGTGCAGTTGAGAGAGCGATACAGCGGTGACAAAACCCGTATGAATCAGGCGATGATGGAGTTGTACAAGACAGAAAAAATAAACCCGCTCGGTGGCTGCTTACCGATTGTGGTGCAAATACCGGTTTTTATCTCTTTGTACTGGGTGTTGTTGGAAAGCGTGGAATTACGCCAGTCACCGTTTATTTTCTGGATACAGGATTTGAGCGGCCATGATCCTTATTTTGTCTTGCCGTTATTGATGGGCGTAAGCATGTTTGTCCAACAACGATTAAATCCTGCTCCACCGGATCCGTTGCAAGCAAAAATCATGATGGCGCTGCCCGTTGTTTTTACGTTCATGTTTTTGTTTTTCCCATCAGGATTGGTTTTGTACTGGTTTGTAAATAATCTGTTGTCCATCGCCCAGCAGTGGGTCATTACTAAAAAGATCGTTGGTAGTGTTTAAAAAATCGATCTGATTCGTCAGGATGTTTCTGCTGATTCGTACGCGGAAGATGACCTGAGCTGCAGTGATGCCCTTTAAGCTGTACCAGGAATAAAGTGGCCGGGAGTACGGTACGGGAAATCAATGCTCCATCACAACGCTACGATTGCCGCCATAGCAACCCCACCTGGGCGTGGTGGGATTGGAATTGTGCGGGTATCAGGATCAGGCTGTGTTGCCATCGCCAAACGTGTTGTAGATGCGCAGCTATTACCCCGTCATGCGGTTCTGGCAAATTTCAAAAGTTGTTCCGGCGAAATAATCGATACAGGCTTGGTGTTGTTTTTCCCAGGCCCGCACTCCTACACTGGGGAAGATGTACTTGAGTTTCAGGCACATGGTGGCCCGGTACTGCTGGATATGCTGTTACGCAGCACGTTGAACGCAGGTGCCCAGAGAGCTCGCGCAGGTGAATTTACCGAACGCGCTTTTCTTAACGGACAATTGGATTTATCTCAAGCAGAAGCTGTGGCAGATCTGATCGATGCAGCCTCTGAACGTAGTGTACGTGCCGCCCAACGGTCTTTGGCCGGCGAGTTCTCAAAACGTGTCGAGTCGATAACAAAGAGACTCATCAATTTACGCGTGCAATTGGAGGCTGGGCTTGATTTCGCCGAGGACGCCCCAGGGGTTCTAAATTTAGAAACGATCCATGAGTTACTCAACACGTTAATTACCGAACTGCAAAAAACACGACAGGCAGCGCAATCGGGTAAGCGTCTTCGAGATGGATTCAAAGTTGTGATCGCAGGGGCAGCAAACGTAGGGAAATCGAGTCTATTAAATCGGCTCAGTGGAACGGATGCAGCGATTGTAACAAGTATCCCGGGAACAACTCGGGATCCAGTGAAGGAATCTATTATAATTGACGGGCTGGTGTTGGATTTAACGGATACAGCCGGTCTGCGCAGCAGTCAGGATACTGTTGAAAAAATTGGCATAGAACGTGCGTTTGAGCATGTGCGCCAAGCAGATTTGGTGCTGCTGGTTTTTGCGGATAGTTATGGACCTGAACAACAAAGTGAATTATTGGATAAAATAATATCCCCAGGTTGCGCCTGTTTACTGGTGCAAAATAAAATTGATCAGGCTCAAAGGAAAAATGATGTATGGCCAACGGCTATTGCGGTAAGTGCAAAAACAGGCGCTGGCATTGATACACTATTAACGGCGATAAAAAATCATGCCGTGCAGGTTGTGGCAGAGGGCGAGTTTAGCGCGCGACAACGCCATATTACTGCACTTGATCTGGCCTGCGTGGATCTTATATCTGCCCGCGAGGCCTGTATTGTTGGTCTTGGTCAAGAGTTGATCGCAGAGGATCTTAAAATGGCACAATGTGCACTTGATGAAATCAGCGGAAAGGTAAGCAGTGATGATTTGCTTGGGCAGATTTTCTCCAGTTTTTGTATTGGTAAATAATCTGCAAATGAGCAATTAACGGGGAATCCATCATGAGAGGAATCATTCTCGCCGGAGGAACAGGCTCACGACTTGATCCGGCAACACGCGTCATCTCCAAGCAGTTACTGCCGGTGTATGACAAGCCCATGATTTATTACCCGCTAACCACATTAATGTTGGCCGGTTTGCGTGAAATATTGATAATTTCCACACCGCGAGATATTCCGCGCTTTAAAGAGTTACTCGGTAGCGGTAACCAATGGGGCATGCAGATAGAGTATCGGCAACAGGATCAGCCCCGTGGTATAGCGGATGCTTTTTTAGTCGCTGAAGATTTTATCCGTGATCACAATAGCGCATTAATTTTAGGAGATAATATCTACTATGGTCAGGGCTTGGCCAAGCGATTGCAAAAGGCTGTACAAAGAAATAGCGGTGCAACAATTTTCACCTACCCTGTCAGTGATCCAGAGCGATTTGGAATCGTTGAAATAAACACAGACGGAAAAGCAATAAGCATCGAGGAAAAGCCGGCACAGCCACGGTCTCGTGAGGCGGTAACGGGTCTTTATCTTTATGATCAGCAGGTTTTGGATTTTGTTCGGCAACTACGGCCATCGACTCGTGGCGAGTTGGAAATTACGGATCTGAATAAACGCTATCTGGTTAACAGGGAATTGTACGTAGAACAATTTGGGCGGGGAATGACCTGGCTCGATACCGGCACTCATGACAGTTTGTTGGAAGCCGCATATTTTGTGCAAACGTTGGAACGCCGCCAAGGGCTACGTATTGCCTGTCCCGAAGAGGTTGCCTGGCGAATGGGGTTTATTGATGACACAGAACTCGAAAGTCAAGCACAGCAACACAGAAACACCGGTTATCGGCAATATTTATTCTCTTTGTTAAAATTATTAAAATAATAAGTCTCCACATGCTGCAAATCACATCAACGAATCTTGCCGATGTAAAGGTGATTACCCCACTGGTTCACGGCGATGAAAGGGGTTATTTTTTCGAAAGTTATCAGCGTAAAAAACTGTCTGCAGCCCTGGGCATGGACATTGAGTTTGTGCAGGACAATCAAAGCGGTTCCCGCGCTGGCGTTTTGCGCGGTCTGCACTATCAGCTTGAGCACGGGCAAGGCAAACTGGTGCGAGTTGTCAGTGGTGAAGTATTCGATGTCGCTGTTGATATCAGGCGTTCTTCGACACACTTCAGACATTGGTTCGGGATCCGTCTGAGCGCTCAATCACACCAACAGTTATGGCTGCCCCCTGGATTTGCGCACGGATTTTATGTGTTATCTGAATGGGCAGAAATCGCCTACAAAACGACAACCTACTATGAACCGGAAGATGAGCATTGCCTCCGTTATGACGATCCTGACATTGCTGTCCAATGGCCCTGTACACAAGCGCCAGAACTATCGAAACGTGATGCCCAGGCATTACCGTTGTCGCAAGCAAAATTGCCAGTGTAGTGAACCGTCACGCCCTAACAGCACCGTTGCTGATTGTTGGCGCCAGTGGGCAACTTGGGTGCGATTTGGTACGTGCCTGTAAGCAACATCAGATCCGTTACTTGAGAGCACAACGTGTGCCGCAGCCGGGTTGTATTACACTCGATCTGGCCAAGGAAACGGACTACAGCGCATTGTTAACTTGTGTTCAGCCCGCGTGTGTCGTGAACGCCGCGGCTTATACTGCTGTCGATGCCGCCGAGACCGATAAGGTATTGGTGCGGCAGGTCAATACTGTTGCTCCGGGAGCATTGGCAAAAGCGTGCCAGCAGTTGAGCATTCCCTTGATTCATTTTTCGACAGACTACGTGTTCTCCGGCGTGCAGGACCAGGCTTACAAAGAAGGAGACGGCTGTGACCCTGTGAATATTTATGGGCAAAGCAAGTTGGAAGGGGAGCAGCGGATCCGTGATTGTAATGACTGCCATTACATTTTTCGCAGCAGTTGGTTATATCGTCCTGGGCATCATAATTTCGTCACCACCATGCTCCGTTTATTCGCGGGAGAAAATTCCATTAATGTCGTTGATGATCAATGGGGATGTCCTACCTGGACACGCCCTCTGGCTGAAGCTGTCATCAGTTTTTTACAGCACGGTCTTGCCGATCCGTATTGTCTACAACCTCTTGGCGGTACATACCATCTATGCGCACAAGGCCAAACCAGTTGGTATAATTTTGCAAGGGCGATTGCTGAACGGGCAGTAAATAAACCTATAGGGAATATCCAGGCTATAAATTCAAGTCTTTATAAAACGCCTGCAGCACGGCCAAAGTATTCGGTTTTGGATTGCGCGAGAGCGCAGCAGAAATTGCAGTTGCGCCTACCAAGCTGGGCTGAGCAATTGGATAATGCAATGCCCTTTTTTAATGATCTGCAACGCAGTAAAGCGTAGCGATGACGCATCGCCTAGTTAAGCGCCGGGTTAAGCTATGGCCGTTGGCATGTCAGCCTCGATATTTTGCAACGTGGATGTTCGTTGGGCTGTTTTGGGTGCTGGCGCAATTGCCGTATAGCGTGCAAATGTACTGCGGTAAAATCCTTGGCCAAAGTTTGTATTATTTGTTGCGCCGCCGCCGCAAAATTGCTGCACGCAATATTAATTTGTGCCTGCCGGGGTTGAGTGCTGGGGCAAGAAATAAATTGTTGCACGATCATTTCACCAGCCTGGGTAAAGCGGCTATGGAATCCACGATGTCCTGGTGGGGTCGTATGGATAAATTGGATGAGATGACCCATATAAGTGGGATTGAACACTTGCAGGAAGCAAAATCTCTGGGCCGTGGTGTGATTGTTGTTTCTGGCCATTTCACGCCTATTGATATGTGTTTGCAGATGATGTCTCGTTGTGCACCCGGTTATGCAATATACAGACGCAATAAAAACCTGTTATTGGATGAATTGATCTATCGGGGCCGTTGTCGTAGTGGCGGAATTATGTTTGAGCGTGAAGATATGCGCACGGCGCTCCAGGCGTTGAGAAAAAATGAATCTGTGTGGTTTTCCCCCGATCAGGATCACGGTCTTGCGCAACATGGCAAGTTTGTGGCGTTTTTTAAGCAGCCAGCGGCAACCGTTACCACGACGGCGAGGCTTGCCGCTCGAACAGGTGCTGCTGTTGTGCCGCTGTTATATCGCAGATTACCCGCTGACGCAGGATATGAACTCGTGCTATTGCCCGCTTTGAAGGATTATCCAGGAACCGACCTGGTGGCAGCCACCCGGCAGATCAACGCCATAATAGAAGCTCAGGTACTGGTATCACCTGAGCAATATCTGTGGGTGCATCGGCGTTTCAAAACACGCCCGCCGGGTTTTGCCCCGGTATATGATAAATGACGAAGTCGGGCGCAAAGGCATGGTCTGATGATCTTGTTGCGGATCGATCAATTCAAAAAATATTGGTGATGCGTTGGAGTGCGATGGGCGATGTGGCCCTAGCCAGCGCCTGTTTTGAAGACGTGTATCGGGCATTTCCTGACGCACAAATTCATTTAAACACCTTGCCACCCTGGGATGGTTTATTTACCCACGATCCCAGGTTTGAAAACATAATCGCTGCAAATCTTCGTCACAGGGGTCAGCAATTTAAAGCGTTTCTGGCTTGGGCCCGGGAAATAAAACGCGTTAAATATGATTTAATTGTCGATCTGCAGTGTACGGATCGATCCAGAATCATGTTGACGTTACTCTGGTTTATAGGTGCACAGGCGCGGTACCGTGTTGGAAATTCCCGATGCTTCCCCTATACCCTTGCCCCCGAGCAATTACCAGAACCTGTACACGCCCTGGCACGAAATCGTCGTGCATTGCAGGCCGCCGGCGTACCGTCGTGTACACCGCGCCCGGTGTTATTTCCGGGTCCAGAACATATTCTCGCAGCAAAGAACAAGAAAGATTCAGCGCGGCTCATACGCGGCCGGTTTGCCGTTTTTTTACCTGGCTGCCAGGCAGGTGGTTATTTAAAACGCTGGGGGGCTGAACGTTACGCCAGGCTTGCAGATTTACTCGAAACTCAGGGGTTAGCCGATGTTGTTTTACTGGGTGGGCCGGATGAAATTGATGAATGTGAAAAAATCATGCGATTGAGTCAGGCGCGAGTGCATAATTTTTGTGGAAAAACTGAACTGTTGGAATTGGTGCCATTGTGTGACGAGGCTGCTTTTATCGTTGCAAATGATACCGGAACCGCCCATGTGGCAGCGGCAACCGGTGTTCCAATGCTGGTAATTTGTGGACCGACGGATCCACATAAGGTTTTACCTGCAGGTGATCATGTTGCGTCTATGCAAGCCGATTTAGCCTGTATTAATTGTTATCGAAAACACTGCAGTCACCATAGTTGTATGGCGTTGCTGACACCTGAGCTTGTGTTGGAAGAACTTATCGTGAAAAAAATGTTCTGTCCAACCCCGTTGACCGATGGCGCAACAGACGCAAGCATCGGCAACTCGGGTTGATCACTGTACAGCAACCATTCATAGGTAAGTTCTTAAGCGCAACCATGCGGAATCGATGGATATTGGTCCCGGAAGACGCCGTGAATCCGTCCCTGGAGGCTTG
>CAZAWX010000005.1:0-47192 GCA_964488985.1 uncultured Ectothiorhodospiraceae bacterium
CGATCGTTTCGCTGAAGACGAACCTAGCCTGCATTATGCAGGCTAAATAGCTGCGTATAAATCCACTTCAGAAAATCGCAGTGGGTTGCCCGCCAGCAAGAGGGGAGAAGTCCCTCACAAGACACGCCGTAAACCCCTCCCTGGGGGCTCGGTCGCAGCCTCCCTGCTGCTCACGGTCTTGTCAGTGACTTCTCCCCTCTTACTGGCTACAGTGATCAGGATTTATGCGCAACTATTTAGGAATCATCGTTGACCAATTTGTCAGCAATCCGTCTCAGCAGGTCGTTCCCAATTTCCTGATTTTCCGCCTGATTTGTGTACCAGACCAATATGATCCATGTGCATGCCCCGGTCCACCGCTTTGCACATATCGTAGATAGTGAGCAAAGTGACCTGAACTGCTGTCAGTGCCTCCATTTCGACCCCGGTACTGGCCACTGTCTCGGTGGTTGCCCGGCACTGTACGGCACCATAGCCTTTGCTGCTGTCCGGGTAAATTTGAAAATCAATGGCGACATGGCTCAAGAACAGGGGGTGACACAATGGGATTAAATCAGCGGTACGTTTGGCGGCCATGATCCCGGCGGTGCGGGCAATCCCCAGCACATCGCCCTTGGCGTGCTCACCAGCGCTGATCCGCTCAAGTGTGGTGGCAAGCATGGTGATAGTCCCCTGGGCAATGGCCACTCGCCGGGTCGCGGGTTTAGCACCGACATCTACCATGTGGGCCTCGCCGGCCTGGTTAAAGTGGGTCAGTTCTGACATGAGGTGGGTTCCATTTGCGGGTGATTAAGCAGCGCATACCATATACGATCCACGCAATTGCCGGGAGACAGTACATGAAAATCAATATTAAATATTTCGCCAGTCTGGCCGAGCAACTGGATTGCCGGGAGCAACAGGTCGAGGTCGATGTCGGGGCGAGTGTAGTCGATGTATGGAGGTGTGCAAACGGCTGCGCAATTCCGGATAATGTGCTGCACGCCGTGAACTATGAGTATGTCGCAAGCAACCAGGAGGTCGTAGATGGCGATGAAGTGGCCTTTTTTCCGCCCGTTACCGGGGGCTAATTAACGACTCTTCATAGGTTGGTCCTGCACGGACAGAGTGCGAGAAAAACGATCTGCACTTTGAAGTTCAGTCGGGCTGGTTCACGGCAAGGGCGGCTTTCAGAACCTTCTGTAATTCCATAAACCGATGTTCGGGAAGAGGTGTATTGGTACTGTCTGTGACCAGGAAGATGTCCTCGGCGCGTTCACCAAAGGTTGCAATCCTGGCATTTTGCAGACGTATGTGCTGATCGGACAGTAGCCAGCCAATCTGCGCCAGCAAACCTGGGCGATCCGCGCAATAGATTTCAAGCACAGTGCGCTGGTGTTTCAGGTCATTTTCAAATGTGATTTGCACCGGGGTGTCAAATGCCTGTAATTGGCGTCGTACAAGGCGGCGGGAATTGCGTCGGCGGGCATTAATCGGATTACGCAAGCGCAGCATCAAGGTTGATTTGGTTTCCTCAAGGAGGACACGGTCGGTTAGCGGTAGGCCATCGTGGTCCAGGACCACGAAAATATTCAGTGTCATGGCCTCGGTGGTAGTGGTAATGCGCGATTCCATGATGTTCAGCCCGAGTCCATCCAGCAGACTACAGGTTGCGGCAAAAAGAAACTCCTGGTCCCGGGTGTAAACAAGAATTTCACTTCCCCCTCGCCCCTGGCGGATTGCCGTCAGGGGCAGTTCGGCACTGGGATTTGTCAGCACCTGCGTGGTGTGCCAGAGAATCTCATCAGGCGTATTGAGCAGGAAATAGTCATCATCCAGGCTTGCCCAGAGTTGTTCAGCCGCCGTTAGCAGCGTCGCTGGTTGGCCCGCAAACAGCTTCCTGGTTTTGCGCCGCGAGGCGTCAACCAGCAGGCTCCGGGACACTGGCTCGTCCATTCCCGAAACCAACACCGCCCGGGTGGACTGGTAAAGGTCCTGCAATAATGTAGCTTTCCAGTCGTTCCACAATTGTGGGCTGGTGCCACGGATATCCGCCACTGTAAGCAGATAGAGGTAATCGAGCCGTGCCTGCGTACCGATCACGGTGGCAAAGTGATGTATCACTTCCGGATCGCTGATGTCCTGACGTTGGGATGTGGCTGACATGACAAGGTGATGCTCGACCAACCAAGCGGCCAGTTGTGCGTCATCATCGTCAAAGCCGTGCTGGAGACAAAAGCGTTGCACATCCTGGGCGCCGAGCTGACTGTGATCACCACCTCGGCCCTTGGCAATATCATGAAACAAGCCAGCAACATAGAGAATTTCGGGCTTCTCCAAAGCAGCATGAATATCGCTGCAAAGGGGGAATTCAGTGGACTTCTCTGGTATGGCAAAACCGCGTAAGAAGCCGACGACCCGCAGTGTGTGTTCGTCCACGGTATAGACGTGGAACAAGTCAAACTGCATGCGCCCGGCTACTTCGCCAAATTCTGGCAGGTAGGCATCCAGCACACCATACAGGTGCATGCGTTCGAGGACATGGGTGATGCCCCGGGGCTGGCGCAGTATCTCCATGAACAGGCTGCGCACTTTTGCGTCTGCGCGGAAATTATCGTCGATATACTGGCAGTGGTCCCGAACGAGGCGAATCGTTGTGGCGCGAACACCCCGCAACTGCGCATTGCGTTGTAATACCAGGAACATTTCCATGAGGGCCCAGGGTGTTTGTCGAAACAGATCCTCGCGGATAACCTCCAGATAACCAGAGACGACCTGAAAGCGTGGTGTCAGTGGCCGCGGCCGCATCGAGTACAAACGAGCGCGACCTGTACTTGCAAGTAGCGATTCCTGAAGCAGTTCAAGCAGCATTTCATTGAGCCGGGACAACTCCATGACGGTGCGGTAGTAGCCCTTCATGAATTGTTCCACGGCCAGATTTGCATCACTGTCGGTATATCCGAAACGATCAGCGAGGTCACGTTGATGCTGGAACAACAGACGATCTTCACCGCGACCTGTCTCAACATGCAGGGCGAAACGGACCTGCCAAAGGAAATTTCTGGCCTCGATCAGGCTTTGGTATTCCTGATCAGTGAGGAATTCAAGCCTCAACAATTGTTCAAGGCTGGTGACCTGGAAATGATGCATCGTTACCCAGAAAACAACCTGTAGATCACGCAAACCACCGGGGCTTGATTTGACGTTGGGTTCAAGCTTGTATGCGGTGTCATCGTAACGATGGTGGCGGGACCGCTGTTCAGCTAATTTAGCTTCAAGATAAGCCTGGCTTGGCCAGCAGGACGGGCCGGTGGCACGTTTGCGCATCTCCAGTAAAAGCTGCTGCGGACCTGCCAGCAGGCGCGATTCTGACAGGGCTGTGGCGATGGAGATATCCTTTTTGGCAAGCTTTGCGCACTGACGTGGGCTACGAACACTATGACCTATTTCAAGTCCCAAATCCCATAGCGCTGTGACGAAGGATTGGATCGAGCTTAACGTTGCCTGGTCAGGGTTTTCGGTAGTGAGGACCAACAGGTCGATATCGGAGTAGGGATGTAACTCTCCCCGGCCATAGCCACCGACTGCCACCAGTGCTGAACTCTCGCGCAGAGCGTCCTGAGGCCAGATTTCCAACAGAACATTATCGGTCTGACGGGCCAATTCCGGAACCAGGACGCTGGCATGTTCCCCAGCCACAAAGCGCTGTGTTATGTCCTCACGCGAGTGTTTTATAGCGTCTCGTGCCGGCAACACTGAACCTGTCACTATCACTATGAATGACGACTAAATTTGTCCGCCACGACCCAGGGTCAGCACTTCAAAGCCCTCGTCTGTGACCAATAAAGTGTGTTCCCACTGGGCGGATAGCTTCCGGTCCCGAGTCACAACAGTCCAGCCATCCGGTAGCACTTTTACGTCCCTGCGCCCGGCGTTAATCATGGGCTCAATCGTGAAGGTCATACCTGTTTCGAGTCGTTCCCGTGTTCCGGGTGTACCGTAATGCAGAACCTGGGGATCTTCATGGAAGCCCTGACCGATGCCATGACCACAGTATTCACGTACCACAGAAAATCGATTTTTTTCCGCATGTTGTTGGATGGCATGCCCCACATCACCCAGGTGAATCCCGGGACGGACCATCTCAATACCGATACGCATACACTCATGGGCAATTCGACTCAGGCGTTGGGCCAATACTGAGGTTGTGCCCACCTGGAACATACGACTGCTGTCGCCATGGTAGCCGTCCTTGATAACCGTGATATCGAGGTTAACGACATCGCCGTTTTTTAATACACGTGGCCCAGGAATACCGTGGCAGACCTGATGGTTGACCGAAGTGCAAATTGAGGCAGGGAAACCATGGTAGTTCAATGGTGCAGGTATGGCCTGTTGTGTTTCAACAATATAATCGTGACAAATCTGATCGAGTTCTGCGGTTGTGATCCCAGGTTGAACATAGGGTTCGATCATATC
The DNA here is from genome assembly GCA_964488985.1 of uncultured Ectothiorhodospiraceae bacterium. Lineage (GTDB taxonomy): Bacteria > Pseudomonadota > Gammaproteobacteria > HK1 > HK1 > CAZAWX01. Next base: position 4,459 of record CAZAWX010000005.1, read on the forward strand.
CAGAACATCGGCTGTTAATCGGCCAGCGACACGCATTTTAGGGATTTCTGCCTCGGTTTTTATGCTATAGGCCATGAGTAGTGGCAATCCATTGAAGTATAAGAAGCGCAAATATTAGCAGGCATTTCAGATTCGGGTCTGACTTGTTTTTACCAAGATTGTCAGAACGTGTCGGTTGTGGTATAAAGTTCTGCTCCTCGCATCGGCCAGATTTAAGGTGATTGTGGGGGTAATCTCAATGCCCGCAGATGTTGATTGTCTGGCGGGTTAATTTCTCACAAGCGTCGGCACACACATTTGGGTGCCTGGATGATCGTCCGGGTTAATGCTGTGGGGCGTTTGGAGGCTCAACCCATTACAGGAGTCGTGTGCCAATGGCTAACGTCAGTATGCGTGATATGTTAGGCGCCGGAGTTCATTTCGGCCATCAAACCCGCTTTTGGAATCCGAAGATGTTGCCCTATATCTTCGGCGAACGGAATAAAATCCACATCATCAACCTGGAAAGAACCCTGCCTCTGTACCAGGACGCCGTAAATTTCCTTGGCCGCATGGCGGCCAGCCAGGGCAGTATTTTATTTGTCGGCACCAAAAGGGCAGCGCAAAGCGTCATTGCCGAGCAGGCCAAACGTTGTGGCATGCCCTATGTGGATCGCCGCTGGCTTGGCGGAATGCTGACAAATTTCAAGACGGTTCGCCAATCCATCAAGCGCTTGAAAGATCTGGAATCGCGCTTCGAAGATGGCAGCATTGATCGAATCAGCAAGAAAAAAGAGCGTCTGTCACTGGAACGGGAACTGGCCAAACTGGAGAAAGGTTTAGGCGGTATCAAGAATATGCCCGGCTTGCCGGATTGTTTATTTATCATTGACGTGGGCCATGAAAAAATCGCTGTCAGCGAGGCCGTTAAACTGGGAATTCCTGTGGTTGCTGTAGTGGATAGTAACAATAGCCCGGATGGTGTGGATTACGTGGTGCCTGGTAATGACGATGCAATCCGGGCCATTGAGTTATATGTCACGGGGATTGCGGACGCGATTATTGAAGCCCGTGAAGCAGCGCTATTACAAAGCGCCAGAGACCGCCAGGAGAACTCAGAAGATGATGCCTCTGCCTCAGCGGTGAAGAACAAAACGGCGAAAAAGAAAGCGAAGGTGAGCACCCGGAAAGTGGCGAGCACAAACTCGGAAGCCGATAGTGAGTCAGCCGCCCAGGCCGATGATACTGTGAAGGATGGGGTTGATGCTGAGGTTTCCGAGTCGGCTGCTGAACCCTCTGCAGCGGCAGACAATGCCTCTTAGGTGACGTTCGCCGATAGTCGCCAAGGTAGCTGCCAAGGTGACCGCCAAGGCCGGGCCAATGCGCCTGGCCATATTCATACAGACCAGTTTATTCAGGATAGATAAATGCAAATTAGTGCAACAATGGTGAAGTCGCTGCGGGAAAGGACCGGGGCCGGCATGATGGAGTGCAAAAAGGCACTGGTTGAAACAGACGGAGATATTGATCTGGCTGCTGATAATCTGCGTAAAGCCGGTCAGGCGAAGGCAGATAAAAAAGCGGGCCGTGTTGCTGCGGAAGGGACTATTTCGATTTGCAGTGACGATCAAAATGCAGTGGTCGTCGAACTTAACTGCGAAACCGATTTTGTCAGTAAAAAAACGGAATTCACAGGCTTTGCACAACAGATTGCAACGTGTGCTCTGGCAGCCAGTTGTGGCGATCTTCAAGCAGTTGGCGACCTGAAGACCGCTTCAGGGTCCAGCCTTGAGGATCTGCGCAGGGATTTGATCGCAACCATTGGTGAAAATATCCAGATACGCCGGTTAGGTTTGATGAACACCCAGGGGGACCGTTTCGGTACGTACCTGCATGGTGGCCGTATCGGCGTTATTGTCGATCTCAAAGGAGGTACGGCGGATCTGGCCAAGGATATCGCCATGCATATTGCGGCAAGTAACCCGGCAGCCCTTGATGAGCAGCATTTACCGGCTGATCAACTGGAGAAGGAAAAGGAAATTCTACGCGCCCAAGTGGCCGACAGTGGCAAGCCTGTGGAGATTCAGGAAAAAATGATCTCCGGGAGAGTGAATAAATACCTCAAGGAAGTGACACTTCTGGGGCAATCTTTTGTAAAAGATCCAGATATCAGTGTGGCTAAGTTACTCGCTTCCAATAGTGCGGAAGTGCTGTCATACACGCGTTTTGAGGTGGGTGAAGGTATCGACAAAAAAGTTGAAAACTTTGCCGAAGAGGTCATGGCGCAAGTCAGGGGCAGTAACGCTTAAAGACACACTGGCTGGTTTTGATGAAGGACTCATTTGTAGGTTGAGAACCGGGTAAATTCTGCCCGGATGAGATACGCAAAGAGCCAGTATAAAAGGGTGTATTCGTACGTTAGTCGTGTAATTGCGATTGCACAAGCCGACGGGAACCGCGATTATAGTGCTGTTTATGGGTGGCAGTAGGGCGCCAGGTAATTGTGGCTGCGCTTTGATTCCGCATTCCATTCGCATCTGGCTATTTGCAACCGAGGGACTCCCATGGCGGTCACATCTGAAATCAAGTACCCACGAGTGCTGCTAAAGCTCAGTGGTGAGGCATTAATGGGGTCCACACGATACGGAATTGATGCCGAAACTTTGGATCAGATGGCGGCAAAGGTCGTTGAACTGTGTGAGCACGGCGTCCAGGTCGCCATGGTGATTGGTGCTGGCAACATCTTTCGCGGCGAGGCACTGGCACAGCGTGGTATGGAACGCGTTACGGCAGACCACATCGGTATGCTAGGCACGGTAATCAATGCTTTGGCTATGCAGGATGCGCTGGAACGATGCGGGTTATTTGCACGCGTCATGTCGGCTATTAAAATCAACGAGATTTGCGAAGATTATTTACGTCGCCGGGCAATTCGCCATCTCGAGAAGGGCCGGGTTATCATTTTGTCAGCAGGCACCGGAAATCCTTTTTTTACAACCGATTCTGCTGCCGCTCTCAGGGCCGTGGAGATTGGTGCGAATTTGATGATTAAAGCCACCAAAGTAAACGGCGTATTCGCTGAGGATCCGGTCAAAAATCCACATGCTGAACATTTTTCTGATCTCGATTATGATGATGTGTTGAATCGTAAATTACAGGTCATGGATGCGACAGCGGTCGTTCTGTGCCGCGATAACAATATCCCCGTGCGCGTGATTGACATGAATAAACCGCAGGTTTTTATGAACACGGTACGAGGCGGTGATGAAGGGACGTTAGTTGGATGGCCGGCAGCGGGTTGAAATCCTCCCGTGTAACTCTTTAAGCTATTAAATTTGCGGACAGAAAAATGATCAAAGACACAGAAAAAGACGCACGGGTACGCATGACCAAGAGCCTGGAACTGTTGGCTGAAGATCTTAAAAAAGTCCGCACGGGCCGTGCCAATGTCAGCCTTCTGGATCAGGTCATGGTGAGTTATTACGGTAGCGAGGTACCGATTTCGCAGGTTGCCAACGTCAGTGTTTCGGACCCACGGACTCTGGCGATTCAACCCTGGGAGAAAAAGCTCATCCCGGATGTCGAAAAAGCCATACTACACGCTGATTTGGGTCTTAACCCGTCCACCTCCGGTGACATTATTCGTTTACCCTTACCGCCTTTGACTGAAGAACGCCGTAAGGAAATGATCCGCCTCGTTCGCCAGGAGGGTGAGCATGCGAAAATTGCGATTAGAAATATTCGCCGTGACGCAATTACGCACCTGAAAAACCTGATTAAGGATGAGAATCTGTCCCAGGACGAAGAAAAGCGGGCCGAAGACAATATGCAGAAATTGACGGATAAGTTCGTGACCGGGATAGACGAGGCTTTACAGGCGAAAGAAGCAGAATTGCTGGAAATCTGAACATGTCCATCTGTACCTTCATGGGGTGGAACAGTGCCGCGAGGCGACCTTCGGACTTTAAGCAATGAATTCAGATCCATGTGCGGAAAAACGCCATGCAGAACTTCCCAGACATGTTGCCATCATCATGGATGGGAATGGTCGCTGGGCCAGGCAGCGGCATCTACCCAGGGTAGCAGGCCATCATGCAGGTGTAGATGCGGTTAAAAGTGTGGTGCGTGCCTGTGGCGAAAAACAAATTCAGGCCCTGACACTGTTTGCTTTCAGTAGCGAGAACTGGCGACGCCCCGAGGAAGAAGTGGGGGTGCTGATGAATCTGTTCATGAGTGCACTGGATCAGCAGGTTCGTAAGTTACATGACAATAATATCCGCCTGTCGATCATCGGTGATCGCAGCGCTTTCAGCCCTATGTTGCAGGAACGTATTGAGCAGGCTGAATGTATGACTGCGGCCAACACAGGACTTAGATTGCTGGTGGCCGCCAATTACGGTGGCCGCTGGGACATTGTCCAGGCTACACGCAGACTTCTTACCGAAGTCCAGCAGGGTATCGTGCGGCCCGAAGCAATCGATGAATCAGCCCTTAGCGCGAAAATGTGCCTGCATGATCTTCCCGAGCCGGATTTATTTATCCGCACTGGCGGGGAAAAACGCATGAGCAACTTTTTGCTTTGGTATCTCGCCTACAGTGAGCTTTATTTTACAGATACGCTCTGGCCGGATTTTGATCGTAATGCATTTAATGCCGCGTTGGCGTTTTATGCCAGCAGGCAAAGGCGCTTTGGTCGTACTGGCGAGCAGGTTATCGATGCCCAGCTAAAGGCAAAAGCAGCCTCTGTGCAGTCGTGAATCTACCACCAGCGTCAGCGGCTGAGGCAAAGGTGTCCGCCAGTACACTGGGCAAGCGGGTTTTAACCGCGCTGGTACTGATCCCATTGGTTGTTTTCGCGGTACTGGCATCATCAAACTTGTTGTTCGCGGCGCTGTTGGCCGTTATTTTCCTCATTGCCAGCTTGGAATGGAGTCGGCTTGCGCAGTTTGAGCGCGGTCCTTTGAAGGTTTTAGTCCCTATCACGCTGGCGCTGTTACTTGTGCTTGGCTATATGCTGCATTTACGCCAGGACCTGGTGCTGTTTATTGCGGTATGTGGCCTCGGTTATTGGCTGTTGTCCCTGTTCTGGGTGGTGCAATTTGAAAGAACAGGACGGGTCAGCATGTTGGAATCTGCCAGTGTCAGGTTTGCTGCCGGAATAATGACCCTGGTACCGGCCTGGATTTCACTGGTGATGCTGCATGAAATGGATCCGCCATTGGTTATGTACGTGCTGCTGCTGATGTGGTTTGCGGATAGCGGGGCTTATTTCGCGGGACGGCGTTTCGGCAAAATGCACCTGGCTGCGAACGTCAGTCCGGGTAAAACCCGTGAGGGCGTAACAGGGGGGGTGGTGGCCGTATTGGTGCTGGCGTTGGCCGTTGTGGCTTACAAAGAAATGTCATTACTGCCAGGTGCCGGGTTTGTCCTGCTGTCAATTTTTGTGGCGTTGATTTCCGTACTTGGCGATCTGGTTGAAAGCCTGTTTAAACGCCGGGCTGGCCTCAAGGACAGTGGCAAATTGTTACCGGGGCATGGCGGAATTCTGGATCGACTCGACAGCCTGATGGCTGCAGCCCCGGGATTTGCTGTCGGTTGGCTGTTGCTGGAGGGGATGCGTTGATTCGCCTGGCGGTACTTGGATCGACTGGAAGTATTGGTCTCAGTACGCTGGATGTGGTGTCGCACAATCCCCATCGTTATCAAGTGGTAGCCTTGACTGCGAACCGCAACCACCGCGTGCTTGCGCAGCAATGCCTGACGTACAGGCCAAAATATGCGGCCATGGTGGATTCGGGAAGTGCTGCGAAGTTACGCCAGACGCTTGCAGGCAGCGGTTGCCCGACCCAGATACTGGAGGGTGCAAAGGCGCTCAGCGATCTGGCTGCGCTTGATGAAACGGATGCTGTTATGGCGGCGATTGTCGGTGCAGCAGGCTTGTTGCCCACATTGGCTGCGGCCCGTGCGGGAAAACGTGTTTTATTGGCGAACAAGGAAGCGTTGGTGATGTCCGGTGCGTTATTTATGCGCGCTGTAGCTGAGAACGGTGCAGTCCTGTTGCCAATTGACAGTGAACATAATGCAGTGTTTCAGTGTCTGCCACTGACGTTGCAAAAAACCGCGACACACCACAACGTTGGGGAATCTCTTCTTGATGCAGGGGTGCGCAGGATTGTGTTGACCGGGTCTGGTGGACCTTTTCGAAATACCCCTGTTGAGGAATTGGATTGCGTTACACCTGAGCAGGCGTGCAAGCATCCGAATTGGTCAATGGGCCGAAAAATTTCCGTTGATTCTGCAACAATGATGAATAAAGGCTTGGAGGTGATTGAAGCGTGCTGGCTTTTTCAGGCCAAAGCCGAACAGATTACGGTTGTGGTTCATCCACAAAGTGTGATCCACTCAATGGTGGAATATGTGGACGGTTCAGTACTGGCGCAACTGGGCAATCCCGATATGCGCACACCGATTGCACACGCCATGGCTTGGCCACAACGCAGTGAATCGGGCGTTGCTGTGCTGGATCTCATTGCCGCAGAACGACTGGACTTCCAGGCACCGGATTTTGAAAAATTTCCCTGTCTGGCCCTCGGATTTGATGTGGCCCGGTCCGGGAGTGCTGCCAGTACCGTGCTCAATGCAGCCAATGAGGTTGCCGTGGCGGCTTTTTTAGCGAATGAAATTCGTTTTACCGATATTACCAGGGTGATACGCGAAAGCCTTGATCAAGCAGATCTCACAGCGCCGGGCAATCTTGACGATGTTCTTGGCCTGGATGCCGACGTGCGCCGCCTGGCGTCACAGACCATCGCGGCCCTGGCATAATGTGTGGTCTACGCGGCTCAAAAATGCACATCCGCCTTTGAAGCCAGCGCCGTAGCCGTGTAACCTCAACGTATTGAAGGGACATTCGTCCAAACTTAATATTCCGGTCCCGAAGATCCATGCAAATAGTTTACTCGGCTTTATCTTTCCTTGTTGCCATAGGTGTTCTGGTCACAGTGCATGAATTTGGCCACTTCTGGGTGGCACGAAGGTTAGGGGTCAAAGTTTTACGGTTTTCGATTGGCTTTGGCCGGCCATTATTGAGTCGTCGCTGGGGGGCAGATCAAACCGAATATGTCCTGGCGATGATCCCCTTCGGTGGCTATGTGCAAATGCTCGATGAGAACGAAGCGCAAGTCCGGCCCGAGGAACGGCACAGAGCCTTTAACTGTCAACCACTGTGGAAACGTATTGCGGTCGTGGTCGCGGGTCCGGCTTTCAATTTTCTCTTTGCCATCGTGGGTTACAGCCTGGTTTTCATGGTCGGGATCAGTGGCCTGCGGGCACTGGTGGGGACGGTGACCGAGAACACGATTGCTGCCCAGGCAGGGTTGCTGCAGGGGCAGGAAATTACCGCCGTTGACGGTGCTCGGGTGCAGACCTGGGAGGAGACGATTCAGCGCGTTATTGGCGCATCTTTGAGTGCACAGCAGATCCCAGTACAGGTCCGTTATGAAAATGGCCGTGAGCGGCCATTGAATTTGGACCTGGGTTCGATCAGCATTGATGATCTTACTCGAGGCCAGTTTTTCGATAGCCTTGGGCTGAGCCCGGCCCGACCAAACATTCCGCCAATCATCGGTGAATTGACGCCTGGTGGTGCAGCGCAACAGGCGGGGTTTGTGCAAGGTGACCGGGTCATTTCTGCGGCAGGCGATGAGATTCCCACCTGGGGTGCGTGGGTTGATTTTGTCCGTGCCAGGCCAGGACAGCACTTTGAGGTAACTGTCGAGCGCGCAGGCCAGCAACTGATTCTGAATCTTACCCCGGCAGGCATAAAGGAATCGGATCAGACCATAGGGCGTATTGGGGCAATGCGTGGTGCTGATGTTCAGGCTCTGGCGGCCAAGTATTATGTGACGCTCAGATACCCACCGTGGAAGGCCTTGGTACTGGGGATTGGTAAAACTCGTGACATCACTGTGCTGACAATGCGGATGTTGTGGCGAATGTTATTGTTGGACGTCTCCGTTAAAAATCTCAGCGGTCCTATCAGTATTGCCCAGTATGCTGGTGTTACGGCTCAGCTTGGCCTGGAGCGGTTCATTGAATTTCTGGCGGTTATCAGCGTGAGTCTGGGCATTCTTAATTTACTGCCAATTCCGGTTCTGGATGGCGGCCATTTGCTTTATTATCTGCTTGAGTCCGTGCAGGGAAGGCCTGTCTCGGAAAATATGCAGGTTATTGGCCAGCGGCTTGGAATTACGGTGCTGCTGGGCTTGATGGGGGTCGCCTTTTACAATGATCTGCTGAGGGTATTCAGCTAGTGTGCCCGTGGCCGTGCTGCGGCGATGTTCAACAGGGTCGTATTTACATTAGAATTCGACATAATTTTTAAATTAAAAGAAACTGAATTTAAGGGAATCAATTGCCGTGACAGGAACATCATCCCAACGGATGCAGGGGCGGTTTTTGCTGGTAATGGCAGCGTGGCTGGCATTGCTTACGTGGAGTCTGGGGACTCAGGCCCAGACGTCGTTCGTTGTTAAAGACATTCGCCTTGAAGGACTGCAGCGGATCTCAGCGGGGACCGTATTTAATTACCTCCCCATCCGGGTTGGTGAGCAAGTCGATGCCACACGCACCGGTGAGGCGATACGTTCTTTGTTCAAGACAGGGTTTTTCAAGGACGTAAGAATTGAACGCGAGAACGACGTGCTGGTTGTATTCGTTACCGAACGGCCCTCCATCGCCAGCATCGAATTTTCTGGCAATCAGGATATCAGCACCGAGGATCTTGAATCGTCGCTCAAAAGTATAGATTTCGTCACCGGGCGTGTTTTTGACCGTAGTGTCTTTGATCAAGTCGAGCAGCAATTACGCCGCAGTTATTTTTCCGTGGGGAAATACGGCATAAAAATAACCAGCACAATCACACCTTTGCCGCGTAATCGTGTGGCCATCAATTTTGATGTGGTTGAGGGCGATGCGGCAACGATTAAAAAGATTAATGTGGTTGGCAACCACGCCTTTGAAGAAGATGACCTGCTGGATCTGTTCAAGCTGAAAACGACCCGCCTGTTCTCATTTTTTACTAAAACTGACCAATATTCGAAGCAGAAACTCGCGGCTGATCTGGAAACCCTGCGTTCGCATTACCTCGACCAGGGGTTCATAAACTTCAATATTGATTCAACACAGGTGTCTATTACACCGGATAAACGGGATGTCTATATCACGGTCAATATCACCGAGGGCGAAGAGTTTTACGTCAAAGAGGTACTTCTGGCCGGAGAATTAATGGTCGATAAGGATGTTTTGTCGAAACTTGTGACTGTGCAGCAAGGGACGGTATTTTCGCGCAAAGATATCACGGAAACCAGCGCCAAACTGACGGAACGATTGGGTGTTGATGGCTACGCCTTCGCCAATGTAAATGCGGTTCCGGAGATCCATGACGAAGACAAAACGGTGACGTTAACGTTTTTCATCGACCCTGGAAAACGTGTGTATGTCAGGCGCGTGAATTTTACAGGCAATGCCAAAACCCGTGATGAAGTGCTACGCAGGGAGATGCGCCAACTGGAAGGTGCCTGGATATCAACCAGTGCGGTTGAACGTTCGAAAGTCCGGTTGCAACGACTTGGGTACTTTGAGGAAGTTAATGTCGAAACACCCGCTGTAGCGGGAACGACTGACCAGGTGGATGTGGACTTCAACGTGGTTGAGGCCGCCTCTGGAAACCTTGTGGTTGGGGCCGGGTTTTCACAATCTTCCGGATTCATACTGAGTACCAGTGTCAGTCAGGATAACTTTCTGGGCACTGGGCACAGGGTTTCTTTGAATTTGAATACCAGTGAAGTCAACAGGAATATTGGTATTAACTGGTTCAATCCCTATTTTACCCTGGATGGCGTCAGTCTCGGTGTGGATGCATTCTACCGCACGACGGATGCCAGTAATGCGAATCAAGCAGACTATCAATTGGACGAAATTGGAACCGGAGCTACCTTCGGCGTTCCCATTTCAGAATTCAATAGAATAGATTTCGGAGCACGAATTCAAAATACTGACTTCAGGCCAGGCTCGACAGCGTCAGCAGAGGTTCTCGCCTTTGAGAAATCCAGTGGTGGAAATTTTAATACTCTGGCCTTTACCGCAGCTTGGGCCAATGACACACGGAACAGCAAGCTGTTGCCGAACAAAGGCCAGTTAACAAGCCTGTCAGGTGAGTTTTCCGTGCCGGCATTGGATTTAAGTTATTACAAATTGACCGCTCGCCACCAGCAGTTTTTTCCGTTATTTCGAGAAATTACCGGCAGCATCAAAGGTGAGCTCAGTTTCGGTGATGGCTATGGCGATACCGCAGAATTACCGTTGACGGAAAACTTTTTTGCTGGAGGAATTCGTTCGGTACGTGGTTTTAAGGCGAATACCCTTGGCCCAAGAGATTCGAGGAATGAACCGTTGGGTGGTGATTTTAAAGCAGTTGCCAATTTTGAAGTAATTCTGCCGGTACCTTTTATTAAAAGCAGTAACAATTTCAGGTTTACCGGCTTTTTCGATGCTGGAAATGTGTATGGCCCCAAGGAGAGTTTTGACATTGGGACCTTACGCTACTCCGTCGGCGCATCGGCACTTTGGATCTCACCTCTTGGGCCGTTGACTCTGAGTTTTGCCGCACCACTGAAATCTTTTGCGGCGGATGAAACCCAGGCATTACAATTTACATTTGGGACCAGTTTTTAATCATGAGCTTATCAAAATCAATTACCGCAGTAACTATTCTGTGTGTCAGCCTACTTACCGCTGGAATGCTGCCTGCAGCGCAGGCGGTGGAACTTAAAGTGGGATTCGTCAATGTCAGCAAAGTTTTGGATCAAGCGCCACAGGCACGCGCTGCCAGCCGTAGAATTGAAAAGGAGTTTTCTCCCCGAGATCGAGATTTGGTTGCCCAGCAAAAAGAGTTGCGCAAAATGGAAGATCGGCTGGTGAAAAATGGCGCCGTAATGTCCGCAACAGAACGCGAGCGCCAGTCGGCGGATATACGCAAAATGCGCAGGGAAATAAGAACCAATCAAGGTGCTTTCAGGGAAGATTTAAACCTTGCTCGGAGCAAGGAAATGACCAAGCTGCAACGCCGTGTGGTTGAGGTGATAAAAGACCTTGCCAAAGCTGAAAAATACGATTTGATTATCGGCGATAGCGTTATTTATGCTGGCGATAAGGTCAATATTACCAAGAAGGTTCTGGGTAAGCTGAAAGCGCTAAAATGAACCTCATCCGGTCTTTGGGCCCTGGTAAGGTAATTTTGCGGCGGACCCTTAACGTTGATCTATAGGCAGGCTCTCCCCTGAGGGGATTACTGTCGTATTTGGCCTTTAACTTTATAAAAGCCATGTCGAAGATGCTGAGTCGAAATCAGGGCTAGGAGAAAACGTGTACACACTGGGCACGCTGGCAACACGTTTGGGTGCAAGACTTGTTGGTGATGCCAGTTTGCGAATTTCCCGCATGGCTACACTCAATCGTGCCGGACCGGGTTGCTTGAGTTTTTATACGAATACCCGTTATACCTCACGGCTACATTCTACTCAGGCTACCGCAGTTATCCTGAACGAGAGCGCTCTGGCCTCATGCCCTGTTGCCGCATTGGTAATGTCTAATCCTTACTTGGGTTACGCCCATGCAGCCGCGTTGTTAAATCCACAACCACAGGTCACTGGCGGTATTCATCCACTGGCAATCATTAGCCCGGATGCAACGGTCGATGTAACCGCCTGGATCGGGCCGGGATCTGTCGTCGAGGAAGGTGTAAACATTCATTCTGGCGCCTTTATTGGGCCGAACTGTGTGCTGGGATCACACGTTCAAGTTGGTGCCGGGACTCGCCTGATAGCGGGCATCACAATGTGTGGGCAAACAATTATTGGCGAGCGATGTATCGTTCATCCTGGGGTCGTTATTGGTGCGGATGGATTTGGAATCGCAAATGATGGAGGTGTCTGGGTCAAAGTGCCGCAACTTGGAACCGTACGAATTGGGAACGATGTCGAAATTGGTGCGAATACAACCATTGATCGAGGGGCATTGGAAGATACGGTGATTGAAAATGGGGTGAAGCTGGACAACCTTATTCAAATTGCCCACGCAGTACATATTGGCGAGCATACTGCTATCGCCAGTTGTACTGGTATAGCCGGGAGCTCGCGCATCGGTGCACGATGCACGATCGGTGGCGCAGTGTCTATCGCCGGACATTTGGAAATTTGTGATGATGTGCATCTCACTGCGACATCTGCCGTTCCGAGTTCGATTACTAAACCTGGTGTGTATTCGTCGGGCATGCCAATCCAGGAAACATCCAAGTGGCGTAGAAATGTAATTAGGATGGGGCATCTGGAAGATATGGCCCGGCGTATCAGGGGTCTTGAAAAGCAGTTGAAAAAGATCGACCCGCAATGAAGTCGGTGTAGAATTGTCGCAGGACGCTTCTCACTGAATGGAAACAAGGGAAAACATGGCTGATTTTGATATACAGGAAATCATGCGCTATCTGCCGCATCGATATCCGCTTCTTTTGATCGACCGGGTACTTGAACTTGTCCCCGGCGAGCATATTGTTGCGATGAAAAATATTACAGTGAATGAACCGTATTTCCCGGGGCATTTTCCAGGCCAACCCGTAATGCCTGCGGTAATGATCCTGGAAGCAATGGCTCAGGCTACTGCGATTTTATGTATGCGAACACTGGATCAATTGCCCGCCGATGGGGCAATTTATTATTTTGCGGGTATTGACGGGGCACGATTCCGAAAACCGGTATGTCCAGGAGATCAGCTGCATTTACGAATTGATATCCTCAAACACGCCCGAGGGATATGGAAGGTGAAGTCTTCGGCTAGTGTGGATGGAAAAACTGTAGCCAGTGCAGAGATAATGGGCGCGTTACGCGAGATGTGATGATTCACCCGAGCGCCATAATTGACCCTGGTGCGCAGATTGATGAAGCTGTCGAAATCGGCCCGTATTGCCATATAGGTGCACAAGTCGTAATTGCAGCAGGAACAAAGATTGACGCCCATGTGGTTATCAAAGGGGATACACGAATTGGACGCAATAATCGGATTTTCCAATTCAATTCACTTGGTGATGAACCCCAGGATAAAAAGTACCAAAGTGAGGTTACGCGCCTGGAAATTGGCGATAACAACGTTATTCGCGAGTTCTGTACCTTTAATCGCGGTACAGCAGGCGGTGGAGGTCTGACGAGGATAGGGCATAATAATTGGATTATGGCCTATGTGCATATCGCCCATGATTGCCAAATTGGGGATCAGGTAACGATGGCCAATGGCACAACATTGGCAGGTCATGTGAGCGTGGGTGATTACGTCACTTTTGGAGCGTTTACAGTAATCCACCAGTTTTGTGTGATTGGCGCCCATAGTTTTTCTGCAATGGGAACTGTGATCCTCAAGGATGTGCCACCCTTTGTAATGGTCTCTGGTAATTCGGCAAAACCCCATGGATTGAACACGGAAGGTCTACGTAGACGTGGATTTTCGGGAGAGGTAATCACTGCGCTGAAGAATGCTTACAAGAGCATTTACCGGAAAGGTTTAACGTTGAAACAGGCAATAGAAGAACTTGACGGCGAGGATTTCCCCGAGGCTTGTCAGCTAGCTGAATTTTTACGCACGAGCAACCGCGGTATTGTCCGTTAAGTCTGATGTCTAATTGTTCGTTCTTACATTTCCACGCAAAATTATAACGATGCAAATCGTTGTGGTGGCGGGAGAGGCGTCGGGCGATATCCTCGCGGCAGGCCTGATAAGAGAACTCAGTAAGCGGATCCCAAGTGCAAAATTTGAAGGTATTGCGGGTCCATTGATGACAGCACAAGGGTGCCGTTGCATCTATCCGATGGAACGCCTGTCAGTAATGGGCCTTGTAGAGGTGCTGGGCCGATATTGTGAAGTGTTGCCGATGCGCTGGCGGTTGGCCCGTCACTACCAGCAACAACCCCCGGCACTATTTATCGGTGTCGATGCACCAGACTTCAATTTACATCTGGAGTCGAAATTACGGGCGGCAGGCATAAAAACTGTACATTACGTCAGCCCGTCTTTATGGGCATGGCGGCGTTATAGAATTAACACCGTCCGCAAAGCCGTAGATCGGATGCTGGTTTTATTTCCGTTTGAGAAAGAATTTTATACTGCCCATGGGGTCGATGCAGTTTTTGTGGGTCATCCCGCTGCAGATCGATTGCAACCGGAAAATTTTGCTGAAGCTAGAAATCGTTTGTGTATACCCATCAGTTCGACAGTGATCACTTTGCTCCCAGGTAGTCGCTTGAATGAAGTTAACTATCTGGCAGAAAATATGGTACGGACCGCTGGATGGTTATCTGGACGTATTCGTAATCCATGTTTTGTTGTTCCACTGTTCAATGGAGCGATCAGAGAACGCTTTGAACAAGCGTTACGCTATTCCTCCTGTGGAGATTTATTTTGCTTGCTTGATGGTGATGCACATACTGCCATGAGTGCCGCAGATGTCGTGCTGTCAGCTTCTGGAACCGCCACACTTGAATGCTTACTGCTGAATCGACCGATGGTGATCACATATGCCGGACATCCAGTAACCTGGGAAATTGTCAGCAGAATGTTGCATGTAGAAGATGTTGGCTTGGCAAATTTATTATCCGGCCGGCGAGTCGCACCAGAATTGTTGCAACAGCAGGCAACTCCCGAGGCATTAGGGGCGGAAGTATTGAGGATATTGAACAGCCTTGAGGCGCAGCAAAGGCAAACAGATGCTTATCAGAGCGTTGCCAGAAGCTTGCGTGGCCATGCAGATGAGAATGCTGCGCAAGCGGTAATTGAGTTGCTGGAAAAAAGTGAGTGAAGGCGATAGCCCGGTTGTATTGTTATGTGTGATTTTTCTAAATACAACAATCGCGTGGCTGGCGTTGATGAGGCGGGCAGAGGCCCTTTGGCGGGGCCAGTTGTTGCGGCAGCGGTCATTCTTGATTCGCATCAGCCCATTTCAGGCCTGGCTGATTCAAAAGTTCTCTCAGAGCGTCGACGTGTGCAGTTGAGTGGACTGATTCGTGAACGGGCAATATGTTATTCAATTAGTTTTGCCGACCACTTGGAAATTGACTCAGTCAATATATTGAATGCCACGCTGAACGCCATGTCGCGGGCAATTCAGGCGTTGGTACCCGCTCCGCAAAAGGTGCTGATTGATGGGAATCGATGTCCTACTTCGCCAATCCCCTGTCAAGCGGTTATTGGCGGGGATGCCATTCATGACTGTATCAGCGCCGCCTCTATTCTCGCAAAGGTGGCACGAGACGAATTTATGCAGGAATTGGATCGCCAATATCCACAATATGGATTTTCGCGCAACAAGGGTTATCCCACCGCAATCCATCGTCAGGCATTACGACGTCATGGCCCTTGTCCGGAACACCGGCGTTCTTATGCACCTGTACGAGCGGCACTACACGATGCCAGTGGGGCTGCGTTGAAATGAATCCAGATTTTGTACATCTGCACCTGCATACCGAATATTCACTGGCGGATTCTTTAATCAGAATTAACGCGTTGATTACACAGTGCGTTGCTTTGGGTATGCCAGCAGTTGCTGTAACAGAACGGGATAATGTCTTTTCTTTGCTGAAGTTTTATAAAGCGGCGCTTAAAGCAGGAGTGAAACCTATTTTAGGTGCCGAGGTTCTGGTTGACTCAAACCAGAGTGATGTTGGATCTGGACGTGTGCTGTTGCTGTGTCAACAGCACGAGGGCTATCGAAATTTATGCCGACTGCTTACCCTGGCATATAAAAATATCCGCGCTGGTAGCCAACCACTGATCAAACGTAATTGGCTCGAAGAACATAATCAGGGATTACTGGCAGTATCCGCAGGTCGAAATGGTGCCCTGGGCCGCGCTTTGTTGCATGGCCAGGCACACGTTATTGAACCTGCAATTGATTGGTGGCGAACATGTTTCCCTGAACGTTTTTATCTTGAGGTTGTCCGCAGCGGACGGGACAATGAAGAAGCCTATGTTCATGCCGCAGTCCAGGTGGCGAGGCGCTATGATGTGCCGCTGGTCGCAACTAACGAAGTGTGCTTCCTGAAGGAAGATGATTTTGAGGCACATGAGGCCCGTGTATGTATTCATGACGGCAGAACGCTGGCTGATCCTCGCCGTGAACATAATTACAGTCATCAGCAATATTTTCGCAGTGTACAGGATATGTCGCAGTTGTTTGCTGATATTCCAAGTGCCTTGGTTAACAGTGTGGAAATCGCCAAGCGTTGTAATGTGGAATTGATACTGGGTAAAAGTGTGCTGCCTCGATTCCCAATTCCAGAGGGGAACAACACAGAAAATTGGCTGGAACGCGAAAGCCGCAGCGGCTTGGAAAAACGGCTTGAACAACAATTTGGACACGATCGTGAGCTTATTGAACAGCGTCGTCCTGTCTATGCTGCCCGCCTTTTGTCAGAACTGAATGTTATCGCTGATATGGGCTTTGCAGGGTACTTCCTGATTGTTGCAGATTTTATTTCTTGGGCACGCAACAATGAGGTTCCTGTCGGGCCGGGGCGTGGGTCTGGTGCAGGTTCAGTGGTAGCCTG
Source organism: uncultured Ectothiorhodospiraceae bacterium (assembly GCA_964488985.1). GTDB lineage: Bacteria > Pseudomonadota > Gammaproteobacteria > HK1 > HK1 > CAZAWX01. The sequence goes on from CAZAWX010000005.1 coordinate 21,084, forward strand.
GGCATTGAAAATTACTGATCTGGATCCGATTGAATTCGATTTGCTCTTTGAGCGTTTTTTGAATCCAGAGCGGGTTTCACTACCGGATTTTGATATCGATTTCTGTATGGAGGGCAGGGATCGAGTGATTGATTATGTTGGTAAGCGTTACCGGGGCGAAAATAGTGGTGACAGTCGGGTTTCGCAGATCATCACTTTCGGTACCATGGCGGCAAAGGCGGTGGTACGCGATGTAGGCCGGGTCTTGGGCCATCCCTATGGTTTTGTCGATAAGATTGCCAAAATGATCCCTTTCGAATTGGGAATCACCCTGGAAAAGGCCCTGGATGATGATCGGCTTAAGGCCCAGTATGACACTGATGAAAATGTTCGCGCCGTTATTGATTTAGCCTTGAAACTGGAAGGTCTGGCTCGCAATGCGGGCCGTCACGCGGGAGGTGTAGTCATTGCGCCTTCATCATTAACCGATTTCACGGCACTGTACTGTGAACCCGGTGGTGGCCTGGTGACGCAATACGATATGAAGGATGTTGAATCTGCCGGGTTGGTCAAGTTTGATTTTCTTGGTCTTAAAACCCTTACCGTGATTCATCGTGCCGTACTGGCGATTAACGAGGCACGCGCAGCTGATGGCTTGGCAGACATTGATATCAGTCGGATTTCGACTGCGGATGAGGCCACTTATAATCTGATCAAGAGTGCAGCTACCACTGCTGTGTTTCAGCTTGAATCGAGGGGGATGAAGGATCTCATTCGGCGTTTGCAGCCGGATCATTTCGAAGAAATTATCGCTCTGGTTGCATTGTTCAGGCCTGGGCCTTTGCAGTCAGGAATGGTTGATGATTTTATAAATGTAAAACATGGGCGTGCAGCAGCCCGTTATCCCCATCCGGATATTGAAGCGATACTCAAGCCAACTTATGGCGTGATTTTGTACCAGGAACAGGTGATGCAGATAGCCCAGGTTCTGTCTGGCTATACGCTGGGTGGAGCGGATCTGCTGCGCCGGGCTATGGGTAAAAAATTACCAGAAGAAATGGCTCGGCAACGCCAGGGTTTCGTCGATGGAGCCAAAGCCCGGCATGTGGATGAACACGTCGCCGGTGAAATTTTTGACAATATCGAAAAATTCGCCGGTTATGGGTTCAACAAATCTCATTCTGCCGCTTATGCGTTGGTGGCCTATCAAACAGCGTGGCTGAAGGCACATTATCCCGCACAGTTCATGGCCGCAGTGATGTCAGTGGATATGGATAACACCGATAAAATAGTGGTGTTCGCACAAGAGTGTGCCACGTTAGGCCTGAAGCTTGATGCGCCCGATATTAATCTTTGCGGATATAATTTTGTCGCTTCAGGCGAGACAAATGTGCGCTTTGGATTAGGTGCAATTAAAGGTGTTGGTGAGTCTGCCATAGAGGCAATAATTCACGAGCGTGATGCGTCTGGCCAATTTGTTAATTTATTCGACTTTTGCGCCAGAGTGGATACCCACAAAGTCAATCGAAGAGTTTTGGAAGCATTAATTTATAGTGGAGCAGTGGATACCTTGGGCCCCTCGCGCCCCATATTAATGGCGAACCTTGGCCGCGCAGTGCAAATTGCCGATCAGCAAATACGTGATCGCCGGCTGGGGCAAAATGATATGTTTGGCGACGTTCTAAGCAATGAGGGAGATGCCCCAAGCTACGAGCTTTGTGCTGATTGGCCTGAACAGGTGTTGTTGGAACACGAAAAGAAAACCCTGGGATTGTACTTCTCTGGCCACCCTTTGAATCGTTATAAAGATGAGTTGGCGCATATCACCAGCATGAGCATCGCTGATATTCAGTCGGCGACACATAAATCGGCCTGTATCGCCGGATTAATTACCGGGATGCGAACAGTGAATTCCCGTAAGGGTCGAATGGCAATTTTGACCTTGGATGATCAAACAGCGCAAATGGAGGCGGTCCTGTATACCGACATTTACCAGAGCGCTCGAGCATTGCTGGAAGCTGAAAATGTCCTGGTTATACGCGGCAATCTCAAGGAGGACGATTTTAACGGCGGGGTAACAATGATTGCCGAGCACATTGAGGATCTGGTGATGGCCCGGACTCGTGTGGCAAAGGGACTCATGTTGCGTGTTAATCCGCAGATGTTGAAAACCGGTTTCATGGGTGATTTGAAAAGAGTTCTAAATCCATTCACAGCAGGACCATTGTGTGTCTATGTGGATTATTGTGGGCTTTCAAGCAGAGCCAGAATTCGTTTGGGGGATGAGTGGTGTATCCAGCCAAGGGAAGAGTTACTGGAGCATTTACGCGCACTGCTTGATGGCGAGGGTAGTGTGCAACTGATGTACCCATGAGCAGAAACGCTCGATAGCAACCGTGGTATATACTGAATAGCTGTGCGAAAATCCTGTTCACTTAAGCCAAAGTCAGGTTTGCGTAATGCGAGTGTGAACAGGATTTATGCACAGCAATTTAGAGTCTGTTGATCTTTCATATTCGTCACTGCAGAAATTTATAAGCGGAAATATTGAAGTGAATCTTGATTACCTCGATTTTGAACAACCAATAGCCGAACTGGAAGAAAAAATCGATCAGCTTCGTCGAGTCGAGAGCGATACGGAAATTAATATCGCCGATGAGATTCGACGTCTGGAAGAAAAAAGCAACGAACTTACCCAGCAGATTTTTTCCAAACTGAGTACTGCGCAAATTGCACAGATTGCCAGACACCCAAAACGGCCCTATACCCTGGATTATTACAGCTACATCCTCGAAACATTTTGCGAATTGCACGGTGACCGTATGTATGCTGACGATGCGGCGATTGTGGGTGGCCTGGCACGTTTTGATGGCCGTCCTGTAATGGTCATCGGGCAGCAAAAAGGCCGAACCACTAATGAAAAAATTCAGCGTAACTTTGCCATGCCACGGCCTGAAGGATACCGCAAAGCGTTACGGTTGATGCATCTGGCTGAGCATTTTGATCTGCCGATACTAACGTTCATCGATACGCCTGGGGCCTACCCGGGGATTGGGGCAGAGGAGCGTGGACAAAGTGAAGCGATTGCACGCAACCTGTTTGAAATGGCGAAATTAACCGTACCGGTTATTTGCACTGTCATCGGTGAGGGGGGCTCAGGTGGTGCATTGGCACTTGGAGTTGGTGATCGGACATTGATGTTCCAATACAGCACTTATGCGGTTATTTCGCCTGAGGGTTGCGCCTCTATTTTGTGGAAAAGTGCGGCCCGTGCAGGGGATGCAGCACAGGCGATGGGAATAACAGCGGCACGCCTGCTGGATCTGGGGTTGATTGATCGTGTGCTCGAAGAACCATTGGGAGGTGCACACCGTGAGCCTGAGTCGATAGCCAACACCTTGAAATCGACACTGATCGAGGAACTCGACGCGCTGTGCTCAATGCCCCGGCCAAAACGTTTGCAACGCAAAGCAGAACGGTTGCGAGGATTTGGAGAATTTACATTGGCGAATGATTGAGTTGGCAGGTGAGACTGATTAATCAGAAATTTTGTTCAGCAATTCTCCAGCAAATCCGCACATCAGACTGATGAGTGTTTGATCGTCGTTATTGAACATATAGCCTGTGTGTTTGTTGATGATTTCAATCACCCCGAATATTTTTCCTGCGCCGATGACAGGTACTGCGAGTATTGATTTTGTAGTGAAATTGTATTCAGTGTCAAAATCAGAATAGAAGCGTTCGTCCGACTGCACATCATTTATGATGGCAGCCTTGCCATGTTTTACTACCCAGCCTGCGATGCCTTTGGTTTTTGGGATCCTGCGCCACAGTAACTGATCGGACGGCATGTCCCCATGGGTCAGTACAAATATCAATTCGTTGCTATCTTCGTCCAGTACCAGTAATGAGGCATTGGCGGCATCGATACATTTCAGAGCATGTTCCAGGCTATTTGAAATTCTCGGCATGATTTCCTCTGCCGGGAGATTGTCGTCAAGCGCAGCGACTAGACCCTGTGTGGAGTCTATGAATTGGCGGATCCGGCTGACTTCCAGGCGCAGTACCTCATTGTGTTCGGAAAGAAGCTTGTTACGTTCGTTTGGATCGCTCATTTTTTAATGTGTGTCGATTGAAAAGTTTGAGTCAAATTTCCCTCGTGGATGACGCTATATATCAATTCCCCGGCAAATCGGCACATCAGGCTTAACAAGGTTTGATTGCCACTGGTGAACAGTTGGCCGTCGCGCTTGTTGAGTGCTTCCACGACCCCAAGTAAACGGCCACCGCCAATGATGGGTGCAGCAGCAATTGAGCGTGTCTTGTACTCGATTACCTCATCCATATTAGGATAAAAACGGTCGTCGGCCGAGACATTGTTAACGACTGTCGCGCGCCGGTTCTTAGCCACCCACCCCGCAATTCCTTCACCCCTCGGCAGGCGTTTGCCAAGGAGTTCCGTGTGTGGTTCATCGCCTTGAACAATAATAAACACCAATTCCCTGGTTTCCTCATCAGGCGCCAGCAGTGAACCATCACGTGCGTTAATGGCCCGCAGCGCATTATCAAGAACGTGCTCGAGCAAATCCAGAACCTGAGTGTTATGCTGGCGATTGTGGGCAGCATCAATGAGTTTCTGAATGGATGTTAGAAAGCGTCTCAGAGAGTCTGCTTCTCGTTGTAGCAGGCGATTTTCGGCCTCCAGCTGTTCCAGCATTGAATTTGAATCGCGAGAATTTTGCATAGTTCGATATTATACACACGGAAACAGTAACGCGATTTGAACATTGCTATTTCAATCGTCAGAGCCCTAATAATTGGATTAAAACACGATGAAGCGTACGGTATTTTTTGTCTCTGACAGCACAGGTATTACTGCAGAAACTTTAGGCAACGCATTACTGAGCCAGTTTGCTGATATTGATTACTATAAGGTGACCTTGCCCTTTATTGGCGATGAAGATCAGGCTGCCGATGTGGTACAGCAGATCAACGATATAAAGGCCAACGCCAAGGAGCGACCGGTCGTTTTCAGTACGCTTTCCAACCCAAAACTTTATGAAGTGATACGGAGCAGTTCGGCACTGGTACTGGACCTTTTCAGCACTTTCCTCGGCCCGCTGGGAAGCGAATTCAAGCTGGATCCGTCTCTGGCTACAGGGCGCTATCACGGCATGTCAGATCGGGCTCATTATGAGGTAAGAATCGATGCGGTGGATTTCACTTTATCCCATGATGATGGTGCCAGCGTGCATCATTATAAACGCGCAGATCTTATCCTGATCGGAGTTTCGCGTTCGGGTAAAACGCCAACCAGCATTTACCTGGCAATGCAATTTGGGCTCCGGGCTGCCAACTATCCGTTGACCAGTGATGATCTGGAACGTGAAAGCCTGCCTGATATTCTCAAACCCTATTTGGGGCGACTTTACGGGTTGACCATTGATCCTCAACGGTTACGCCAGATTCGCCAGACCCGGCGACCCGACAGTGCTTACGCAACTCTGGCACGATGTCGTAAGGAGGTTGCAGCAGTGGAACGATTACTCAATCAATACGATATTCCTTATCTAGATACCAGCCATATCTCTATTGAGGAGATTGCCTCCAGAATTATGCGGGGTAGCGGCCTCAAGCGACGGTTCTTTTAGCCATGCAATCCTCAGGCTCAAACCCTGAGATACTCATGGATGAAATCAGGCGGGCTGTACGCTGCTTACCGCCAACACCCTGCCTGTGCATCGCCTTTAGTGGCGGCCCTGATTCCAGCGCATTTCTTGAAGCCCTGGTGAGACTTCGTAATGACGCGGGCGTTGCTTTACCCCCGTTGCGGGCGATTCATATCAACCACCGATTACACCCGCAGTCAGATGCCTGGGGACGTCACTGTGAGCACTACTGCAATGGTCGTGGTGTGGCTTTGACTGTGCTTGAAGTTGCAGTAAATCGGCAACCCGCGGAGAGTCTGGAGGATGCTGCGCGCAACGCACGTTATCTGGCGCTGGGCTCAGCCCTCGGCAAAGATGAGATCCTGTGTACTGCGCAGCATGCAAATGATCAGGCCGAAACGTTATTACTGCAGCTATTGCGTGGCGCCGGAGCGCGAGGACTGGCAGCCATGCCAGTGCTGCGGCCCTTCCATTCAGGTTATCTGGCCAGGCCGTTATTAAATGTGCGGCACGAGGTACTTACGGACTGTGTGCGACAGTGGAATTTACAGGTCGTTGTTGACCCGGCCAATCAGGAGATGCGCTTTGCCCGTAATCGAGTCAGACGATTGTTGAACGATCACATCTGCACGGACTTCCCTGGTGCCGTGAAAACAATCAATCGCAGTGCAGCTTTACTGGCGGGTGCAAGCCAGGCCATCGATACCTTGTCAGCGCAGGATATTGTTCAATGCCGTGGTATGGATGCAGGGACTTTAGCGGTTGCCGGGTTGCAAAAGTTATCCCATGCAAGGCGCTTGGAAGTGCTTCGATTCTGGTTTCGTGAACAGGGCTTGGAAATTCCTAACCATGCCCGGCTACTTGAGGTGGACAGACAGATGATTACAGCCGGAACCGACAAGCTACCGGCGTTATGTTGGAAGGGGGGTGAAATCCACCGTTACAGGTCAAATCTTTACGCATTTAAACCCGACAGGACGTCAGCGCCACCCGTAAAATTTTCTCAGTATTGGGATATTGATCAGACATTAAACTTGCCCTGGGGGCAGTTGCAAAGTGAAATCGTGGTGGGGCAGGGGCTGCAGCAGCAGGGCGCCGGTTTTGAGATACGGCTGCGCCAGGGGGGAGAGCGTTGCCGTCCCGTGGGCCGGGCACATCGTCGAAGCTTGAAGCGTTTGCTGCAGGAACATCGCATCGCGCCCTGGCTGCGTGGCAGCCTGCCTCTTATCTATTCCCACGGAGAACTTGCAGCCGTAGCGGGACTATGGATTTGTGAAGGCCATCAGGCATCAGCCGGACAGCCAGGCAGGATCATTCATTGGTATCCTCACAGCCCGGGAATGTAAATATATCGAACCCAGGGAGGGTTTTAAGGTCAGACTCATAACTGCCTAGTATTAGCAAGCAACAGCAGGGGATACAGCATGGCTTTTGATGAAAACCTTCCGACGGATGTTCAGTCCGTACTGAACGCCACGGCCCTTCTGGATATTAGCGAATATCAGTTTTTCCAACTGGCCTACGCCCGTTGGTTTGGTCATGCAGGTTCTGCCAATCGAATTGAATCTGCTTTTAGTGGCTATATGTTCCAGGAACTTGTGCCAGCCTGGGTGCGATATTTAGCTCGTCATGTTGAAGATTGTGCTCACAGGGGGTGTCTGGACAGAGAAGACATTGGTATCGATTTGCTGCCACACAATCAGCACATGATCCACAAAGGGATCCGCTACACGCTTGTTCTGGTGCTGGTGCTCACGGGGTTGATCGTCTTCGTAAATACCGTGGTCCGTCTTACCGGGCTGAGTGCATACTGTATGTTTCCGCCCTGCTACTGAATGGTGTCGTCAGTTGCTGCGGATCGTTTGTCAATATTTGTATCGACCAACCCATCCAGTGGCCGGTCCGGCAATACGGTTTTGAGCATGACCGTCTCTTCGCCCTGATAATCTTCGCCTTCTTCGGTACTGAAGGTAAGCCGCACATCACCAACTTCCACAATGTCGGCTTCCTTAAGCGGGCATTCTTTGATCTTTTTTCCGTTGACGAAGACGCCGTTCATAGAGTCCAAATCAATGATATTGAAACTGCCATCACGATTACGGCGAATTTCAGCGTGGTGTCTGGAAACGGACGCATCCGTGATCATTAAATCATTGTCCGCAAGCCGGCCGATTCGATAGGTAACGGTACTGATAGCATGGCTTTCACCGCCCGCATTTAAAAAACTTAATGTGGCCAGTCTATTCAAGACGGGAGGAGTTGGTTCGGAGGCGTTACTGAGTTCCGGTGTGTTCTTACGCTGACTCCACAGAACCAGCAGTAAGATGACCAGGGCAAGGCCGAGAATACCGACAGCGCCAATCCAGTACCATAACGGGATGGCATGTTCAGGAAGTTTAAGGGCGACCGGGTTGCCGGCGCTAGTCTGTACTGTCGGTTTGGGGGCGACAATGGTTCTTTCGACAACTTTCGGGACTTCAATAATCTTTGGGACGGGAACCTCAACGACTCTGACTACAGGCGTTGCAGGTGGCGCATCAATCGTGACTGGTAGGGTGGCCGATACCGCACCAGCACTTGTTTCCAGCACGATCTGAATGCCTTGCTCCCCGGTGTAATGTTTTTCCGCAGCGGTGATGTCCAGACTTAAAGCGCCACTGTTTTCAAATCCTGAAAATGGCGCTTGCAGAAATGATTCCGGGAGCTCCTGGGCCTGGTTGGCGGCAATGTAGCGACCACCCGTTTCATCAGCCAGCCGACGCAGGCTTTGCATACCGACTGACAGGGCAACGGAACGTGGATATCCGAGCCCGTAAATGATGATGTCCTGGCGCAGGGCCTCGCGGACCACGTCATTATTGAAATAGGCGCGATCCTCGGCCAGGCCATCAGAAAACACCATCAATATACGCTGTGCGTCCTGGGCGGGAGCCAATGCCTGCAGGGCTTGGATGATGTTACGGTATAGTTCAGTCGTGCGTCCTGTTGCCTGGAGGCTTGTCGCCGCCGCACGAATCTGCTCAATGTCTGATCCCAAAGGCAAAATAACCTTCATATTGCTGTCAAAGCTGGCCAGGGCAAAACGCTGTCCCGCAGTTGCGGTATCAAGGATCCGACCGATGTGTTCGGCTGCTTTTGCCACGGCAAGTTGGCGGCCGGGATCGCTGGTATCAACCAGGAATAATATGGCCGTGCTATCAGCCGGCGCGTTACGGGCGGCATAGGTTGGTGCCGACAGTTCAACGTCTTTAATCCGCGCATTGGCACCCAGAATCTCGCCCCCATTGATAAGCCGGTACCGGCAATGTATCTGCGTATCCTCAGGAGGTTGGCAGTTCAGGCTGATGCCGTTACCGATAATCGTGTCGGCCGGCACCGGGCTTGCCAGAACCATTATCAGCAGGTAGAGGGCAGCTTTCCAGTGAGTCTTGAACATGGCCTTAATCCGATTTAAACCGGGTTGAATTGAGATAGCTGATTGGTGGTATCCATAAGACGTTCAATCAGCACCCGCACGAACACTTTATGGAAACGCAGTTGGGTTGTTTCAGCGGCGCGATCAATCGTTGATGCATTAACTTTCATGAGTGAAACGTCCGTTTTTGCGGATACGGTTGCCGTGCGTTTGGCCTTGGATAAATACCCCATTTCTCCAAAACAATCGCCTTCCTGGAGGCTGTCCACCTGGAGATCATTTTTGATGATCCCAACGACCCCCGACAGCACAATATAGAAAGAATGATCCGCTTCACCTTCATCGATGATGATGGTTCCTGCCGGGTAATTCTGCCAGGTACAGGCACGGATCAGTTCCCAGATATCGACATCGGAAAAGCCCTTGAAAAAACCCAGATTTTTGATGCGGCCAAACTTTTCCTGCAGTGCATCCTCATTGGGCAAACTGTCCAGGTCTTCAAAAATTACGGCCAGATCTGCGGCCAGATCGAGACCGGTCTGGTAGCGTTGGACCGGGTTTTTTTTCAACATTCGCCGTAGCGTATAAGCCAGCCCATCCGGGAGATCATTGCGAAATTCCGTAAGCGGCACCGGTTCGTTCTGGGTGATGTGCTCGCTGATGGCCGCAAGGTTATCACCTTTATAGGGATGGACGCCGGTGAGCATCTGGTATAACACTGAGCCCAGGGAGAATATATCAGTGCTGCCGGTCAGTGGTTGTTCCCTGATTTGTTCCGGTGACATATACAGGGGTGAGCCGAGAAATCCGGTAAACTGTGTGTGCTTGTTGTCCGTCCGGTTAATCATGGCGATACTGAAATCAGCCAGCTTTACTTCCCGCTCCTCGTTCAGAAGCAAATTACTGGGTTTGATATCGCGATGAATAACGCCCTGGCGATGGGCGTAATCCAGGGCTTTGGCACATTTGTAGATAATGCCGACAACTTCACTGATGCTCAGTAATTTATTGGCTTTGGTGTAAGGCTCCAGTGTTGTTGCGCTTTCGATGAGTTCCATGACCAGATAGCATAAGTCTCCATCAACATCAGCATCGAAAACACGCATGATATTTGGATGATCGAGAACAGCCGTTGCGTGGGCTTCGTTAAAGAACAGTTTGCGAAAAAGCTGGCCTTCCTCGGTATTATCAACAAACTGTGGATGAGCGACTTTGATCGCTACTTTTCGGCTTGAAAAGGGATCGAATGCGCTATAGACAGAGCCCATGCTCCCCTTGCCGACCTGTTTGACAATTTCGTACTTGCCGATTTTGCTCGGAATATCACTCATTGGCACTACACACCGTTGTTTGACCGTCAGTATATTGTATCAGGGCGCGTATAATGTTGTTCTGACACGCAAAATTGTCAAAATATGCAAATTAGACCACAGGGATTGACTTGGACTTACTATGAAAACCGTTGCCTTTAAAACGTTCGGCTGCCGCCTCAATCAGTATGACACTGAAACGATACGCACCCTGCTGGAGGGTGGTTCGGGTTGGCACAGTGTTCCGGCATCGAAACAGGCACACGTTTATGTCGTGAACACCTGTAGCGTTACGGCCCAGGCGGATGCCAGCGCCCGCAAGGCAATCCGGCGCATTCATCGGGAACACCCACAGTCGCGCATTGTGGTTACCGGTTGTTATGCCCAGCGCGCCCCGGCAGAACTGGCGGAATTGCCGGGTGTGGCGCTGATTGTCGGTGCTGCGGATCGTAGCCGGGTGACAGCCAAGCTTGACGATATCATCTCCCGGCCGGACAGCGGCCAGGTGGAAATCGCTGTCTCACCGGTCAGTGAGGCAAAAGTTTTTCTTGACATTCCCATCAGCGAGATGATGGAACATAGCCGTGCATATGTAAAAGTCCAGGAGGGCTGTAATCAGTCCTGTAGCTTTTGTATCGTACCGCAGACCAGGGGCAGGTCCAGAAGTCGGAGCAGGAAAAGTGTTTTGGATCAGGCTCGACAATTGATTGCAGCGGGTTATGTTGAAATCGTCCTCACTGGAGTTCATATCGGTGATTACGGCCTCGATTTGAATTCTGGCCAGCGTGAACTGACGGGTTTGATAAGAGATATTCTGGATTTACCGGGTCTGCAGCGTTTTCGTCTGAGTTCCATAGAGCCAGCTTCAATAACCCCTGAGCTGATTGATCTGATGGCGGGAGAACCCCGGTTTGCACGCCATTTTCATATCCCCTTTCAAAGTGGCAGCAACGAAGTTCTGGCTCGTATGCGTCGCTGTTACCGGGCAGAAACCTTCTATTCATTGGTGGAGACAATTGCCGAGCGAATTCCCGATTGTGGAATCGGCTGTGATGTCATTTGTGGGTTTCCAGGAGAAAGCGACAAAGATTTCCAGCAGACCTTTGACAGTCTGGAACAATTGCCAATTACCTACCTGCACCCTTTCAGTTATTCATCACGGCCAGGTTCCGAAGCTGAAAATTTTACTGATGTGGTGCCTCAAGCCATTAAAAAACGTCGCGTAAGCGCTTTAAAACGCCTTATTCAGGATAAAAATCGAAGTTTCAGGGAACGGCATCTGGACCGTATTGTCCCGGTCTTGCTGGAAAACGGCAGACGCCAGGGTGAAGCACTGATCAATGGCTGGAGTGATAATTACCTGAAAGTTGAACTAGGGCCCGGTCGTGTGGAATCACGGGTAGCCGATGTACATATAACGGGACTTACGACTGACGGGCTGTGCGGGGTAATGGCCTGAGACTGGGGACTCGTTGATCGCTACAGTGCCTGCACTTAGCCTGCATTGTTATTGGTTGATTTTTTGCTCTTGCCGGATGACAGTTTCCTGGCGCAACGCAACATGGCATTTTCGAGTCGATGCTCATCTTTATCATTTATGCTGATGCGATATTCCCAAAGGGGTGCGCCGCTGACGGAGAAATCCGCACGCAGCACCGATTTATAGTGCAGCAAGACATGCTGGACACGGGAGGGATCGATGGTCACCTTGCCCAGAGCGTCACGCAGCGTTGCCTGCTTGGGTTGGCCATACTGTTTGATGATCTGATTGGCCACTGCCATCAGATTACTGCCTGGTTTGATGGCGGCACTGAAACTTAGTGCAGTGACCTTGAAATTATTGGCGGTGATGAGGATCCGGCCTTTACCGGTGTCCAGCAACGCACTGCGATAGCCGCACTCGCTGACGCTGCGTTCCCATGCACTGGTGACCGTATTCAAGTCTTGCAAGGCGCGGCCATTGTCGACACTGTCCCAGGTATCGCCCAGGTTGATGCCCGCAAAGCCTGCCGGCAGGCGGTTTTGTTGTGCTGCTGAAACCCAACCCGCCATGGCCATCAGGATCAGGGCAAGTAACGCTAAAAATTGTCTGTCAGGCATGAATCAGGCACTCCCGGAGGGGATTGGCGAGATAACCCCGGCGCCACCCGGAAAACTCAACCGGGACATCGCCCAACTTCAGAATATGCACGTGGGTAATGAAACTATCCAGCATGCGTTTGGATGCGAGCAGTGCGGGAGGCAATCCAAGGTGTTCGGCACATGATCCCACAATCGTCTGCATTTGTCCGAGAATTTTACGGTATTTTTTCAGGTGTTGTGCGGCCATGGGCAAATCCTTGTGTGGCGCCGTCGACAGGTACGCCAGCGCGGCATCAAGGTCGGTTTTACGGCCACGGCGCGAGGCGCGGTGGCGATGGCGTAAATCGTCCATCGTTGCGGTGTTCCGGGGTGGTTCAATAACGACGCTGAGCAGCAGTGAATCATCAAGCAACTGCCGACGGGGAGCGTTGCGTTGCCTGGCAAGTTGATCACGCCACTCACATAAATGCAACAATCTGCTACGAATTACAGCACTATCAGGGATATTTTTTACCAGTTTCAAATAATCACGCTGTGCTTCACTGACACCTACACGACTGATAAATAACGCCATTTCCTCTTCCAGCCACAGTTTTCTATTGAGAGCATCCAGGCGCTCATTCAAATGCGCGTACAACCGTGGAAGGTGGTACACATCCAGCGCGGCATACTCTAGTTGAGCCGCACTCAAAGGGCGTTGCAACCAGTTTGAACGTGTTTGTTCTTTACTCACCTCGATATCAAGAATTTTTTGTACCAGGCTGTGATAACCGAGGCCGTTCTCGAAGCCGCAAAAACTTGCAGCGATTTGTGTGTCGTACAACGTCTGCATCGGTGTCCCGGTCAGTTGAGCCAGCAACCCCAGATCCTCTGACGCCGCATGCATGACCGGCAGTGTCCTGTCGAGTTGTAACAGCGTGTTTAACGCTGCCGGTTGTGTGATCGCAACTGGATCAAGCAGGTAAATGATTTGCCCATCGTAGACCTGGATTAAGGCGGGTTTGGCGAAGTAGGTACGGGTCCGTTCGAACTCTGTGTCTATGTAGAGTAAATGATTCTTTTGGCAGGCAGCGCAGGCCGCATCCAGTGCGGACGCAGTATCGATATACCGGATTTCTGGTTTTGGCATCTGTAGTTGCGGATAGATTGGTTAAAAAGCCTGCCACACACAGGTAATCCTGTGTGTGGCAGGTTAGTGCCGACGTCCTGGTCGGCGCCCGTCACGGCCTCCACAAAGAGTGGTGCCATATGAAATCGTTACTGCCTTTTGCGCAGGGTCATCCGCACTTGGAATCCCCACAGTTCAAGCAGGTCATACAACCATCCATTTGTACAGCGGCCCGAGTATTGCATTTTGGGCAAAGTTGCGCTGATTCAGGGAAGCTCTGGCCACTTTCGTCGAGTTTGATCCCTTCAGCCTGTTCAAACTGGCGGCGTTTTTCCGCAATGAGTTGTACTTGTTGAGGTTCGAGTTCCGGCATGTCGAGCAAACCGATACTTTGCATGTGTTTTTCGAGCACATCACCGATTTCGGCAACCAGGGATGGAATGTATTTCCCGCCTTTTTTGAAATAGCCACCCCGTGGATCGAACACCGCCTGTAGTTCTTCGGCCAGAAACGTGACGTCACCACCTTTGCGAAAAACCGCAGAGATAATTCGTGTCAAAGCCACGATCCATTGGAAATGTTCCATGTTCTTCGAGTTAATGAAGACCTCAAAGGGACGTCGCAATTCGTACTCCGTGCCGGCATTGAGAATGACATCGTTTACGGTCACGTAGAGTGCATGTTCGGACAGAGGTGTTTTCACTTTATAGGTGGATCCCACCAGCATTTCCGGACGTTCCAGACGTTCATGCATCTGTATAACTTCAGCTTTTTTGGCCGTATCCGGCGTAGGTGCTGCATTGTCCTTGACATGGTAGTCAACTATATTTTTATCGATTTTAATGGCCATGGCTTAAGTCCTCGAAATCATGTTTCACTCCCCCTCTCGGGCACAGGTACGGGCTTTGTGCAAACTGACAACGGGTGGCTCCAGCATTCACGTTGGATAATGTCGTCAGGCGTCGGCTGGGTGGGCCTAGCACTGGTCACGCACCTGTGCCCGAAAGGGTGAATGTAAGTCAGAATTTTCCGTAGTAACCCTCCTTGATTGCGTCATAAAGATTGGCTGCTGTGTGGAGTTCACCATCGTATTCCACTTCCTCATTGCCCTTGAGTTCAACGCTGCTGCCGTCTTCGAGGGTGAAACAGTACGTGGTGTTACTCAGATCCTTGTCTTTCACCAGAACACCCTGAAAGGCCTGTGGGTTGAAGCGAAATGTCGTACAGCCTTTCAGCCCGTTGTTATAGGCGTAGGTGTAGATATTTTTAAATTCATCGTATGGAAAATCAGTGGGCACATTGGCCGTTTTGGAAATCGATGAATCAATCCACTTCTGGGCTGCCGCCTGCACGTCCACATGCTGGGTTGGGGTGATTTCATCAGCGGTGATGAAATAATCAGGCAAACGGCTGGCGTTATCTTCGGCATCGGGTACGGCCTGTGGGTTGATGTACTTACGGTAAGCAAGCAACTCATAGGAGAAGACATCCACCTTTTCTTTGGTCTTGCGCCCTTCCCGAATCACATTACGGGAATAATGGTGGGCAAAACTGGGCTCAATGCCATTGCTGGCGTTGTTGGCCAGTGACAGGGAAATCGTTCCTGTCGGAGCGATGGATGAGTGGTGGGTAAAGCGCGCGCCTTGTTCCGCCAGGGCATCGACCAATTCTGGTGCTTCCATTGCCAGACGTTGCATGTAGCGACTGTACCGGGCATGCAGAACCTTGCCCTGAATCTGATCGCCGGGGCGATAGCCGTCACGGCGCATCTCCGGGCGTTTACCGAGCATGGCTTCATCGACCTCGAAACTTTCCTCCATTATCGGTGCCGGGCCTTTCTCTTTGCTCAGATCCAGACCGGTTTGCCAGCCCGTCAGTGCCATTTCCCGGCTGACCCGATCGGTGAACGTCAGAGAGTCGGCACTGCCGTATTTCATGCGCAGCATGGTGATGGTTGAGCCGAGACCGAGGTAACCCATGCCATGGCGGCGTTTGCGGGCGATTTCCTCACGTTGTGGTGCCAGCGGCAGTCCGTTGATTTCCACCACGTTGTCCAGCATTCGGGTAAAAATTGCCACAGTTTCGCGAAAAGTTTCCCAATCGAAGTGTGCTGTTTCGGTGAACGGATCGATCACGAAACGGGTCAGATCCAGCGAACCGAGCAAGCAGGCACCAAAGGGGGGTAACGGTTGTTCACCGCACGGATTGGTGGCGCGAATATTTTCGCAGAACCAGTTGTTATTCATCTCGTTGATTTCATCAATGAGAATAAATCCGGGTTCAGCAAAATCGTAGGTGGATGTCATGATCAGATCCCACACCCGGCGTGCTTTAACCACCTTGTATATTTTGCAGGCGATCTGGCCTTTGGCATTGACAACGTATTTGTCGTGCAGTGGCCAGTCGCGCCAGATAACGGCACTGGGATCGGATAGATCCACACCCTCCGTTTCCACTTCATTTTCAGTGACAGGAAAAGCCAACGGCCAGTCACCATCGCAACTGACGGCGTGCATGAACTCACGTGTGACCAGCAGGGATAAATTAAACTGGCGCAGGCGACCGTCTTCGCGTTTGGCGCGGATGAATTCGAGTACATCCGGATGACCAATATCAAAGGTTGCCATCTGTGCACCGCGGCGGCCACCGGCCGAAGATACCGTGAAACACATCTTGTCGTAGATATCCATGAACGACAACGGACCTGAAGTGTAGGCACCAGCGCCAGATACGTAGGCCCCTTTTGGGCGCAGGGTGGAAAATTCGTAGCCGATACCGCATCCAGACTTAAGCGTCAGTCCAGCCTCGTGAACTTTATCGAGAATCGCGGTCATGGAGTCCGCGATTGTGCCCGACACGGTGCAATTTATGGTTGAGGTGGCAGGCTTATGCTCGCGCGCGCCGGCATTGGAGATGATCCGGCCGGCCGGGATCGCGCCATGGCGCAGGGCGAACAGAAAGCGTTCGTACCAATGCCGACACAAATTGTCATCGCTTTCTACTTCTGCGATGGCCCGGGCTACGCGTTTGTAGGTATCGTCGATACTTACATCAATGGCTTCGCCATCTTTTCGTTTGAGCCGGTATTTTTTATCCCAGATATCCAGCGATGCCGGTTGCAGGGCGATCCCTGAAACCGCGTCCGGATCAATCCGAGTGACCTTATTATGGGCAAGTTCCGCCAACTGCTGACCCCTTAGAATTATTATCCCTGATCTAACGGCGCACAGCGCCTCGATCCTGCCCGCAGAAAATCCGGGCATATTTCTATGTATTTAATGCCCACCCTGGGCTGTCAGCACCGGCAAGCCGGTGCGAGCTCGATCCATCGACTGTTTCCGCCCCTGATGCCTGCCTGTGATTGACGGCCATCCGGATACAGTTTTATTGAGCAGGATTAGAGTGTAAACCACTAGGGAATGTAGTCAAGTACTCCGTTAAACTCAATATCTTGTGGCATACACCTTAAAATCCAGATGATAAGTTGTGGATAAATGGTGGGTAAATGTGCCAAAGACTGTTGTGGTGCTGTTCCCTGTGCCATGTCTGCCATTTACCGCCACTGATGTGGCGTCTATGGTGAACCTGAATACACTAAAGACGCTTATCGATGGCGTTGATCTGATTACAATGTAAGCTGGATGAGTCCTCGAACAGACGTTTTTGATGCGTTGATCCCTGCCTGCAGGAAACATAAGGAGCTTTTGACAGATGGACGGAGTCGAACTGCGGGACGCCGAACCGCAACTTGCGGAATTACTTGAAGAGTTGACAGAGTTTCTGGCCCTGAATGCCAGGACCCGCTGGTTGGACGTGCTGGTGGTGGATATGAACGGCATTGTCCGTGGGAAGCGCTACCCCCGGGCGGAAATGGAAAGTGTGTTCCGGAAAGGCATTCAACTGCCGGTTTCAACCTTTGCCCTGGATATCACCGGCTGTTGCCTTGACCCGATGGGTCGTGGCTATTCTGACGGCGATCCGGATGCAGTCTGCTATCCCGTGCCCGGTACCCTGGCTGTAGTCCCCTGGTCGCGTCAGCCAGGTGCGCAAGTCCTGATGAGCATGCCTCAATCCAACGGCCTGATGGTGGATCCCCGCGGCCATGCTATACGTCAGGCGCAGGCATTACAGTCGTTGGGACTGGATTCATTTACCGCCTTCGAAGTGGAATTCATGATTCTGGACCCAGGCAGCAAAGCGCATCGCAAGCCCATTCTGGCCGCCTCAGAACTGACCGGCCAGGCCGTTGCCATGGGTCAGGTCTATCGCATGGATGAAATCGAGGCTGCCGAGAAGCTTCTTGATGCTATATCCGAGGCCTGCCAGATTCAAGCGATACCGGCCACGGTGATGAATTCGGAATATGCCAGTGGGCAATTTGAAATCAACCTGCAGCACGTTCCCGATCCTGTTAGTGCCGCCGATCATTGTGCGCTGTTCAAACGCCTGATCCGTTCCGTCGCCCGGCAGCATGGTTATGAGGCCTGTTTCATGGCTAAACCATTTATCGAAGATAATGGCAATGGCCTGCATCTGCACATGAGTCTGATGAATTCGGCGGGTGAAAATGTGTTTGACAACGGCCAGGGAGGCGGCAGTGAAATACTGCGTCAGGCGGTCGGTGGCATGCTCGACAGCCTGCCCGAGGCGATGGCCTTGTATGCACCGAATGTAAATTCATTTCGACGTTTTAAAGCTGGAACTTTTGTTCCGGTGGGGCGCACCTGGGGATATAACAACCGCTCAGTGGCTGTGCGGATCCCTGACAGTAATGCGGAGGCCCGGCGTTTTGAGTTTCGTGCTCCCGGGGCGGACGCCAACCCCTATCTGGTACTGACAGCGATACTCGCCGGTATCATCCATGGCTTAAATCGGCACATAGACCCTGGTCCACCGGCGGTAGGTAATATCAGTGAAGACGTGGACACGGATATGCCCCTGGAGTGGTCAAAAGCCATTGTTAATTTGCAGCGCTCGGAGTTGTTCGCCAGTGTGTTTGGTGCGGATTATCTGCGTTTGTATTGTGAATCAAAGCGCCTTGAAATGGAGCGCTTCCAGGATCACATCAGTGCCCGTGAATATGAATGGTATATGTAACTGGCGGTTCATCAGAGCAGCTGAATTTTTATCAAATCGCAGGGAGACACGATGCACAACGGAAGTTTTGATATCACACGGGCAAGACGCGAGACCCCGGCATGTGCAGATCTCATTCATTTTAACAATGCCGGTGCTTCGTTGATGCCAGTTCCGGTCGCCGGCGCCTTGCACGCTTATCTTGACTCGGAAGAACGCTTAGGCGGTTATGAGACCGCCGAGCGTGAAGATGAGGCACTGGAACACTTTTATCTGGCCTGTGGCCGGGTATTGAATTGCGCGGAAGATGAAATTGCCTTCGTGGAAAATGCCACCCGGGCCTGGGACATGGCATTTTACAGCTTTCAGTTTAAACCCGGTGATCGGATCCTTACGGGCGTATCGGAGTACGGTAGCAATGTGATTGCCTATAACCAGCAGGCGAAGCGTTGCGGCGTCGAGGTCGTGTTCGTTCCCGATGATGAATCCGGTCAACTCGATACCAAGGCGCTGGAGCAGCTTATCGATGAGCGGGTGAAATTGATCTCCGTTAGCCATATTCCAACCGGGGGGGGACTGCTTAATCCTGCTGCGCAGATCGGTAAAATTGCCCAGGCCGCCGGAATTCCATTCTTGCTCGATTCCTGCCAGGGCGTCGGGCAACTGCCCCTGGATGTTCAGGCTATTGGTTGCGACATACTCTGTGGTACGGGCCGCAAATTTCTGCGCGGTCCGCGTGGCACGGGCCTGTTGTATGTGCGTCGGGAATTGATCGAAAAACTCGAACCGCCATTTCTTGATCAACATGCGGCGACACTTGTCAATGAGGCGGAATTTCAAATCCGTACTGATGCCAGACGGTTTGAAAACTGGGAGCAGAACTTTGCCGGTAAAGCCGCCTTGGCCGTCGCCATGGATTACGCACTGGACTGGGGGTTAGAGGCAATTGAAGAACGCGTGTTTGCGCTTGCGCAGCGACTGCGGACAAGACTGCGGGACGTTGATGGGGTCCGAGTGGCGGATGCCGGGCAACAACAATGTGCGATTGTCACTTTTCACACCGAGCAGAAATCTGCTGAAGCAATTCGCCTGGCGATGGCGCAAAAACGCATCAATGTTTCTGTGGCAGATGGCTCCGGAACCCTGGTGTCGTTCCAGCGCCGGGGCTTGACGGCGCTGCTAAGGGCCTCAATGCATTACTTTAACACCGAGGACGAAATCGAAATCTTTGTCGATACCCTTGAGCAATTTTTGCGCGAGTGAAACAGTCGGCTGATCTTGCTCAATGGGGTCCCTGGAATCCGGGCATTGAGTCCCGGTTACCGGAAGATTTATTGCCATTGGTGACGTTGTTACGGCCAGAGAATGTATTTACCAGTGTTGAGGAGGCCATGGAACTGGCAGCCTTTACCGGGTTACGGCCCCGGCAACTGGTCCGGTTTCGTCCGCAACGATTGGTAACACATGAGTTGCTGATTCGTGTATCAGCAGATTTCTGGGTCCCTGATGGATCGAGATATGAGGATTTAGGTATAAACGCCCGGGCGATGGTGGCAAAGATTCATCATGGCTATGTGCAGGAAGAAATGCCGGCGATTGTTAGCCTATATGTCGAGCTTGAACGCCAAGCCTGTGCACTTCTAAATGAAATTTTGTACGCTACGCTGTATGCCGACAATCGCCCCGCTGATGTTCAGGCGGATGCTCCGGGATTTTTTGAACGCCTGGGCCTGAAACGTTCCAGGCAGGCAGTTTCCCTGCCGGTCGAAAACCGGCAGCAACTGGAATTGCGCGCAATGGGCGAGTGGCAAGATCAGGCCGACAGTGCAGCGGATGAACTGACCCGAGCCTGTTGCCAGGCGTTGCATAAAATAGCCTCAGCGTTGTTTGCCCGCCATGGGGCGTTACGTGCGGATGCGCCGTTATTAATCCGCCTTGCGAGTGACAGGGTGTTGAACCATTATGGCAGTGACATCATCGGCCGTGCACTGGAACCCTGTATCCGGCGGGCAGAGAATAATGAAGGTTACCGGCGCTTACCTGCCCAGGCCGAACCTGTAATTATGAACACTAAAGGTGCTTCAGCCTCCGGCAAAAGTACCTTGCGGCCACTTCAACGCAGATTAGCTGACAGGCTTGGCTTGAACTGGATAGATTTTGCACTCATCAGTCCAGATATCTGGCGCAAGTACCTGCTTGATTATGATTCATTGCAAGCCCATTACAAGTATGCGGGCACCTTAACCGGGGATGAAAATTCCTTGGTGGATCGCAAGTTGGACCGCTATATGCGGGCCAAGGCGGGGCGTGGTGAAATGTCGCATTTGCTGATCGACAGATTCCGCTTTGACAGTTTTGATCCTGATGCCTATGAGCGCGATGGCAGTAATTTACTGACCCAGTTTGGCCGCCATGTGTATATGTTTTTTGTTATTACCCCACCGCACGCTACTGTGGAACGAGCCTGGAGTCGAGGGCTCAAGGTCGGCCGGTTCAAAGCGGTCGATGATTTACTGGATCATAACGTCGAGGCTTTTACAGGGATCCCCAATTTGTTTTTTACGTGGGCAGAACGAACAGACATGGTGGCGCATTTTGAGTTTCTCGATAATAGTGTGGCTCAGGGAGAACAACCGCGCACAATCGCCTATGGCTTCAAGGGCGAACTGAATATCCTTGATGTGCAGAGGATGTTGAATATTACACGCTATCAGAAGATTGATATCAACGCGGGGAACCCTGACCAAGTGTATCCACACGGCAGTGTTATGGACGCGGCGAACAATACCGATTTTCTACGCGAGTGCTGCCGTCGTATCCCGCTGATTAATTTCGTCGACCGGGACAGTGCAGGTATTTATGCACATTTGCAAAATGGCGAACTGGAATGGGTAGACCCGGATCTGTTTCCCCGGGCGGTTATGGATCCTGAAATTCGTGCAGTGTTTGGATGCCTGGCCCCGCAAGCCATCGAAGGTTATTTCAAGGGGACTAAAAAAGCGCCGCCGGTGGACACAACACAATTGCACATCCTCGGGCAGTGGTGAGCCCGTACCCCTAATCGTTATCCGTTAAACCAGCTCCCGCACCGGCAACCCATGCGGCTGCGATACGATATCGTTAAAGTTTGAATCTGTCATACCTGTTTCTGAGGCCATGGTTATTGATTACAATCGCTCCAGATCAATTTGGACATCTTTAGCAGTTCTATAAAAACGTGTTCTGATGCAGGAGTTCAACATGTTTCTCGATTTAACATCTCATGATGGGCTTGCTTACGACTATCGGGCGCCAGCCAGCAATGATGGTTACACGCTGGCGTGTTTCAATCCGCTTACCGGTGACAAGCAGATGTGGGAAACCGGGATCGGCCCGGCGCTTATTGAACAGGGCCATGGCCTGTTGACCTGGAATTTACGTGGCCAGGCGGGTAGCACATTCAGTCCCGGGGAAATTAATCAGAACAATATTATCGCTGATGCGATGCAGTTACTGAATGCAGTTAAACCACAAAAACCGGTATTTACCGGATTATCGGTGGGCGGCCTGTATGCCGCCCAGGTGCACCTGAGTAAGCCAGGTTATGCTTGTCATGCTGTTGTTCTCATCAACATACTCCGTGAAATTGGGCCAAGACTTGCCTGGGTAAATGAGGCACTGGTCCGTCTCGCCGGAAACGGTGGACTTGAGTTGTTACGTGACGCCTATTTACCGTTATTGATGGGCGAAGATTGGCTGCGGCAAAATCGCGATACCTAAAGCCAGTGATGGCGGCCTTCCTGGCCGTTACTTTCCTTGGAACATCCCTGAGCATCTGGCAGCTACTGGCGATACTGGTGATATGTACCGCTGTGGCGCTTGAAGCCGCGATTGGCCACCTTCAATCGAAACGCCAAGTGTCCTGATTGTCGCCAGCTTAGATATTGAGAGCAACACCCAGTGCCTGCTGCGGATGAACAATGATCCGGCCCTTGGGACATTGAGTCGTTCAAGTTACGGCTCACATCTGTGTCCAGGCAATTGTGTGCTGTGGCAAGGGTGTCCATGTCCATAATAACCGAAATGCTGCTGTTGGATTAAAATGGTCTCAGTGTGAATTGAGCATTTCAGGAGTGAGGCGAGGAATGAGTAGTCATCGACCCACGATTATGGCGACACAGCATGCGGTTTCATCGGGACATTATTTAGCGACTCAGGCGTCTTTTGAGATCCTGAACGATGGCGGCAATGCAGTTGACGCTGGTATTGCCGCATGTATCGCACTCGGCGTCCTGCATAGCGATCTGGTCAACATCGCCGGTGTGGCACCGATGATGATTAAAATGGCCGCCAGCGATAAAGTCATCACCATTGACGGCCTTGGGACCTGGCCCGCCGCTGCCAGTGTGGCATTTTTCCGTGAACAGCACGGTGGCCAGATTCCTCATGGGCTGTTACGCACGGTCGTGCCCGCCGCGCCAGCTGCCTGGCTGCTGGCACTGGAACGCTTTGGCACCATGACGTTTTCACAAGTCGCTGCAAAAGCCGTGCAATTTGCCCGGGATGGGTTTCCCGTGTTTAATTTGTTCAATGAATTTATTCGCGACCATCAAGCAGGTTATGCCCGCTGGCCTGAAAACGCGCGCATCTACCTGCCGCAGGGACGGCCACCCCGGGTGGGTGAAGTCTTTGTGCAAACGGACTTGGCAGCGACCCTGCAATATATGCTCGATTGCGAACAATCTGCCGCAGGCAAAGGCCGGCAAGCCGGGCTAAGGGCCGTGCGGGATGCTTTCTATAAAGGTGATATTGCCCGTACCATCTGCGAGTATCACAAGGCCAATGGCGGCCTGCTGACCCTGGCGGATATGGCCGCGTACCAGGCACGCATCGAAGCGCCGGTCAAGGCAACATTCAAAGACATCGACGTGTATGCCTGTGGGCCCTGGTGCCAGGGACCAAGCCTTACGCAAGCCATGACGATGTTGAACCAGGTGGACTGCAGCGCGTTTGCGCATAATTCCCCGGCCTATATTCATCATTTGACCGAAACTTTGAAACTGGTGTTCGCCGATCGCGAGCAATACATCGGCGATCCCGCATTTGTCGATGTCCCCCTGCAGGGGTTGTTGAGCGAGCGTTACGCGAAGGCACGCAACGCCCTGATTGATCCGGCCCGGGCCGTACCGGGCATGCCGCCAGCAGGCAATCCGAATTCAGGCGCGGCCTTAACTCAGCATACCGGCACGCAAGCCGGTGGACATTCCAGTATCGATCCCCATGCCACCGAACCGCGTGATCTGTCGAGTCCGGACACATCCTATGTATGTGTCATAGACGCCATGGGAAATGTTTTTTCTGCCACGCCCAGTGATACCTCCTGCGATACTGAAGTCATTCCGGGGACGGGTTTGTGCCCCTCATCGCGGGGTTCACAATCGCGAGTTATCACCGGGCATGCTGCCTCGGTCGCAGCGGGTAAACGTCCGCGGCTAACGCCAAATCCGGCTTTGGCGACACGCAAGGGTGAAACCCTGATGGCATTCGGAACTCCCGGCGGTGATGTGCAGATTCAGGCAATGTTGCAGGTCTTTTTGAATATTGTACAGTTCGGTATGGATGTACAGTGCGCGATCGAAGCGCCTCGTTTTGCAACCTACAGCTATATTTCATCCTTTGCGCCAAATGATTATCATGCAGATTTGCTAATGCTGGAAAAGCGCATAGATCCGGGTACCGGGGCAGACTTAAAACGTCTGGGTCAGCGGGTGGACTGGTGGCCAGAATGGACCTGGAAAGCAGGCGGCGTCTGCGCAATCGTGCGCGATCCGGCGACGAAGGTTTTGCATGCTGGCGCCGATCCGCGCCGCGCCGGTTATGCTTTGGGTTACTGAAGGAAGGCTCAGTCCCCGATTTTTACCCCCGTACTTGTTCGGGTAGCGCCCGCAACTGCGCCAGGCGATCGACTTTCTTGCTTGTGGATATTATTTTGGCAAGGTGTTGTCTTTGTCGCGTTGCAGGTTCGGATAGGGACCGCCTGCGACAAACATGGTAACGGACTTCGTGCGGCCAGGGGTCGCGCAGTCGTAATCACATCATCAGAGTCTAAAACCCTTTGTGCAAGGCATAAAAACCCGGTATCAATAGCAGAAAATTTAGATTTCTGGTTGTGGAATATGGGTTAAATTTCGTCTGTAAATTTTATGGGCACGCGCGTTTGTGCCGTCCTTCAAGGGGGATTTTAGGGGTCTTTTCCGGTTTGTCTGGCCCCCAGGTACGACTGTAATAGCTGTCAGCCAGATTCAGTGCCCCGATCGGATTTTCTCCTCATCCTTCAATCCCAGGTCTTCCTTGGCGATGCTGCCATGCTTGCAGGCGACCGAAGCCACTTGCAGTAGCCTTCGGCTTCGACCACTGCTCAGTTCATGAATCAATGTCCGAGGACGCGCCTGCATTCTGGTTACACAGTGACCGAACAGGAGTAGCATCGTCACATTGACGCGCTTAAGAACGAGCCTATGAGCATCGCCAAATTGGCGCATTCATCAATGGGGGATGGTATGCAGACCAAACATCCAGGTGACGAACGTTTCACGGCAAACGATGCCAGACACTTCTACGACCGTTTTGGTGCACGTCAGGACCGGCAGGGATTCTATGAAGATGCAGCGCTTGCCCGCCTGATCGATGCGGGTTCGATCTATACAGGGCATCGGGTCTTCGAGTTTGGCTGTGGTACGGGACGAATTGCAGCACAACTTCTAGCGCACGCTACCGATACGCAATTTCACTATCATGGCGTGGATATCAGTTCCACCATGATTAAACTGGCACAGGAGCGAGTGGCAGCATTTGCTGATCGGGCGCGCGTAGATCTGGTTCATGCAGGTGAATTTCCAATGCCAGTCGCTACAGGATGGGCTGATCGGTTCTTCAGTAGTTACGTTTTTGACTTACTGGGAGAGGCATCGATCCAGACGATGCTGGCGGAAGCCGCACGAATCCTGGCCCCGGATGGACTGTTTTGCCATGCGGGTATTACTCCGGGTACTGGGGTAAGCGCACTGGTCAGTGCCGGCTGGTTGGCACTGCATCGTATCAATCCAGCCTGGGTGGGTGGCTGCCGCCCGATCGTATTACGTGACAAACTCCAGGCGAATCAATGGGAAGTCATCGTTGCGGAGCGTGTGTGCAGATGGGGAATTACATCGGAAGTTCTGGTTGCACGCCGTCAGCCATTTTCAAGACCACGAAGTTGACGGCGGACTCAGGATTTTACAACACCACTAACGTGAGAGATCTGTAAGAACACGGTAGTGAATTACCTGGACCTGATGAAAATGAATCGAACCAGACCACCAGCATTCGAGTGAAGCGTAGAAGGAGCAAACTTATACATGGCTAAGCAGACGAAAGCATCGGCCGCCAACCTCGGCTTCGAGGACAAGCTTTGGGCCGCTGCCGACAAGCTGGCGGAACTATCTGCCGAAC
>CAZAWX010000006.1:0-8411 GCA_964488985.1 uncultured Ectothiorhodospiraceae bacterium
TTTCAATTCGCCTTCGCCTCAAGCTGAATATGCCTGGCATATAGACTGATTATTAGAACAGTAGTCGTTGTTTGTGCCTGCAAATTCTGCCCGGATCCAGTTCCAGGCCAGTTCCTGCTCAGCGCTCATCGGGGCGCCCTTATCGGCCACCAGGTAAAACCCTTCACGGGTCGTCAGTCGGCTGGGGCAGGCAACCTGCAGCCAGCCGTTTTCAAGGTGTTCATCACTCAAGTAACGCCAGCCCAGTGCGATCCCCTGGCTGTCCAGGGCGGCTTTGTTGAGAATCGAGTAGCTGTTGGTGCGCAGTACCGGTTTTGGGTAGGGTCCCGCAACACCCATTTCCCTGAACCACACCGGCCAACTCACCCAGTTCCAGCGATCATCGTCCAGATGCAGCAGGGCAGCCTGTTTTAAGTC
The DNA here is from genome assembly GCA_964488985.1 of uncultured Ectothiorhodospiraceae bacterium. Classification (GTDB taxonomy): domain Bacteria; phylum Pseudomonadota; class Gammaproteobacteria; order HK1; family HK1; genus CAZAWX01. The sequence goes on from CAZAWX010000006.1 coordinate 418, forward strand.
TGCCGGGCTGACAAAGGGAGTCCGGTCGTGAAGATAAGCCGGACTGCATACGGGAACAATTTCACCGAACCCGAGAAACTGGCTGATAAAGCCCGGCCAGTGGCCCTTGCCGAACTGGATGCCAATATCAAACTGGCCTTTTTGGGTGGTGATATCTGTATCGGAACTAAGAATTTGCACATTCAATTGCGGCACCAGGGCGCGCAATGAAGCCAGCCTGGGCATCAGCCAGTACATAGCGACAGCGTTACTGGCGCCAATGACCAATTGCTGGTTATCAGGACTGATGGCGAGTTCTTCGGTCGCCTCAGCAATATGTGCCAGGGCCATGGAAATTGCGCGATGATAACTACGCCCAGGTCGGGTCAGTTCAACGTGGCGGTGGCCGCGTCTGAACAGGGATGCACCGAGACTTTCTTCAAGCAGACGGATCTGGCGACTAACCGCCCCCTGGGTGACATTGAGTTCATGGGCTGCGGCGGTAAAACTCAAAAGTCTTCCAGCAGCCTCAAAGAAACTCAGGGCTTTCAAATTTGGATGTTTGATTGGATTATTACGCATTAGCTAAAGTAATCCTGTAGTACGGAAATATCCTCGTTTGTAAGCTGTATTATGGGACTGTAGATTACTATTCAAGATGCGACAAGCCAGCATCGAACCCAAGCCAGGAGAGGGCTTATGCTCACAGCCAGCGAATACCAGGCCATCAGAAGCCCTATCAACGCCGCCAGCGGTTTGCCTAATCGGGCCTACCGGGATCCTGACTGGGCACTAATGGAACGTGAGAGGCTGTTATCACCAGCCTGGACGTGTGTTGGATTTGTAGATGATTTACAGCCCGGTTGGGCCGCACCGGTTGATCTGCTGGGTCTGCCGCTGTTGCAGGTGCGTGACAGAAGTGGCCAGAGCCGGGTCTTTCATAACGTCTGCAGCCATCGAGGCATACGCCTGGTGCGAGAAAAAGGAAAAATGCCCCGGGGCGGCATTGTCTGTCCTTACCACCAGTGGGGATATGGTTTTGACGGTTGTCTCAAAGTGACCCCGCATATCGGTGGACCAGGCAAGCACGAGGTCGAAGGTTTTGACAAGTCCGATCACGGTCTCAGGGCATTGCGCAGTGCCGAGTGGTTAGGCATGGTTTTCGTCAACCTCGATGGCAAAGCTGAAGCCTTCGAGGAGTTTATCGCGCCTCTCGAGCAGCGTTGGGCAAAATTTCTGGGCGCGGACGGCTTTGCGGAAGTTCGCACCACGACACAAGGTTGTGCCCTGGAATTGCCTTTGAATGCGAACTGGAAACTGGCGGTTGACAATTATCTGGAAAGTTATCACCTGCCAATGGTGCATCCGGGTTTGAACAGTTATTCGCGGTTGGAAGATCATTACAACATCCTCGCCGGTGAGATCGGCGCAGGGCAGGGCAGTCTGGCATTCAATTACGCCCAGCGCGAGGGGCTGAATCTACCCGCATTCAGGGCTTGGCCGGAACAATTAAAATCCACCGCCGAGTATATTGCGCTGTTTCCAAATGTGTTGCTGGGGCTGCAATTCGATCACGCCTATGCAATTTTGCTGCAACCCATTGCCTGTGACAAAACCCTGGAGCGACTGCGTATATTTTATGTGGGGGATGAAGCGGTCAGTGAATCACATGCCGCAGAACGCAGTAATGTCCTTGCCGGCTGGAGAGAAATTTTCATCGAAGATGTCGGCGTTGTTGAAGGCATGCACGATGGCCGGGCTTCGCCAGCATACAGTGGTGGGGTGTTTTCACCGGTGATGGAAACGCCTACGCATCATTTTCATAACTGGGTCGCTGCAAAAATGTACGCTCCTGCACAAGCGCAGAGCATTCGGGTCGCCTGAATTCTGATGCGTTAGACGTCCAAGGTTTACCTGGAAGCCTGTATCAGGGTATCTGCGGAATATCCCGGCTCAGGTACTCCGGCTGCCGAGCACGATGATCGACATACCAATGAGAATTACCGCAGATCCGACAATATCCCAGGCATTGGGGCGGATGCCATTGACGGCCCACAGCCAGAACACCGCAACGGCGACGTAAACGCCACCGTAGGCAGCGTAAACCCGCCCGGCAGCGGTCGGGTGCAGACTTAGCAACCAGACAAACAGAGCCAACGAAATGGCTGCTGGCAGTAGTAACCAGATCGAACCCGCCTTGCGCAGCCACAGGTAAGGAAGATAGCAGCCGATGATTTCAGTGAATGCCGTGAGGACAAATAAAAGTCCGGTTTTGAGGATGAACATCGGCTACCAGGTCCAGTCTAACTCTTGTAATCGGGTTCTTCCTCATCGAGGATAGCGATGAGTTGACGAAAGTGTTTGTCTGCAAACTGCGGATACTCGGACCATTGCTGGGCGGTTTTTTCTGCCACTTCAGGGCTGGCGATACGTAGTGGTTTGCCGGTCATATAAGCGGTGATTACCGTTTCACAGGCCCTTTCAAAGTAGTACAGATCGTCGAAGGCCTGGGCGACACTGTGGGCGCTGATCATGACCCCATGATTGCCCATCAGCAAAATCGGCTTGTTGCCAAAACTGGCGCAAACACGTTGTGCTTCGTCACCGAGTCCCATGCCATCGAAGCCATCATCAATCGCAACTCTTGCGTAAAAACGCATGCTGTTCTGATCAATCGGTGGCAGAGTGGAATCGGCCAGAGAGGCAAGCACGGTGGCGTATTTCGAATGCACATGCAGCACACAGCGGGCTTGTGGAATCTGCAGGTGCAGGGCGCTGTGCAATGCCCATGCGGTCGGGTCCGGTGCATCGGGTTGAGCCATGGTACCGGTATCGTCAGCGTTTAATAATAACAACTCACTGGCCCGGATTTTAGAAAAGTGCCGTGCATCTGGGTTCATGAGGAATTGCCGGCCATCGTCGGACACGGCAAGGCTGAAATGATTGGCGACAGCTTCATGAAAGTTCAGGCGTGCTGCCCAGCGAAAGGCACAGGCCAACTCACAGCGTTCGCGCCAAAAGGGACGTTTGTCAGGCGATTGCGTGGCGCTTGCCGGGTTCATCATGGCGATCCTCATTGCTGTTACACTGGGTTCCAGTAAGCCGATTATCGGCGAAAAACAGCCCCGATACCGTTATCCTGGATGCAGTCTACGTGACCTTGGCGTTCCCGTCAGGTTTGCGTTGTCACTTGTCAGGACGGCCCGGGACTTGATCAGCGTCAATATACCGACTCTGTGGCTGGCTATGATAAAACGTGGGTTCTCTGACCCGATATGCTGATATGAGGAGTAGCTAAGATGACGACCGCAAAACTGAGCCTGGCTGGGAAGGATTATGAATTGCCTGTGACTGTCGGCACCGAGGACGAAGTGGGGCTTGACATCGGTTCGCTTCGATCACAATCCATGGCGGTGACTCTGGATCCAGGCTACGGCAATACCGGGGCGTGCCGCAGTGGCATCACCTATATCGATGGAGAAAAGGGTATTTTGCGTTATCGGGGCTACCCCATCGAGGAACTCGCCGGGTCCGCCCGTTTCACCGAAGTCTGTTATCTGCTCATTAACGGTCAACTTCCAAGTACGGATGAACTTGCCGGATTTCGACATCTGCTCACCTATCATAGTCTGATCCATGAGGACATGAAGAAATTCTTTGAGGGCTACCCCCCAGGGGCACATCCGATGGCGATCCTGTCATCTATGGTTTCCGCGCTTTCAACGTATTATCCGGAAATGGACACAGTAGAAGATGTTGAACTCAACATCATTCGGCTATTGGCAAAGGCGAAAACAATTGCCGCATTTGCTTACAAAAAATCGATCGGCCAACCCTTTTCTTATCCACGAAATAATCTTAGTTACACGGCGAATATGCTGCATATGATGTATTCGGTGCCAGCCGAAGAATACGAGGTGCCTGCAGTTCTGGACGAAGCGCTGAATCTGCTACTGGTCCTGCATGCCGATCACGAGCAGAACTGCAGTACCTCCACGGTGCGGATGGTTGGCAGTAGCGAGGCTAATCTGTTTGCCTCTATCGCGGCAGGGGTCTGCGCATTGTGGGGGCCACTGCACGGCGGCGCCAATCAGAAGGTCATTGAGATGTTACAGATGATCCATGACGATGGTGGGGATTACCGCAAATATCTTGATATGGCCAAGGACAGCAAGTCGAGCTTCAGGTTGATGGGTTTCGGTCACCGGGTTTACAAAAACTTCGACCCGCGCGCAAGAATTCTCAAAGCATCAGCCGATCGGGTGCTGAAGGAACTTGAGGTTGACGATCCTTTACTCGAAATCGCCATGAACCTCGAGTCCAGGGCGCTTGAAGACGACTATTTTGTGCAACGAAAACTCTATCCAAATGTCGATTTTTACAGTGGTATCATCTATCGGGCCATGGGGATCCCTACCGACATGTTCACCGTGATGTTCGCCCTGGGGCGGATGCCCGGCTGGATAGCCCACTGGAAGGAGTTAATGCAGGACCCCGACCGACGCATTGGCCGGCCGCGGCAGATTTACACCGGTGAATCGCAACGGGCGTTTGTGCCCATCACACAGCGTTAAATACGGTATCAATTATCCATCGGGCCGTAGCCGCCGCCGCCGGGGGTTTCGATCACGAACACATCGCCGGGAGCAATTTCGGTGATGTCGGCCGGTCCGAGAATGGTGATTTCACCGTCGCTGCGCTCAACCCGGTTGTGACCCAATGCACCGGGTTCCCCGCCGGCCATACCATAGGGAGGGATGCGGCGATGCCCGGAGAGGATGGCAGCGGTCATGGCCCGCAGGAAACGTACCCTGCGAACAGTCCCGTCACCTCCTCGATGGTGGCCTTTGCCGCCACTGTTGGGGCGTATGGCGAAGCTTTCCAGTAACACTGGAAAGCGCCACTCGAGGACTTCCGGATCCGTTAACCGGGCGTTGGTCATGTGGGTGTGAATCGCATCGCAGCCGTCGAAATCGGGCCCCGCTCCGGAGCCGCCACAAATCGTTTCATAATATTGATACTGTTCATTACCCCAGGTGAAGTTATTCATTGTGCCCTGGGATGCAGCCATGACGCCGAGTGCACCATACAGTGTATCGGTGACATATTGTGAGGTTTCAACATTTCCGGCAACCACTGCGGCGGGATAATGCGGGGCCAGCATACAACCATCGGGAATTTTAATATCAATGGGTTTCAGACAGCCATCATTCATGGGGATATCATCATCAACCAAAGACCGGAAAACATAGAGCACGGCAGCGCGGCACACGGCGGAGGGGGCGTTGTAATTTGATTCCAACTGGTCACTGGTACCGGTGAAATCGATGCTCGCCCGGCGTGCCTGCCGATCCACTTTGATGGTGACTTCTATGGCACAGCCGGAGTCCATTTCATAACGGAAATGGCCATCGTCCAATACTCCCAAGACGCGCCGTACAGCGCCTTGCGCATTATCCTGAACATGCTGCATATAGGCCTGGACAACGTCGATGCCGAAATGCCCGACCATTTTCCCAAGCTCTTGCAGGCCTTTTTCATTCGCGGCAATCTGCGCTTTCAGATCGGCGATATTCTGCTCCACATTGCGCACCGGATAGGCGCCGCTGAGTAATAACTGCCGGGTATCGGGCTCTAGAAATTTACCTTCCGCGACCAGTTTGAAGTTATCAATCAAGACCCCTTCCTGGTCGATGTGGGTGCTGTGCGGCGGCATGGAGCCGGGGCTGATACCACCGACATCGGCATGGTGACCACGGGAGGCAACATAAAATATCACGCTGTCGCCGGCATCATCGAAGACCGGTGTAATCAGGGTAATATCAGGTAAATGCGTGCCACCCCGATAGGGATTGTTGAGCATGTAGACATCGCCTGGCTGCATGCTCGTTTTGCGTTTGTCGATGATCACCTGCACGCTTTCACTCATACTGCCCAGATGAACCGGCATATGCGGCGCATTGGCGATGAGTTGGCCCTGGCGGTCGAAAACCGCACAGGAAAAGTCTAATCGTTCTTTGATGTTGACCGAGTAGGCGGTATTTTCCAGTGCCGCACCCATTTGTTCGGCGATGGACATGAACAGGTTATTGAAGACTTCGAGCATGACTGGATCGGCTTCAGTGCCGATGGCATGTTGTCTTGCCAGAGGTTCAATACGTTCCAGAATGAGATGGTTTCTGGCGGTCAACTGTGCGGCCCAGCCGCTTTCAATCACGGTGGTGCCGGTACTTTCGCGAATAATGGCCGGTCCGATGAGCGCTCGCCCGCTGGCCAGGTGATCGCGATCGTATAACGGGGCTGCAACCCATGCGCCGTTCTGATACATGCGTACCGTATCGATAGGCTCGGCCGGTGCGTCGTTTATTGTCGCCTCCAGTACCGGGTCACGAACACGTTGCGTATGACCGATGGCCTCTGCGGAGACAGCCTCGATAATCAGCGGCTTATCCTTCATGATGAAGCCGAATCGATCTCGATACTGGGCTTCAAAACCATTTACCAGGCTATCGTAATCGCCATAGTCCACCTGCAATGATGAATCCGTGCCGTCATAGCGAATATGCGCCTGGAAGTGGCAGCTGATCTGCGCATCAGTCAGCCCCTGATCCAGAACTTCCCTGCGGGCACTGTTTTCAAGTTCATTCAATAGCGGTGCCAACGTAGCGGTCACGGTGGCATCAAGCGGGCACTCCACCGCCTTTTCGCGTAGCGCGCGTATATCGGCAAGGCCCATTCCATAGGCTGATAACACCCCGGCATAGGCATGCAGGAACACCCGCTCCATGCCCAGGGCATCGGCCACCAGGCAGGCATGCTGACCACCGGCGCCACCGAAGCAGCACAAGGTGTATTCGGTTACGTCATAGCCCCGTTGGACGGAGATTTTTTTGATGGCGTTGGCCATATTTTCAACAGCAATTTTCAAAAAGCCTTCGGCGACACGCTCCGCTTCCTGGCGTGTGCCCGTGGCCGCAAAAATCGTTTGCGCCATCTCTTCGAAGCGGATCTTGACCACTTCCGGATCGATGTGCTGGTCGGCGCTGGGACCGAATACTGCGGGGAAATAATCCGCATGCAGTTTCCCCAGCATGACATTGCAATCGGTGACCGTCAGCGGACCGCCGCGGCGGTAACAGGCCGGGCCTGGGTTGGCCCCGGCCGAATCCGGGCCGACTCGATAACGGAAATCTTCGAAGTGCAATATGGAGCCACCACCGGCGGCCACGGTGTGGATGCGCATGATGGGCACCCGCATGCGCACCCCTGCAACCTGCGTATCGAAGGCCCGTTCATATTCACCGGCATAGTGGGAGACATCTGTTGAGGTCCCCCCCATATCGAAACCAATGATGCGATCGAAGCCGGCTTGTTCACTGGTGGCGACGGCACCGACAATGCCGCCCGCGGGCCCGGACAAAATACTGTCTTTGCCTTGAAACAGGTTGGCGTCGGTCAGGCCACCATTGGATTGCATAAACATCAAGCGGGCACCGTTCAGTTCTGCGGCAACCTGATCGACATAACGGCGCAGTATCGGGGTCAGATACGCATCCACTACAGTGGTGTCACCACGACTGACCAGCTTCATTAACGGACTGACCTGATGTGATACCGAGACCTGTGTGAAGCCCGCTTGCCGGGCCAGTTCAGCGGCTTTGAGTTCATGGTCATGGTGGCGATAGCCATGCATGAAGACGATAGCCACCGCGCGGATACCTGACGCGTAGGCCTCCTCCAGGTGTGTGGCGCATTGCTGCTCATTAAGTGCCCGCAAAACATCGCCCTGGGCACTGAGGCGTTCCTCGATTTCAGCGACACGTTCATAAAGTTCACTGGGCTTGACCAGTTTGCGGGCAAACAACGCTGCGCGCGCCTGGTAACCAATGCGCAGGGCATCGCCAAAGCCCTGGCTGATCAGCAGTAAGGTGCGCTCACCTTTGCGTTCCAGCAGGGCGTTGGTGGCGACGGTCGTGCCCATTTTGACCGCCTCGATTGCGGCAGCCGGGATCGGA
>CAZAWX010000006.1:8511-11837 GCA_964488985.1 uncultured Ectothiorhodospiraceae bacterium
GGATGTTGGTACCACAAGCCGCCGTAAATATGTCTCAGTCGTCCTGGATGCGGCATCCCTGCCAGCCACACAACTAATCCCAATCCCCGGCTGTCCTGCACAGTGTCGCTTGATAACCTGGAAGCGATGTATAAGCGCAGAATCAGTTTGCCAAGGTAATGAATCGCTGTCGGCGTAGTCGAGCAGTGGTCGGGATCAGGATGGCGGACAGGCGTTATACTCAATCGGTACAGAAATAATGCAGTGGCATTGTTCAAGCAGACAAAGGAGCGATGATGACACACGCAATTCAAATTCACGCCACTGGCGGCCCCGAGGTCTTGCAGTGGGAAGAGGTGGCGGTTGGCGAGCCCGGCCCGGGTGAGGTGTTACTGCGCCAAAGCGCGGTAGGGCTGAACTTTATTGATGTCTACTTTCGCACCGGCACGTATCCATCACCGGGACTTCCTTTCATACCGGGTATGGAGGCTGTCGGGGTTATTGAGGCTCTTGGGCCCGGTGTTGAAGGGCTACGGGTCGGTGAGCGGGTGGCCTATGGGCGAAATATGGGCGGCTATGCCGAGCGTCGTCTGATTGCGGCTGCTGCTCTGGTCAAGGTTCCTGAAAACCTTCAAGACCAGCAGGTTGCCGCGGTCATGCTCCAGGGAATGACCACGGAATATCTGTTGCAGCGGACCTATCCGGTCAAGGCGGGTGACACCATCGTTTTCCATGCGGCATCCGGTGGCGTGGGTTTGTTGGCTTGCCAGTGGGCGAGTTCCATGGGGGTTACGGTCATTGGCACTGTCGGTAGCGAGGAAAAAGCCGCTCTGGCCAAAGCCCATGGTTGTACCCATACGATTCTTTACAAAGACGAGGATTTCGTGGCTCGTGTTATGGAGATCACCGACGGCAAGGGGGTTCCCGTCGTCTACGATTCGGTCGGCCGTGATACCTTTATGAAATCACTCGATTGCCTGCAACCCAGGGGCATGCTGGTCAGTTTTGGCCAGTCTTCAGGCAAGGTCGAAGCGTTTGATCCGGGAATACTGAGCGGTAAAGGATCCTTGTATCTGACCCGCCCGACCTTGATGACCTATACCGCCAGTCGTGAGGAGTTAGTGGCTTCGGTCGAAGCTGTATTTGCCATGCTGGGTAAGGGTGCAGTCAAGGTCAATGTGAATCAGACCTTTGCTTTGGCAGATGCTGCCGATGCACACCGGGCACTTGAATCCCGGCAGACCACCGGTTCCACTGTTCTGCTGGTATAGCGACCGGAAAAGAAAATGCCGGCCTTTAGTACCGGCAATTCTTAACTGTTGATGAGACCACCACGGTGTTATTTCACCGTGGTGGTCTGGCTTTGAGGCATTTTACATGCGTTCAATGACCGCATCGGCGAAGCCGCTGGTCCCAACAACGGTTGAACCTTCCATCAGGCGGGCGAAATCGTAGGTGACAATTTTTGCGGCAATTGTCTTACGGAATGCGCTTTTGATCAGGTCGGCAGCTTCCTGCATACCGATGTATTCCAGCATCATGACACCGGAAAACAACAACGAGCCAGGATTCACCTTATCCATGTTGGTGTATTTTGGCGCCGTGCCATGGGTGGCCTCAAATACCGCCATGTGATCGGCGATGTTGGCCCCGGGGGCGATGCCCATACCACCGACTTCCGCTGCAGCGGCGTCTGAAATGTAGTCGCCATTGAGGTTCAAGGTCGCCAGCACATCGAATTCAGCCGGCCTGAGGAGCATATGCTGAAAGATAATGTCAGCGATGCGATCCTTGATAATGATTTTTCCATCCGGGCATTTACCGTCGTATTTCTCCCAGAGATCTTCCTCGGAAATGGTCTGCTCTCCAAATTCTTCACGGGCCAGTTCATAGCCCCAGTTGCGAAATGCACCTTCGGTGTATTTCATGATGTTACCCTTGTGGACCAGGGCGACACTTTTACGGCCATTATCGACTGCATACTGAATGGCTTTTCTGATCAGACGCTTGCTTGCGAATTCACTTACGGGTTTGATGCCCAGAGCAGCACCATCGAAGAAGGTGACACCCATCTCCTCACGTAGAAATTTGGCTAACTTCGCATTTTCATCCGTGCCGGCGGCAAATTCGATACCAGAATATACGTCTTCGCTGTTTTCACGGAAGATGACCACATCCACTTCTTCTGGTTTTTTCAGTGGTGACGGCACGCCAGCATAATGCTGCACCGGCCTGACACAGGCATATAAATCCAGCTCCTGGCGCAGGCTGACGTTTAATGAGCGGAAACCACCGCCGACCGGTGTGGTCAGAGGGCCCTTAACTGCAACCACCAGTTCACGTATGGCGTCCAGGCTCTCGGCTGGAAAATAATTACCGTCGTACAAACCGGCGGCTTTTTCGCCCATATACAGTTCACACCAATGAACTTTACGTTTGCCCTGGTAGGCTTTTTCAATTGCCGCCTCCCACATGCGCATGCTGGCACGGCTGATATCCGGACCGATGCCGTCGCCTTCGATATAGCCAAGGATGGGGTTGGTGGGAACACTCAGTTTGCCGTCCTTGACGGTGATTTTTTCGCCCTGTTCGGGGATCCTGATGTTTTTGTAGGTCATGGCACTCCCTCAGACCAAAGTTCTCACCGGATAATTTAGATTGTGCTTCAATCCTGGCCCCGGTGAGAAATACGGGCCAAGGATCGTTATACTGCATTCCTATGCCGTGGTATCGGTCTTCATCCACAGCCGTTAATAATAACGCATCGCAGGCATGGAAAGCATCGCAGCCGACAGTCAGAATGGATTACAACTCATGACCGGTTCAGGGGCACAACCCATAGAAAACGATGATCTGCGCTACCAGGCACAGATTCTTGAGCAGGTATCGCGGACGTTTGCTCTGACGATTCCGCAGTTGCCCAATGATCTGTACAAAGTGGTCGCAAATGCCTACCTGCTATGTCGAATCGCCGACACAATTGAGGACGATCCGGACCTGACACCTGCGCATAAGCAAACCTATGCGGAGCAGTTTATCCAGGTTTTGGATGAAGAAATTGATCCGGATCGATTTGCGCAAGACTTACATGCACATCTTTCACCAAAGTTGCCTGCCGCAGAGCTTGAGTTGGTGCTCAATACTGCAAAAGTGGTCCGAGTTACCCATCGTTTTTCACCGGCAGAGCATGCATCCATGCGTCGATGTGTTGCGATTATGTCCACAGGCATGGCGCATTTTCAAACGCTTGATACCCGCCATGGGTTGCGCGATATGGCTGAAATGGATGAGTACTGCTATTACGTCGCAGGGGTGGTGGGGGAAATGCTCACGGAACTTTTTTGTGT
>CAZAWX010000006.1:11937-33480 GCA_964488985.1 uncultured Ectothiorhodospiraceae bacterium
CAGCATGGAATGCGTAATTTCTGCTTGTGGGCACTGGGTATGGCAGTGTTAACATTACGTAAAATCAACGCGAATCCAGAATTTTCCTGTGGTCAGCAGGTCAAAATATCCCGTCGCAGCGTTAAAGCGACCATCGTAATCACGCAATTCGCAGCCCGTCAGGATTGGCTGCTCAAAGTGTTGTTCGGATTATTTACACGGCCATTACCCGCAAGCGTGAAGAAGGAACAAGCACTTCCGGTGTAGGATCTTCATCGCTTGGGGCATAGAGGTTAAAGGACGGACAGTAGTCGTTTATGGATATAAATCAATCACCCGGACAGTCTGATCAGACAGATATGCCGCAAATGCAACCGCCAGTGGAGTTGGAGGGATGGTCCCCTCTGGACGAGGCAATTGACAACGCTGTTGATGCCCTGAAGGCCGATCAACACGGCAGTGGCTACTGGTGTTATGAGTTTGAGGCAGATTGCACCATTCCCGCCGAATACATTCTCATGATGCATTTCATGGATGAAGTTGATGCTGGGTTGGAAGAAAAAATTGGGGTGTATTTACGCAATCACCAGGATGAACGGGGCGGTTGGCCGCTGTATCTCGACGGGGAAGCTGATCTAAGTTGTACGGTCAAGTGTTACTACGCACTAAAGCTAATCGGCGATGATCCACACGCCGAGCATATGCTCGCGGCCAGGGATCTGATTTTGGCAATGGGCGGTGCGGCCCATGCCAATGTTTTTACCCACATCACGTTGGCGTTATTTGCCCAAATACCCTGGGATGCAGTGCCCTTTATCCCGGTGGAAATTATTTTGCTGCCGAAGTGGTTCCCGTTTCATTTGAGTAAAGTCTCGTATTGGTCCCGGACTGTCATGGTGCCGTTGTTCATCCTGTGTACGTTGAAACCGCAAGCGGCCAACCCGCGTAAGGTCGATGTCAGTGAATTATTTGTGATTCCGCCTTTTGAAGAACAGGATTATTTTCCCGTACGTTCAGGTTTGAACCGGTGTTTTTACTATCTTGATCAAGTGGGCCGCTACCTGGAACCCTTGGTGCCGGGATTTATCCGTGCCCGGGCGATCCGCAAGGCCCGGGAGTGGTTCGTTGAACGCTTGAATGGTGATGCGGGGCTGGGAGGGATTTTCCCGGCCATGGCCAATGCTCATGAAGCCTTGCGGAGCATGGGTTTTGGTCCGGAGCATCCGTTGCGTGAGCAGACCCGAGCTGCGTTATGCGGTCTGTTGGTGGTCAAAGAAACGCAAGCGTATTGCCAACCCTGTTTGTCGCCGGTATGGGATACCGGTTTGGCCGCCTTGGCTCTGCAAGAGGCTGTGGGCGGTGACGATACAGATGTGCGCAGGGCGTTGAACTGGATCGCGCCTTTACAATTGCTGAATCACCCTGGCGATTGGCGCGAATCCAGACCGGCCCTGCGTGGTGGTGGCTGGGCGTTTGAGTTCCGCAATGACCACTACCCGGACATTGACGATACTCCGGTGGTGGCCTGGGCCATGTTGAACAGTGATGGTGTTGAATTTTCCGCAAATATTGAACGTGCCGCAGAATGGATATGTGGCATGCAATCGCACAATGGTGGCTGGGCGTCGTTCGATGTGGACAATACCTGCTATTACCTGAACGAGATCCCGTTTGCCGATCATGGCGCCTTGCTGGATCCCCCAACTGTGGATGTGACGGCCCGCTGTATTGGGTTTTTATCAAAACTCGACCGTGAGCGGTTCCGTCGGCAAATTGATCGGGGTCTGGCGTTTATTCGCTCGGAACAGCAACCCGAGGGGTGCTGGTTCGGGCGTTGGGGGACGAACTACATTTATGGGACCTGGTCGGTTCTGATGGCACTGGAAATGGCGGGTGAGTCGCCGCAGCAGGCCTATATCCAGCGTGCTGTTGCCTGGCTTGATAGTGTACAGCGCGATGACGGGGGTTGGGGGGAGACGAATTACAGTTATTTTGAGCCGCGTGAGAAAGGCAAGCATGACAAAAGTACCAGTGTGCAGACGGCCTGGGCTGTGATGGGCCTGATTGCTGCAGGCCAGGGCAATTCAAAATCGGTGCAAGGTGGTATTAGATATCTTCTGGGGCAGCAAAATAATGCCGGGCTGTGGTTTGATCGAGGTCACAATGCCCCTGGATTTCCGCGTGTCTTCTACCTCAAGTATCACGGCTATGATCGGTATTTTCCGCTCTGGGCCCTGGCACGGTACCGGAATTCGCAAGCAGGTGGTTAGGCTCAAACGCTGAGATTGTGACGTGCCATCACCTATGCAGATTGGGGTGGTTGCTGCGATGTGCCGCGAGGCACGGTTGCTGCTTGGACGCCGTGTGGCCGCAGGGCAAATTGTGGATTTAGACTCCCGGGTCAGTGTCGCGGTTTGTGGTATCGGCCCACAGTGTGCGGACGAGGCTGCCAGGGCGTTGCTCGCACGTGGTTGCCGGTCGCTGGTCAGTTTTGGAACGGCCGGCAGTTTACGGCCCGAGGTGCCCGCAGGAACCTTGATCATTGCGCAGTGTGTGCGTGATGAGTCTGGGCGGGAATACATCATGGACGATGCCTGGCGAAAACGACTGCTGACGAATTACCCGGCTTCTGACCCGGCACTGGTGAGCGCGCTGATGGTGAGCACTGCACAGGCCCAACTCAGCAGTGAGGCAAAACAGCATCTTGCTGAACATACCGGTGCCAGCGCCGTGGACATGGAAAGCGCGACCGTTGCCCGGATCGCGGAGCAGCACCAGATTCCTGTGCTGGTCGTGCGGGCAGTGTCGGATTCAGTTGCGCAGCAACTGCCGGAAAAGTTGCTGGCCACTGTGGATCGGTATGGGCAGCTATGTATCCCCGCATTTTTAAAAGCCCTGTGCCAGCAACCCGGTATCATCGGGCAGTTGTACACCTTGAGCGCAGGCATCGGTGCCGCCGAGCGGGTTCTGGCACAGGTTATTGCCAGCACTGGGCCACGATTTTGTGCCTGAAATAAAGTTGCCGGGACTGATTTTGAGAAGAGCATGTTGAAAAATCGTTTCGAATCAGCACTGACAAGCTGGGTGTTGTTGGCACGGCGTTATTGGCTTGCGGTGTTACTGCTGGCACTACTCAGTGTTGTAGCCGGGCTCGAATATGTAAGCAGCAATCTCGGGATTAACACGGATACTGCGGACATGATTTCCAGGCAACTGGACTGGCGGCAACGTGATATTGAATTTGATCGCCAGTTTCCACAATTCAGAAATACACTGGTAATCGTCATTGACGCCGACTCACCCGACCTTGCCCAACAGGCAGCGCGTAAATTACAGCAACGGCTGAAAAATAATACAGAACTGTTCAGCGTGGTTCGGTACCCGGGACATTCGATGTTTTTTGAGCGTAATGCCTTGTTATACCTGGACGAAGGTGATTTGGAACGCCTGATAGAGGATCTCGGGGCCAGTCAGCCTTTGTTGGAACGGTTGCGACGTGATCCCAGTTTGTTCTCGATTGCCCGCTTGCTGAAGGAGGCGTTGAATGCCCGGGAAGCCTTCGATGTTAAGGCACTGAATCGATTTTCTCTCGCCTTTGCAAAGGCCATTGAGGCGCAGATTGAAGGCCGATTTTTTCAATTATCCTGGCAACGGTTAATGTCCGCCCAAGATGTCCGGCCAGGCGTAGACAGGCAAATCCTGGAAATTGTGCCACGCCTGGATTTTTCCGAATTGTTTCCTGCCAGTGAGGCAATAGCGCAAATTCGCCAACAGGCGGCGCAACTGGGTTTGGATGCCGAACATGGCACCCGGGTGCGTATTACCGGTGGTCTGGCCATGAGTGATGAAGAACTTCGCAGTGTCAGTCGTGGTGCTGGCCAGGCGGCAGTGCTGGCACTGGTTTGCGTTTTCCTAGTTCTTGCCTTGGGGCTTGGGTCTTTGCGGCTGGTTTTATGCTGTCTGCTGACATTGTTGGTCGGACTGCTCTGGACCGCAGTATTTGCTGCCGCGGCTGTCGGGCAACTGAATATGATATCGATTGCTTTTGCCGTTTTATATATTGGTCTGGGGGTGGATTATGCCATTCATTTTGGTCTGCGTTACCGTGAATTGCGCTTGCAGGCGCAAGACCATGATGCAGCATTAGCCCACAGTGCCCGTGAGGTCGGGGGTGCCCTGTCACTTTGTGCGTTGACGACCGGGCTTGGATTTTTCGCTTTCGTGCCCACTGATTTTGCCGGAGTTTCCGAGTTGGGGCTAATTGCTGGTGTGGGAATGTTTATCAGTCTTGCAGCAACGCTGACCCTGATGCCGGCTTTATTAACACTGATCCAGTTGCGGGTGATCGCTGTCAATAAAATCACGCTGCCGGGAGGGGAACGGCTGGGATTGTTGCTGTACCGGCGCCAGCTTGGGGTGCTTGTTGTATTTGTTTTGCTGGGTCTGTTGGCGTTGCTGGGATTACCCAATGTTTATTTTGATAGTAACCCGTTAAATTTGCGTGACCGCAATGGTGAGGCTGTTTCCACTTACAGGGTACTCGTTGCACAGAACAATAACTGGAGTCTGGATGCATTGTTCAAAGACCCGCTTGAACTGGACACGCTACGCAAAAAAATTGAGGCCTTACCGAGCGTAAAACAAACCCGGGCATTGTCTGATTTTGTCCCTGGGGAGCAGATGAGAAAACTGCAACTGATTGATGATCTGGCATTAATGCTTGGGCCTGGCGGTGCAGGAATCGGTCCTGCGAGTTCTACAGCAGCGTCAGCACGGGAGTTGCTTGATTTATCGCAACTACTCAATAGTCGTGGACAATCCACACCGCAACTGCAACGCCTGAACGCTGCCCTGCAAAGATTTCGCCCTACACTTGAAAGCGCTCTCCAAGAGCCAGATCAAAAACCTGATTTACAGGCTCAACGCGCCTTGGTGTCTGTACAGGAAAGTGTATTGAGTGCACTGCCGGAACAATTACGACGATTACGCGCAGGACTGGATGCCGATGTTTTCAAGCTGGAGAATTTACCCGCGGATTTACGCCGTGATTGGCAAACAGCAAATGGCAGTTTACGCCTGCAGATCAACTCCAGTGTGGATTTGAATCAGCCTGCAAACCTGAAGAAGTTTGTAGACGAAGTGCATCGTGTTGTACCACAGGCCGTTGGCACACCGGTGATTCACCTTGAGGCAGCAAACGTGGTGGTCGGTGCATTTCAAGAAGCATTTTTGCTGGCACTGGCCTGTATCGGACTGTTGTTATGGTTGTTGTTGCGCCGCTTGCAGCACGTCATGTTTATTCTGGTACCGTTATTAGTGGCCGGGGTTTTCACGGTAGCGTTGATGGCCGCGTTCGGACTTGCATTCAACTTTGCAAATGTCATTGCCTTGCCGTTACTTTTAGGGATTGGGGTCGATAGTGGGATACATATGCTGGCCAGGGCAAGGTTGGGCGTTACGCCGCAAACGCTGGTCGCATCGGTGACCGCAAGAGCCGTGTTGGTTAGTGCGCTGACCACTTTGTTAAGCTTCGGCAATCTGGCCTTCTCAGCACACCCGGGCACGGCCAGTATGGGGATCTTGTTGAGCATAGGAATGTTGGCGACGTTGATGTGTACCTTATTGCTGTTGCCGGCCTTGTTCTGGCGCTTTAACGTATGATCCTGGTCACCGGTGGCAGCGGCTTTGTCGGTTCCGCGGTCGTGCGCAAGCTGTTGGATTCAGACCGTAGTGTGCGGGTGCTATGCCGTGCGGGTAACAACCGGCAAAACCTGGAAGGGCTGGATGTGGAGATCGTGGAAGGCGATCTGCGTGATCCCGCTGCCTTGTCACGGGCGGTTGCGAACTGCACTCAACTCATGCATGTTGCTGCGGATTACCGACTTTGGGTTCGTGAACCGGACAGTTTGTATCAAAATAATGTGACTGGGAGCCTGAATCTATTCCAGGCGGCCGTTGATGCCGGAGTGAAACGAATCGTCTACACCAGTAGCGTCGCCACCATGGGACTCAATTCTGATCTCAGCCCGGCTGATGAAAAGACCCCTGTGTCTTTACGCGACATGATCGGTCACTATAAACGTTCAAAATTTATTGCTGAGGACCAAATCAGACGCCGGATACAGGAACACAACTGGCCGGTAGTGATCGTTAACCCCTCGACCCCCATTGGTCCCCGGGATATCAAACCGACGCCTACAGGTCGGTTGGTACTGGATGCGGCACGGGGGAAAATTCCGGCCTACGTCGATACGGGATTGAATGTAGTGCATGTGGATGATGTCGCTGAGGGCCATCTGCTGGCACTGGAACGCGGCCAGATTGGGCAGCGTTATATCCTCGGCGGTGAGGATATGAGCCTTGCAGATATTCTCCATCAAGTGGCTGATCTTGCCGGGCAACGGCCCGCCTCAGTCAGGTTGCCACATCTCGCGGTATTTCCCATCGCCATATTTGCGGAATTGTTCTGCCGATTAAGTGGAGGCAGTGAGCCTCTGGCGACTGTGGACGGCGTGCGGATGGCACGCAAGCATATGTACTTCAGCTCCGCAAAGGCCCGACGCGAACTTGGGTTTGCGCCAGGCCCGGCGCGCCAGGCACTCATTGATGCGGTGGATTGGTTTCGTGATCGGGGCTTATTGGGATGAGGCCCGCAAGGCCCCGTGTGAGTTTGATTGTTGTTCCAGTTTAGTCTGTACAGCCGCTAGAATTCCGTCACTGTCGAGCCCGGCATCAGTGAGCATTTCACCGCGTGTGCCGTGTTGTACAGGTCGCTCCGGAAGCCCCAGGTTCAATACTGGAATCAGGCACAGATTTTCCGCCAGGCACTCGTTGACGGCGCTTCCTGCACCACCGGCAACCGTGTTTTCATCGACCGTAACCAACAAATCGTGTTGTGCCGCAAGTTCAAGAATCAAGGCGCTGTCCAGGGGCTTGATAAAGCGCATATTGGCGACGCTGGCATCCAGTTCGGCGGCGACGCTCAGACAAGCTTCAAGCATGGGGCCGAAGGATAAAAAGGCTATTTTTTTACCACTGCGGCGTATTTCACCTTTACCGAGCGGTAGCGCTGACATCTGTTTTTCTACACTGACCCCGGGCCCTGTTCCACGAGGGTAGCGAACCGCAACCGGCTGATTGAGCTGAAAGCCGGTATAGAGCATTTGCCGGGTTTCGTTTTCATCGCACGGCGCCATGATGACCAGATTGGGCAGACAGCGCATAAAACTGATGTCGTAAGCACCGGCATGTGTTGGCCCATCGCCGCCCACCAGTCCGGCCCTGTCGATGGCAAATAACACCGGCAGGTTCTGTAACGCGACATCGTGTACCAGTTGATCATAGGCTCTTTGCAAAAATGTAGAGTAAATGGCGACAACCGGCTTGAGGCCATCGCAGGCCATTCCGGCGGCGACGACGACACTGTGTTGTTCGGCGATGGCAACGTCAAAGTAGCGATCCGGGTATTGCTGGGCGAAGCGCTCCATTTTCGAGCCTTCCCGCATGGCCGGTGTGATGCCGACGAGGCGCTCATCGATGGCCGCCATGTCACACAGCCAGTCGCCAAAGACCTGTGAGTACGTTGGCGTTGATTTGGACTTGTCAGGGTTCGACACGATGCCCACTGCCGGGTCGAAAGGGGCGCTGATGCCGTGATATTTTACGGGGTCATTTTCGGCCAGGCTGTAGCCTTTGCCCTTGCGGGTCATGATATGCAGCAGTTGCGGACCATCCAGATCGTGGATGTTGCGCAGGGTGCTGATCAACGTGGGTAAGTCATGGCCGTCAATGGGGCCAATGTAATTAAAGCCGAATTCTTCAAACAATGTGCCAGGCACCACCAGTCCCTTGACATGTTCTTCAGCGCGGCGGGCCAGTTCGTGCACCGGGGGTATATGGGAGAGGATTTTTTTTCCACCCTCGCGCACAGAATTATAGATTTTACCGGAAATGATCTGTGCGAAACGGCGAGTCAGGGCACCCACATTGGGTGAGATGGACATCTCATTGTCATTCAATACGACCAGTATATTTGCATCCAGACCCCCCGCATGATTGAGGGCCTCGAAGGCCATGCCGCTGGTCAGACCACCATCGCCGATAACGGCGATGCAACGGCGTTTGACGCCTGCTGCCCGAGCGGCGATAGACATACCCAATGCCGCACCGATGGAGGTTCCTGCGTGGCCGACTCCGAAGGTGTCAAACTCGCTTTCCGGGCGTTTTGGAAACGGTGAGATGCCGTGCCATTTGCGCACCGTATGCATCATATCCCTGCGCCCGGTAAGTATTTTGTGCGGATAGCTCTGATGGCCGACATCCCAGACAATGCGGTCATGGGGGGTGTCGTACAGATAATGTAAAGCGACGGTAATTTCCACTGCGCCCAGGCCGGCGGCGAAATGCCCCGTCGAGCGTGATACTGATTCGACCAGAAAAGTACGCAATTGCGCCGCCAATTGGGGCAATTGTGATTCATTCAACTGACGTAAATCTGCTGGAGAATCGATCTGCGACAGCAGTGAGTATTTCTTGGTGTCGATCATGTCTTTGCACTGATAACAAAGTGCAAATAGTATGGGGCCGGGAGTCGCCATGCAACTTGTCGCACACCGCGATCGTCTTGCGACTGGATTGCGGTTGACGCATTTGAAACAATGGTGGTGATTGTGCGGGTCTGTTACAGGATCACCGGGTCGGATCGATGACGTATTTCTGGAGATTTTAAATGGGTGTTCCACTGCGACAGCAGGCAGCAATAGGACTTTATATTCTGCGCCAGAAAATCAGCGGGACTCGCCGCTACCCTCTGGTGCTGATGCTCGAGCCACTGTTTCGGTGCAATCTGGCTTGTGCCGGGTGCGGTAAAATAGATTACCCGAAGAACATTCTTGATAAGCGCATATCAGTGGCAGATGCATTGGCGGCAATTGATGAATGTGGTGCCCCAGTGGTCTCAATTGCGGGCGGTGAACCATTGTTGCATAAGGAAATGCCACAAATTGTCGAGGGCTATATCAAGCGCAAAAAATACGTCTACCTGTGTACCAATGCACTGCTGCTGAAAAAACGCCTGAAAGACTATAGCCCATCGCATTTTCTGACGTTTTCAGTGCACCTCGATGGTACCCGGGAGCGGCATGATGCATCAGTGTGTCAATCGGGTGTTTATGAACGGGCAGTTGAGGCGATTCGATTGGCCCGTAAAGCAGGGTTCAGGGTGACTGTGAACTGCACTTTGTTTCAAGGTGAAACCGCTCCGGAAGTGGCACAGTTTATGGATGATTGCATGGCCCTGGACGTGGAAGGCGTTACGGTGGCGCCGGGCTTCAGTTATGAACGGGCACCCCAGCAGCAGGTGTTTTTGCAGCGCCGTAAATCATTTCAGTTATTCAGGGATATCTTCAAACTCGGCAATGGCCGAGGCTGGCGCTTTAATCACTCCAGCCTGTATCTGGATTTTCTCGCGGGCAACCAGGATTACCAATGTACCGCTTGGGGAAACCCGACGCGCAATGTCTTCGGTTGGCAAAAACCCTGCTATCTGCTGGTAGGTGAAGGTTACTGCAACAGTTTCAAAGAACTACTCACTGAGGTTGATTGGGACCAATGGGGCGTGGGGAAAAACTCAAAATGTTCGAATTGCATGGTACATTGTGGATTTGAACCCTCGGCCGTCAATGACGCTGCCGCCCATCCGTTGAAGGCGGCCTGGGTTGCCTTACGAGGGCCTCGGACTGAGGGAGCGATGGTGGCGCAGACAACGGCTGGAGAACTTAATGAGGACATGGTTGTTGAAGGAATTGAAATCACACTGCCGGACGGCGAGAGGCAGGCTAAGGAAGCGGACAGTGATGATAGTCGACGTGTGGCGTGATGCATTGAGGGCGCAACATCTATTGTCATCTCGGTGGGTTCACAACGGCCGTTTACTGGCTTGCGCAATGTTGCTGACCGTGTCCGGTACGGTCATGGCTGCGGGTGAGGATGTGGTCACGGACTTTCATCAGGCGTTAATTGCGAATATGAAAGCTGGTGCAGATTTGAGCTTTAAGGGGCGCACGTCCCGACTAGCGCCGGTGATCGACAGAAGCTTTAATTTTGACAGTATTGCCCGGGTGGCGATGGGTTCATTCTGGAAGCAGTTGAGTGGCGTACAAAAATTACGTATCAAGGCGTTGATGCGGCAGTTGACCTTGGGAAGTTATGCTGAAAATTTCGACGCATACTCAGGGGAGTCATTTCGTACAATCGCTGTTAAAGACGGTCGCCGCGGGCAACGCAGTGTTCATACTGAACTTGTCAGACCCGGCGATAGTGCTGTCCAGTTCGATTATGTTTTGCGAAAAATCGACGAACACTGGCAAATTATTAATGTTCTGGCTGATGGTGTCAGTGATCTGGCCCTCAAGCGGGCTGAATATGGGTCGATAATGCGTAAACAGGGTATCGTTGAACTTTTACAACAGATCGATGCGCAGATTAAACGATTATATCCAGAGTTGTGACATAAGTAGTTGATAAAGTTATCATGCTCGGAGAAGATCTGCGTGTGATTCCAGTTTTGGGTAAGGGAGGCAGTTTGGACAACTTATATAAGTTTCGTCAGTTATTCTCGGTCGTGCTTGTGTTGTCAGCCGTTGCGCTGGCGGGATGCGCCAGCAGCGGAGCTGGGAACGATCCAAAAGATCCCTATGAATCTTTTAACCGCACGATGTTCTCGTTTAACAAGGGCTTGGATGAGGCGATTTTTTCACCCATCGCCACCGCTTATACCGACGTGACACCCGCACCTGCCCGAACGGCGATATACAATGTGTTTTCCAACCTCGCCTACCTGACCACGGCAGTCAATCAGGTACTGCAGGGTAAATTGACACTCGGAGCTGAAGATGCGGGTCGCTTTTTATTCAACTCAACCTTTGGGCTTGGCGGGTTAATCGATTTTTCGACCGGCGTGGGCCTGGCCCGTCACCAGGAAGATTTTGGTCAGACTCTGGCCGTTTGGGGCGCGCCGCGCGGGCCTTACCTTGAATTACCGCTGCTCGGGCCGACCACGATGCGAGGCGTACCCGGCATTCCCGCTGATATGGCCACGGATCTACTTACCTGGGTAGGCAGCAATAGGTGGGACTATGTCATGGGCGGTGTAAAACGTGTGGATCAGCGTGCCCGACTAGACTCTGCTATCAAGCTGAGAGACAAATCATCGCTGGATCCTTATGTGTTCCAACGTGAAGCCTTTTTACAGAAACGCCGTCACTTAATCTTTGATGGGAACCCACCACTGGATAGTCAAAACCAGTAAGCATGTATCTGACGCCGCCGGTGGCCACACCGGCGGCGTTTTCTATTTTGTATCTTACACATTGAAGGCTGCTCGTGGCGCAATACGTCTACACGATGAATCAGGTCACCAAGGTGGTGCCGCCAAAACGTGAAATCCTAAAAAATATTTCATTGTCGTTTTTCCCAGGTGCAAAAATAGGCGTGCTGGGTCTCAATGGTGCGGGTAAATCAACCCTGCTACGGATCATGGCCGGCCTGGATAAAGATATTCACGGTGAGGCCAGGCCGCAAAAGGAAGTTCGCGTCGGTTATCTACCCCAGGAACCTGTGCTCAATTCTGCCAAGGACATCCGCGGCAATGTGGAAGAAGGAATCGCCGATCTGAAGCGGTTTCTGGAAGAATTTGATGCGGTAAGTGCACGTTTTGCCGAGCCTATGGATGATGAGCAGATGACGGCCTTGCTGGAAGAGCAGGGACGACTTCAGGATGCGATTGATGCAGCAGATGCATGGGATCTCGACCGGCGTCTGGAAGTGGCTGCCGAGGCATTGCGACTACCGCCCTGGGATGCAAATGTAGATGATTTGTCCGGTGGTGAGCGTCGACGGGTGGCATTATGCAGACTGCTGTTGTCCGCTCCGGACATGCTCTTGCTGGATGAACCGACCAACCATTTGGATGCCGAATCAGTCGCCTGGCTGGAGCGCTATCTGCATGAATACCCGGGTACTGTCGTGGCCATAACCCATGACCGGTATTTTCTCGACAACGTGGCGGGTTGGATATTAGAGCTTGACCGGGGGGAAGGGATCCCCTGGGAAGGTAATTATTCGTCCTGGCTTGAACAAAAAGATCAACGCCTGGCATTGTCCGGGCGCCAGGAGTCAGCCCGTCAACGGGTGATTAAATCTGAACTTGAATGGGTTCGTTCCAACCCCCAGGGGCGGCGTGCGAAATCCAAGGCTCGCCTTGCCCGGTTCCAGGAACTGATCAAGCAAAGCAATGAACTGCGTGGTGAAACCCGTCAGTTGTATATACCCTGCGCTGAACGCCTGGGCGATTTGGTGGTGGAAGCACAGGGTCTGAGCCGACGTTATGCGGGCCGGGTGATATTTGAAGATTTGAATTTCAAACTCCCACCAGGAGGTATTGTTGGCGTTATCGGTCCGAATGGTGCAGGCAAAACAACACTGATGCGCATGCTTGCAGGCCTGGATCAGCCTGATGCCGGATCATTGCGATTTGGCGAGACAGTCCAGGTTTCGTATGTAGATCAAAGCCGGGACAGTTTAAACAGTGAGAACAGTGTTTGGCAGGAAATAGCAGGTGGACAGGACGTGCTGGTCGTGGGCCGAACTGAGATCCAATCCCGGGCCTATGTGGGCAGGTTCAATTTTAAAGGCTCGGATCAGGAAAAACAGGTGGGGTTGCTCTCAGGTGGTGAGCGTAATCGTGTCCATCTGGCGAAATTGCTGGTCAAGGGTGGAAATTTTCTCATTCTCGATGAACCTACCAACGATCTTGATGTTGAAACACTCAGGGCCTTGGAAGAGGCGTTGCTTGAATTTCCTGGCTGTGCGGTGGTGGTCTCCCATGATCGCTGGTTTCTGGATCGCATCGCGACGCATATCCTGGCTTTTGAGGGTGACAGTCAGGCACAGTGGTTTGAAGGCAATTATTCAGAGTACGAACTGGATCGCCACAAGCGTCTTGGCGCTGCTGCCGATCAGCCACACCGCATAAAATATCGTCGTTTGGATGCATAAACGCCCGGACAGAACATGAGTGCTAAAGAGTTTGCAAAGATTACAGAGCGTCTCGAACAGCTATTGGATCGGGTCGAATTGCATTTCCCTCAGGCCGGTGTTGATGCAGATCTGAGTTCGGCAATCGCCTTTCGCTGGCGGGCGACCGGGAGTGGTGGGTTTTTACAGGCTGTTCATCATCCCCACCAGATTCATCTTGGTGATCTGCAAAGTATCGAGCGCCAAAAGCAGGTGTTACAAAGAAATACTCTGCAATTTGTCTCCCGGCAGCCAGCGAACAATGCACTGCTGTGGGGGTCCAGGGGAACCGGGAAATCTTCCCTGGTGAAAGCGCTGTTGAATGAGTATGCAGATCAGGGCCTGCGCATCATTGAGGTCGAAAAAGATGATCTGCACGATTTACCGGCAATTGTCGATCGCCTCTATGGCCGGGAGGAGCGTTATCTGATTTTTTCAGATGATTTGTCCTTCGCCTCCGGAGATGCCAGCTATCGTTCATTAAAGGCGGTGTTGGATGGTTCGGTCGAGGCTCCCCCTGAAAATGTTTTGATCTATGCCACCTCAAATCGACGGCATCTTATTCCCGAATACATGAGTGAGAACCTCGATGCCCACCATGTCGAGGGTGAAATTCATCAGTCCGAAGCGGTAGAGGAGAAAATTTCACTGTCTGAGCGGTTCGGTATCTGGTTGTCGTTTTACCCGTTCAAACAGGCTGAATATTTACAGATCGTCGAACACTGGCTGAGTGGGATGGGGTTTGAGATCGATGCGCAATTGGGCCTGGAAGAAGAGGTGCGGGCCGCAGCATTGAAATGGGCCTTAAGTCGTGGTTCACGCAGTGGCCGCAGCGCTTACCAATTTGCCCGGGATTGGACCGGGCAGCAGGGGATTGACTCTAAGGACGACTAAATGCCAGAGACCATCAACAAAAATGTCGCTGCCGCCCGGGAAATGCTGAGCTGTGCGGACAGGTTGTATACCGCTGGTGATGTCAGTGCTGCCTACGATCATATGGCCCGGGAGATTGAATCTTCACTTGGAGATTTGAATCCGGTCATCCTGGCGGTAATGGTCGGCGGGATGATCCCTGCGGCACAGTTACTGCACCGTTTGGAGATGCCTCTTGAAATAGACTATATCCATGCGACTCGATACCGTTCCGGACTCGAAGGTCACGCACTTGAATGGCGCATTCGTCCGCAGGATTATTTACGCGGCAGACATGTGCTGGTGGTCGACGATATCCTTGATGAAGGGCATACATTGAAGGCCATTATCAGTGGTTTGAAGGAATTGGGGACGGCCAGTGTGTACAGTGCTGTTTTGCTGGACAAGGAGCATGATCGCCGGGTAAGCGACCTGCGGGCTGATTTTTCAGGTCTCAGAGTACCAGATCGCTATGTGTTCGGCTGCGGGATGGATTACAAAGGCTGGTTCAGGCAGTTACCAGCAATTTATGCGGTAGCGGTCGGGGATTAATGGGGCCAATTACACGTAAATGAAACGGGCGTACAATTACAGGACAGATTAGCCAAGGACACTGATATATCGATCAACCTGGAGGGAGAAACCCATGGGTGAAATGGATCATAAATCTGGCAGTCAGGCCTCCTCGGAGATAGTACGCCCGGACACCAGTAGGCCTGTTCTCAAGAGTCATTCAGATATTGCACTTGCCATCCTGGAGATTCTATTGCGGGACTTTCAGGGACATGTGGCGTTTCGATTAGCCGATGGCAGGCGGTTACCAGGGCCAAGAAATCCAATTTGTACAGTCTTAATCCGCGATCCAGGTGTGTTACGTAAGCTGATACTCAAGCGCGATTTGTTGCCCCTGGTGGATGATTACATGCATGGGGCTATCGATGTTGAAGGTGACTTGGAAGCCTTGTTCGAACTCGAACCTCACTTTGCTGCCATGCGGTTGTCCTGGGCGACACGAATAAGGTTGCTGGTATTGGCCGAACGCTTACCAGCGGTACGATTCCGTAGGCCATCCCCGGCAGTTTTGAAAGACGTTCCAGAGCATAGAAATTCAGCCAAAAGCATTGCTTATCATTACGATGTCAGCAATACGTTCTACAAAACCTGGCTGGATCCTCAAATGCTGTATTCCTGTGCTTATTTCAGTTCTGACACGCAGGATCTGGCCGCTGCGCAGGAAGATAAACTGGACTACATTTGTCGCAAACTGCGTCTGCAAGCCGGCCAGAGCCTGCTGGATATCGGCTGTGGGTGGGGCGCGCTGGCGCTATGGGCAGCACAACGCTATGGCGTTAAGGTCCATGGGATTACGTTGAGTCAGGCGCAATTGAAGTGGGGGCTGGCACGGGTCGCGAAAGCGGGGCTTGATCGTCAGGTCCAGCTCGAACTGCGTGATTACCGGGATCTGGATCCACTGGTGCATTACGACAAGATTGTCAGTGTCGGCATGTTTGAACATATCGGCATTCATAATTTTCCAGAGTATTTTGGAACTGTTGCCCGGTTACTCAATCCCGGTGGTTTATTTTTAAACCACGGTATTACCAACAATACCGGTTGGATGAGGGCGCTAACATCGAGATTTATTAATCGGTATATTTTTCCTGATGGAGAATTGACCCGGGTTAGCGCAGTTTGTGCAGCAATGGAAAATGCAGGATTTGAACTTTTGGACATTGAGAATCTACGCCGTCATTATGCCCTGACTTTACGACATTGGGTTGCTGCACTCAGCAAGGGGGTTGATGAGGCCATACAGGCTTCCAGTGATGCGACGGTACGCCTTTGGCATTTGTATCTTTGTGGTTCAGCACATTATTTTGATCACGGTGATCTGAATATTTATCAAATTGTTGCCGGTCACCGGTATTCACGACAACCCGTGCCGTTACGGCGCAGTGATCTGTATGTATAAACCGTTTTCTTTGCTGGAGTTTTATGATCTATGAGTCGGCTGGCGATTATTGGGGGCACTGGCTTAACCACACTGCAGGGGCTTGAGATCTCAAGCAGGGAAATGGTCCATACCCCATGGGGAGAGCCTTCAGGCCCCGTTGTGCACGGTATGCTCAATGGGGTGAAAATTAGTTTTTTGCCCCGCCATGGTCACCATCACACCATTGCACCCCATAAAGTGAATTATCGAGCCAATGTCTGGGCATTAAAGGAAGTCGGGGTCAAACGTGTGATTGCAGTTGCTGCAGTCGGCGCTATACATTCGGAGTTGATGGAGACGACACTAGCGATACCGGATCAGATTATCGACTATACATGGGGCCGGGCACATACTTTTTTTGAAGATCAACTCAAGGAGGTCGTGCACGTCGATTTCAGTTATCCCTATGATGCACAACTGCGGGGTTGTCTTATTGATGCGGCGAAAAAAACCGGAGTACAGACCTATATCGGCGGTACGTATGGTGCCACTCAGGGGCCACGCCTGGAAACCTCCGCTGAAATCAACCGGATGGAAGGTGATGGCTGCCATATGGTCGGTATGACAGGCATGCCTGAGGCAGTGTTGGCGCGAGAGCTAGGGCTTGCCTATGCACATTGTGCGGTCATTACCAATGCTGCTGCCGGGCGCGGTGACGGCACCATTACCTTGCAGGGAATCGAGGCGCATCTGAAGGTTAGCATGGCCCAGGTCAAGCTGTTGTTGGAGGAACTTGTCAACAGGGACGCAGCTATTGCGTCACCGGAGTGATGATGACAATGACGCCAAACATGGGATGATCGATATAGTGTAATTCATTGGAGCGCATCCGCCGACTTTGCTGCAACTGATATTTCTGATCACCATCGCGTAACACCAAATTGAGATCCAAATGCAGAAACCTGGCCAGGGATACCTTTACTGTTCCCTGTATCTCATCTTCGGCGTTATCACCGATTGCCACCACGGGCGCCCGTTTTGCAGACCGTCCCGGTTGTACCCAGGCCAGATGCCGTAGCGGGCGATAAGCGCTGGAACGCTTCAATGCTGACCAGATACCGCTTAATCGGTAGGCCGATGCATCCAGCGGTTGTACCTGGTCATTGCCGATGGCCAAATGCACAGCATCGGTATCTTCGCCGGGAGGTATCTGTGTGACTTCGCGCCAATGTTCCGCACTGGGCGCAGTCGGATTCAGTTCTGCAAATAGAATTAATTCCACCTTGTAGCGGGCTGTTTCCTGGGCGAGGGTCGCAGTTGGCAGCAGTATAAGCGCGAAGAAGAATGCCGCTTTGTGGTATGTGGTGATGAAATTCAACATGTAGAAGCGTCCTGCTGTGAAATGAATGCGTGGCATCTGTTGATGAGAGTCGGGACAGTGGCAATCTTCAGGTTTGTGACATCATGCGGTTTCACGTGGCCCCAATATATCAAACACATTCTGCAACGCTTTTAACCTTTGCGGTAATTCCGGCAATTCCATGGCCAGCCTTAACTTGTTTGGCCCATCCATACGATAGCATGCAGGGTTATCTTGGATCAGCGTGACGATAGTGCCAGGATCAATCTGTGCGTTATGAGTGAATTCAAGGCGCCCACCATGGGGGCCCATATCCACTTTTTTAATTCCCAACGGGGTGGCTTTGAGCTTTAGGGCAGTGACTTGAAACAGGGTACGGGCATTCTCGGGCAAGGTCCCGAAACGATCAATCATCTCGCTCATAACATTGTCCAACTGTTCTTGATCCTGGGCACTGGCAATTCGTTTGTACATAATAAGGCGCATATGGACATCTGCCAGATAGTCCTGTGGTATCAGCGCCGGACTGCGCAAATCAATTTCGGCACCATGATCCAATGGACGATCCAGACGTGGACTACGTCCGGCTTTTAAGTCGGCGACCGCTGCTTCCAGCATTCGTGTGTACAGGGTATAACCGACTTCGTGGATTTGCCCGCTTTGCCCCTCACCGAGAATTTCACCAGCGCCGCGAATTTCAAGATCGTGAGTGGCCAGGGTAAAACCGATACCCAAATCTTCCAGCGATTCGATCGCCTCCAGGCGCTTGACCGCATCGGCTGACATTGCTTTGCGTTGCGGTACGATTAAATAAGCATATGCGCGATGGTGCGAGCGCCCGACTCGGCCACGTAATTGATGTAATTGTGCGAGGCCGAATCGATCCGCACGATTGATGATGATCGTGTTGGCACTCGGGACGTCGATTCCGGTCTCGATGATGGTGGTACATAACAGGACGTGAAAACGGCGATGGTAAAAATCACCCATGACGCGTTCCAATCTTCGCTCAGGCATCTGACCATGGGCGATTTCGATGCGCACATCGGGAACCAACGCTTCCAGTTCAGCGGCAATCTGGTGAATATTTTCGACTTTGTTATGCACAAAGTAGACCTGCCCACCGCGGCGGATTTCACGCAAAATTGCCTCACGGACCAAACCGCTATTCCATTGCCTGACGAATGTCTTGATAGACAATCGCCGCGCAGGTGGGGTGGCGATCAGCGACAGGTCGCGTAGGCCGGACAGGGCAAAGTTTAAAGTTCGTGGAATCGGCGTGGCGGTCAGCGTCAGAATATCCGTTTCTGCCCGCAACGCTTTGAGGCGTTCCTTTTGCCGCACACCGAAGCGGTGCTCTTCGTCGATGATGGCAAGTCCGAGACGTTTAAAGCGGATATCGGACTGCAATAGTTGGTGGGTACCAATCACGATATCCATTTTGCCATTGCCGAGGTCTTCGATTACCTGCTGACGTTCTTTGCGCGATCTGAAGCGTGACAATTGTTCGATCCGAACGGGCCAGTCCGCAAAGCGATCCTGGAAGGTTTGATAATGTTGGCCTGCCAGCAATGTTGTCGGGACCAGGATGGCCACCTGATAGCCCGCCTGTACCGCAACAAATGAGGCGCGCATGGCAACCTCTGTTTTGCCGAAACCCACATCTCCACAAACCAGACGATCCATCGCCTGACAGGTTTGCATATCGGCGATCACCGCATCAATAGCCTGTATCTGATCTGGTGTCTCTTCAAAAGAAAACTCCTGTTCAAACTGACGGTAGGCTGCAGGTTCAAGGGTAAATGCAATTCCCGGCCGCGCCACCCTGCGGGCTTGGACATCGAGTAATTCTGCAGCCACATCAAAGGCTTGTTCAGCTGCTTTACGCTTTGCTTTAATCCATTGTTGAGAACCGAGACGGTGTAAAGGGGCCTGATCCGGGTCGGAACCTGTATACCTGAAAACCAAATGCAGTGAAGCAACTGGTACATACAATTTATCTTCATCAGCGTATTCAATGCATAGATATTCGCTGCTGGTTGAATTGACCTCCAGGCGCTGCAACCCTCGATAACGGCCGATGCCATGTGTCTCATGGACAATTGGAGCGCCCTCTTGCAATTCGGCAAGATTTCGGATGACTGCTTCAGGATCACGTCCCTTGCCCCTGCGGCGGCGTTGTGCAACACGCTCACCAAATAATTGGGATTCGGAAATAATAGCGATAGGAGGGTCAAGAAGCCGCGCACCACGCTCAAGGGGTGCGGCGCAAATACAAATATCGGCGCTGTGGTCAAGAAAATCCTGCCAGTGCGCAACGACCTTTGGCATGAGACCATGGGCAGAAAAAGTTTCCAGTAATGTTTCTCTGCGTCCTGCACTCTCGGCGACAAAAATTGCGCGCCCATCAAGTTGTTCCACAAATGCTTTAACACTGGCCAACGGGTCGCTTGCCCGGGCATCGATCGGTAATTGCACCGGGGCTTGACTTGCATAGCGAATGGCGCTGCCAGCAGTATTTTGAAAGCTGCGTAACATCACTTGAGGGAAGGCATTAAGTGCGCTATGCAACTGATCTGTTTGTAAAAAGACGTCAGTCGCTGGCAATACGGGCCTTTGTGGATCATGACTGCCTTGCGCATAACGTTCATTGACTTCGGCCCAGAAGGTTTGCGCGGTTTCATGTACCTCTTCGGTTTCGATCACTAACGTGTCGGCGGGCAGGTAGTCACTCAGACTGTGCAGTTCATTAAAAAATAATCCCAGGTAATATTCGATTCCGACCGGTGGCAGTCCTTGGCTGACATCCCGGTAAATCGGGCATTGATTTGGGTCGCCTTCAAAGCGGGCTCGCCATTGTTGCCTGAAGCAGCGAATAGCATCCTTGTCGAGAGGGAACTCACGGGCAGGCAATAACCGTAGCGTGGTGAGATGTTCAAGTGAGCGTTGAGACTCAGGATCGAAGCCTCGAATCGTTTCAATTTCATTATCAAAAAGGTCGATTCGATAAGGTTTGTGTGAGCCCATGGGATAGAGATCAATCAGGGCTCCACGCGTTGCATATTCCCCATGCTCCATCACCTGGCCGACACTATGGTAGCCGGCGTTTTCAAGGCGCAGGCGAAAATCTGCCAGATCCAGGGTGTCACCACAGCTGAGCAAGAGTGCCCGGCTATCGACATATTGGCGTGGTGCAAGCCGAGTCATCAATGTTGGGACCGGTACGACAAGGACACCACGGCGTAATGTTGGCAGCCGGTACAGCGTTTCCATGCGCTGGGAAATGATAAATGGGTGAGGGGAAAAGGCATCGTATGGAAGTGTTTCCCAGTCCGGGAAGTGCGCGACGGGGAAGTCAGAATCACTGCCAAGAAAAAATTCAAGCTCTTGGCCAAATCGTTCAGCGGCTGCAGAATCTGCAACCACAAGCACGACCAAGCCGTTGTACTGGCGTACCGATTGGGCAATGGCCAATGCCCGGGCACAGCCATAAAGGCCATCCCAGCGTTTTTTGTCCCCGGAATTGATCGGCAGAACCGGCGATAGGGGACTTTGCAGTGAGGTGAGGTTCGTCATCGATCAGTGGCAGGCGAAAACCAGTAATTGTCCAGCGCCGAAGACTTTCAGGCAAGCTGGATTCGGGTAATTCATTGCATCTGGTCGTTACTGCCTTTGTTTACCCGTACAGATAGTGCTGTACATCGGGTTTCAGTCGGCTTAGAATAATGAATAATAAATTATATATTCATTATTAGATATTTATTATTATAAGTAGAATACACAAATGAACCAGCAAAGCGTGGCACAGCCCGTGCGATACGATACTCACAGTCTGATTCTGGATGCTGCAGAGAAGCGATTTCAACAATACGGTTATGGTAAAACGACAATGGCCGAAATCGCTGAGGATGTGGGGATGTCGGCGGCGAATTTGTATCGCTACTTTCGCAATAAACTCGATATAGGGGAAGCTTGCAGTAATCGCTGCATGAAAAATCAGACTGAGCGATTACGCCAGGTTACACGTCAGGGTGGGGCTTTGGCGTCCCAGCGGATAGAAAACTTTTTCATAGAAAATCTACAACTTACACATGAAATAGTTTCACAAAGGCCTCATATCAATGAGATGGTGGAACTTGTTACAAGTCGCAAACCAGCCATGGTCCGGGCTCGGGTAGAGGATATTGTCTCGTTGATCGCTGAGATTATTGCCTACGGCAATGAGCAGGGTGAGTTTGCTGTTAAAGACGTAATCGAGACGGCCCGGGCTGTACATGCCGCCATG
>CAZAWX010000006.1:33580-46356 GCA_964488985.1 uncultured Ectothiorhodospiraceae bacterium
TATCGCTGGTGGGTTATTTTAAGCAGCCTGTTGGTGGTTTTGATTGCAGCCAGTGGTGGGCGGAATCTGGTGTTCACCACAAATTATCGGGTCTTTTTCAGTGCCGACAATCCGCAGTTGCTCGCTTTTGATGCCTTGGAAAAAACCTATTCCAAAAGTGACAACATTCTATTCGTACTGGCCCCTGCTGATGGCAAGGCCCTTGATCGTGCAACGCTATCCGCTGCGGAGGAGTTAACAGCCAGAGCCTGGAAAATTCCGTACTCATCGCGAGTGGATTCGGTTACAAATTTTCAGTTTACCGAGGCAAATGGTGACGATTTAGTGGTGCGTAACCTGGTCGAAGGTGCGCCAGAGCTGAGTTCCGACTCCTTGGCGAAGGCCCACCGGGATGCCCTCGCTGAACCATTGCTGAAAAACCGTCTGCTCGCTCAGGATGCCAAAGTTATTGGCGTGAATGTCACGGTATTGTTACCCGGGATTGATGAGACCACTGAACTTCCAAAGGCCGTTGCCTACGCACGTAAGTTGGCTGCCGATGTGCGTAAAAATAACCCGAACTTGAAGGTGTGGCTCAGTGGCATGATTATGCTGGACAATGCCTTTGCGGAATCATCCAAACAGGATGGTGTCACACTGATCCCGTTAAGTTTCGCAATTATGGCGTTAATGTTGTTGTTGATGACGGGGGGGATTGCAGGAACGCTTTTAACCATGTTGGTTGTCTTGCTGTCGATCCTTTTCGCGATGGGTTTAGGGGGCTGGGCAGGGTTTCCTTTATCACCGCCATCAGCGACAGCCCCAACGATTATTCTGACCGTGACGATTGCCAATTGTGTTCATGTGTTGGTGACTTATCTGCAAGGATTGCGCCGCGGAGATGATCGAAATACAGCCATTAGGGAAAGCCTGCGGGTCAATATGCAGCCGGTATTTCTCGCCAGTGTGACGACGGCTTTTGGTTTTTTATTCATGAATTTTTCTGATGTCCCTCCGTTTCGCCATCTGGGTAATTTTGTTGCCTTTGGAGTCGTGGCGGCGTTCTTTCTGTCGATCACTTTTATGCCTGCGCTATTGTCACTGTTGCCTGCCAGGGTTGGGCGTAGTGGCGTTGTGCGTGATGCGATTATGTCGGCACTGGCTGAATTTGTTATCCGTCGTCGTGTTGGCGTACTTGGTGGATTTACAGTCGTTGTGGTTTTGCTCGCCGCTGCAGTACCACGGAATGAGTTGAATGATATATTTGTAAATTATTTTGATCGCAGCATCGAATTTCGCCGTGCAGCGGATTTTACTGTTGATCACTTGACAGGTTTGTACGCAATTGAATACTCGTTGGAATCCGGGCAGCCTGGTGGTATCAGTGAGCCTGCATTTCTGGCCGATGTGGATGCATTTGCCAATTGGTATCGCACCCAGCCCGAAGTCATTCATGTCGATGTGATCACCGACATTTTCAAGCGTTTGAACCGGAATATGCATGCTGATCGTGATGAATTTTATCGTTTACCTGAGTCCCGGGAACTTGCTGCACAATATCTATTGCTTTATGAAATGTCGTTGCCTTATGGACTCGATTTGAACAATCAGTTAAGTGTCGATAAGTCTTCGACACGTATGATCGTCACTACACAAACGATTTCATCGAATCATTTATTGTCGCTCAATTCACGTGCCGCTGACTGGCTGGGCAAACATGCCCCACATATCGCCAAGGCCGAAGGCTCCGGGACCAGTTTGATGTTTGCCAATATTGGCAAACGAAATATCAAGTCGATGCTTCTCGGCACTACCGGTGCGTTGATCTCTATTTCCCTGGTGTTACTGGTGGCGTTACGTTCCTTTCGGATCGGACTTATCAGCCTGGTTCCAAACCTGGTACCAGGAATCATGGGCTTTGGTATCTGGGGGATGTTGGTTGGTGAAGTAGGCTTATCACTGTCTATTGTGACCAGTATGACATTAGGAATCGTGGTCGATGATACGGTGCATTTTTTGAGTAAGTATCTGCGCGCACGTCGAGAGCTTGGTCATGATGCGGCCCAGGCGGTGCGTTATGCATTTAATACCGTCGGTAGAGCCATGTTGATAACTTCAGTCGTTCTGGTGGCCGGTTTTATGGTCCTCAGCCAGTCAAGTTTTGAGTTGAATTCCGGTATGGGGTTGTTAACGGCAATCGTAATTGCACTGGCCCTGTTGGCGGACTATTTTTTATTACCTACATTACTGATGACGTTTAAAGGAAAAGAATATGTACAGGTTGCTGTTGTTGACGGTGTTGTTAACAGGTCTCGCGGCTGAATCGGGGGCACAAACAGCGCAGGAAAAGGGGCTCAGCATTGCCCGGGAAGTCGATCGCAGGGATTCCGGTTGGCAGGATCAAACCGCGTCCATGA
This sequence comes from uncultured Ectothiorhodospiraceae bacterium, assembly GCA_964488985.1. Lineage (GTDB taxonomy): Bacteria > Pseudomonadota > Gammaproteobacteria > HK1 > HK1 > CAZAWX01. The sequence continues at coordinate 35,977 of CAZAWX010000006.1, forward strand.
TGATGATTCTACGCAATCGACAGGGCCAGGAAAGCAAACGTCAGCTACGTATCAAGACGCTTGAAGTCGCAGGTGATGGAGACAAGAGCCTGACGATTTTCGATACCCCGAGGGATGTAAAAGGCACCGCTTTTTTAAGCTACACACATTCACTCAAAGCTGATGATCAGTGGCTGTATCTGCCGGCGCTCAAACGGGTCAAGCGTATCTCATCGGCAAACAAATCCGGGCCGTTCATGGGCAGTGAGTTTGCTTATGAGGATCTGACTTCTCAGGAAGTGGATAAATATTCCTATATCTGGCGACGTGATGAGGTCCTGGACGGAGCGAATACCTCGGTTGTGGAACGAATACCTGCCTACAAAAATTCTGGTTACACACGACAACTTGCCTGGATAGATACGCGCATGTGGCGGCCCGTCAAGGTGGAATTTTATGATCGTAAAAATTCGTTGTTGAAAACCTTGCGCAGCAGTGATTTCAGTCAGTATCTGGGTAAATACTGGCGCCCGGCGAAGATGACGATGGTCAATCATCAGTCGGGGAAAACCACGCAGTTGCAGTGGTCTGAGTATGGTTTCAAGACCGGGTTGGAGGCCCGGGATTTTGACCGAAATGCATTAAAACGGGCACGCTGAATAATGAACTGGGTAGTGCGCAGTTGTGTGTGGTTGTTGATTTGCATGCCAGGTACTGCCCGTTCACTTGAAATCAGCGGCTATGCCGGATTCGAGCCCCGACTGTTTGTAAATGCGCCTGTATTTACAGGTCAACATCACGACAGCTTCTCAGCAAGTTTGCAGCCCGAGTTCTATCAGCAATGGAATGGGGGCCAGGACAGCGTGTTATTCACCCCCTTTGTCAGGTTGGATAACGCGGACAGTAAACGTACCCACTTTGATGTGCGCGAACTGCTCTTCCAGCGAGTTGCCCATGACTGGGAGTTTCGCGCTGGCATCGGCAAAGTCTTTTGGGGTGTTGCCGAATCTGAACATCTGGTTGATATTATTAACCAGACCGATGCAATCGAGAATGTGGATGGTGAAGACAAACTAGGCCAGCCAATGATAAATCTGGCGTTGATACGCCATTGGGGAACACTGGACCTATTTATACTTCCAGGATTTCGTGAACGAAGTTTCCCTGGTACGGGGGGGCGTTTACGGCGGGCGTTGGTTGTAGATACTAATAATGCCAGCTTTGAATCTGCCGCCGGCAACCTGCATACGGATTTTGCCGTGCGGTGGTCAGCTTCTCTTGGCGATTGGGATATCGGGCTCAGCCATTTTTATGGAACCAGCCGTGAGCCGCGATTTATGCTATCCACTGATGTTGCTGGTTCTTTGATGTTGATACCTCGTTACGATCTTGTTCATCGTAGTGGCTTGGATGTCCAGGCCACCATGGACAACTGGCTGTGGAAACTCGAGTTCATACATGAATCCGGGCAAGGTGACGCGCATATCGCCTGGGTCGGAGGTTTGGAGTACACACTGTACGGTATCGCTGACAGCCGTGCCGATGTGGGGATCGTGGCAGAACATCAGTTCGATAGCCATGGCCATGCGGGACCATCGCCATTTCAAAATGATCTTTTTGTCGGCCTGCGTCTGGCATTTAATGATGTCAAAAGTACCGAGGTACTTGCCGGAGTTATTCAGGATCTAGGTGGTGATGCCAGTCTATTGAGTATTGAGGGATCCCGGCGCTTGAATGAAAACTGGAAAATTGAATTTGAGTCGCGCCTGTGGAGTCGGGTGGCTAAACGGGATCCATTCAGGGCGATCGCGCAAGACGACTATGTGCAGTTGAATCTGGTGCGCTATTTCTAACAAAATTCTTATGCATGTTCATTGCAATTCTCAGGCGTAACCTGTGAGTGCCTATTGAATCATTTGTGCAGGGATTAGATCGGTAAATCTGCCAGATAGTGCAGGTTTAATTTCTTAAATTCACCTGCACAAACCAGGGCTCCTTTGTGATGAATTCCAAGCGGCAGAGGTGATATCGAATACGTCATGACTTTTGATTGCAGTCCTTGCGCTGCGGTGATTTTTGCACTTCCTGCGAATGGAAAAATGATGCTGAATTTTGACATTCCGGAATGAATTCCATCGCCAGAACATTTGACCACCGCCTCTTTGCAGGTCCAGAGCTGAAAAAAATACGGACGACGTACGTCTTCCATCTGGTTTTGCAGATCAACGCACTCTCGCTGTGAAAAGGCTCGCCGGCTCACTAAATCAATGGATGTACTGGTATTTATGCCTTCGAGATCAACACCAACCTCACCGGCGGCGGATATTGCGATGAGCATCATTCCGCTGGAATGACTGATGTTGAAGTGCAGATCCGGGCGTTCATGCAGCGCACTCAAGGCAGGTTTGCCTTTGTGCCCACGTTGATAGGACACCTCGTCGTGTTTGATCCCAAGTACCTGTGCCAAGACGCATCTTAAAGCGGCTTGAGCAAGGATATATTCGAATTTTTTACTGGGTATTTTTTTCTTTTGTGCGCGGCATCGTTCTTGCCCATTCAAACAATTTAGTAACGAATCCTGTCGTGATAGATAATCGGCACTGAGCAATAGCCATACATCGATTTGCCCACATCCGGGTTGGCGGATTCGTGTGCTTGCCTGCCAACCGCCAAAGCCGGAATTCGGCGCAGCGGGGCTGGGCATGCGTCGATTCCCGGGTTTAGCGATTACGTAAGATTATCGTAGTACTGCATCAGGGCCAAAGCGCCTGAACAGCGCGGTGAAGTAGCGGCGATAAAATGCTGCTGCACTAGCACCATTGGCGGCAACGTCGAAAACTCGCCAACTGCCATTGTTCCAATAGAATCGAAAATTAATCCGGGTGCGCATATTTTCCGAAACGACTCTGGTCACTACAGTGGCATCGTTGGCTGTTCTGCCTGGCCTCGCTGGATATACAACCACTTCGGGCAAAGGTTTCTGCAGGCTACCAAGATTTCGCGCCAGTGCACCGAGAAACATATCTTTCATTTTCGCTGTTAAGGCCGCTTTTTGTAAATCATCAAGCTTGCGATAGTAGGGACCTGCCGCCCATTGAGCCATGTAAGCGAAGTCAAAATATTCAGCCAATTCCAAGGCTACAAATTCCTGGACAGCTTGAGGTGATGCCTCTTTGACGCCAATAAGAAAACCGGTCAGGCGGTTGACGGCCTGACGTATCAATTGATCCGGGGTTGCTACGTAATACGAATTTTGTATCGGGTTCGCTGCAACTACAGGGCGGGCATCTGTCTGCGCATTTGTCATGGTGGTAAATGCCAGAAATGCGATCAGTGTTGTCATTGTCCTCATTGAATTTCCCCGCTACGAAAGAATAAAAGCTGCTTTTAACTGACGGTGCTTACGCGTTCAGGTTTTTTGTTGGATTCAATTTTAAAGCTCAGGCTGTCATCGGACACTGTAATTTTTACATGCCCCCCTTGTTCAAGTTCTCCGAAGAGCAATTCTTCAGCAAGTGGACGTTTGATGTGTTCTTGTATGATGCGTGCCATAGGCCGTGCACCCATGAGTGAATCAAATCCGTGTTCTGCAATCCAGGCACGGGCATGCTCATCAATTTCGATGGTTACCCGGCGATCTTCGAGTTGTGCCTCGAGTTCAATGATGAACTTATCGACGACACTGCTGACGGTGTTCTGATCAAGCGAGGCAAATTGTACAACTGCGTCCAGCCGGTTTCTGAACTCCGGACTGAATGTTCTGCGGATAGCCTCTTGGGAATCACCCGAGTGATCCTGATGGGTGAAACCGATCGAAGCACGGTTCATTAAATCGGCACCGCAGTTCGTTGTCATCACCAGAATTACATTTCGAAAGTCAGACTTGCGGCCATTGTTGTCCGTTAGTGTTCCATGGTCCATGATCTGCAACAGCAGATTGAATACATCTGGATGTGCCTTTTCAATTTCATCGAGCAACAGCACTGCATGGGGATGCTTTGTTATGGCCTCGGTTAACAGTCCGCCTTGATCGAAGCCGACGTAACCGGGAGGAGCGCCGATGAGACGCGAGACGGTATGGCGTTCCATGTATTCCGACATATCAAAACGGATAAACTCGATCCCCATAATGATGGCCAACTGTCGGGTCACTTCTGTTTTTCCAACGCCTGTAGGTCCGGCGAGCAGGAAAGAGCCAATCGGTTTTTCACCTTCGCGTAACCCGGAGCGCGCCATTTTGATAGCTGCGGAGAGTGTTTCTATCGCATTGTCCTGGCCATAAACGACCATTTTTAAATTGCGATCCAGATGGCGCAGCACATCCTTATCCGAGCTGGAAACTGTTTTTGGCGGGATTCGCGCCATTCTTGCCACGACGGCTTCTATATTCCCGACACCAACAGTTTTGCGGCGTTTTGAAGGTGGCAGTACCTTTAAACTGGCACCAGCCTCGTCGATGACATCAATCGCTTTGTCGGGCAGGAATCGATCATTGACATACCGTTCAGCAAGTTCTGCCGCCAGGCGAATCGCTTGGTTTGTGTAACGGACTTGGTGGTGTTCTTCAAAACGTGACTTCAAGCCCTTGATGATGAGTATGGTTTCCTCAACACTGGGTTCTTCGATATCAATTTTCTGGAATCGCCTCGACAGCGCACGGTCTTTTTCGAAAATACCGCGGTATTCCTGATACGTCGTTGATCCGATACAACGCAGGTTGCCGTTGGCAAGTACAGGTTTGATAAGGTTTGAGGCATCCATAACGCCACCGGATGCGGCACCGGCACCAATTATGGTGTGAATTTCGTCGATAAAAAGAATTGAATCGGGTTCCTTTGCCAAGCACTTCAAGACACCCTTGAGGCGTTTTTCAAAATCCCCACGGTACTTGGTTCCGGCCAGCAATGCGCCCAGGTCCAGAGCGTAGATACAGGCGTTTTTAAGGACTTCAGGTACGTCGTCTTCAACGATCATTTTGGCCAGGCCTTCGGCGATGGCGGTTTTCCCGACACCGGCTTCACCGACGTATAACGGGTTATTCTTCCTGCGCCGGCAAAGGATTTGGATGGTCCGCTGAACTTCATTACGACGGCCAATCAATGGATCCACCTTGCCATCTAAAGCCAATTGATTGAGATTGACCGTGTAGGCTTCCAGAGGTGATTCGGAGTGGTGGTCGGAATTTTTCTCATCATCATCGGTGGCGGCAGCAAAGCTGTTGTCGTCTTCGCTATCGGGGATCTTGGATATTCCGTGGGAGATATAATTGACGATATCCAGACGAGTGACATTTTGCAGGCCGAGTAAATAAACGGATTGCGACTCACGTTCACCAAATATTGCAACCAGCACATTGGTCCCCGTGACCTGTTTTTTACCCGATGACTGGACATGAAAAACGGCACGTTGCAAAACCCTTTGAAAACCAAGAGTCGGCTGGGTTTCGCGCTCATCCTGAGCTTCCAGGATGGGGGTTGTTTCGACCAGGTAGGATTCAATTTCCTGACGCAATCGGGTCAAATCGATACCACATGCCGTCAGTGCATTGCAGGCTTCGGCATTATCCAGCAATGCCAGTAACAGGTGTTCCACGGTCATGAATTCGTGACGCATCTCGCGGGCGTCACGAAATGCGTTATTCAGAGTGGATTCAAGTTCTTTACTTAACATATCAATGGACCTTAGACGGGTTCCATGCTGCAAACCAGTGGGTGATCATTTGTTCTGGAATAATCGTTCACTCTGGCAACTTTTGTTTCTGCAACGTCTCGTGAGTACTGGCCACACAGTCCTTTGCCCTCGGTATGGACTTTAAGCATAACCCGAATCGCATCTTCGCGGTTGAAGCTGAAAAAATCTTCCAGAATGTGTACGACAAACTCCATCGGCGTGTAATCGTCATTCAGAAGTATGACATTGTATAGCGGCGGTCGTTGCAGTTTTGGTTTAGCTGTCTCAACTGCGAGATCGTCGTTATCAATGGGTTGTATGTCGTGTGACATTTTCGGCGTGTCTACTCCCGGCGTAAGTTACTGATTTACGAATTTTCCAATGCTTACACTATACCACCAGGTCGGTAAAATCAGCACAGGGTGTGCATTAAATCACTGCAACCGCAAGCGGGCGGGGTTGTTCAGGTTTGTTCCTGGGGTTGATCGCGTCCGTGCATCATGTCAATAAACAATCGTGCCTCGGGTGAGAGGAAACGGCCGCGGCGCAAGACGACGCCGTAGGTGCGTTTTGGAAAGTATTTTGCCAGTGATATTGCTGCGACTTTGTCTTCCCCGGTCAGGCACAGGCCGGAGACGATTGAAACGCCAATACCGAGTTCCACGTAGCGTTTAATGACCTCCCAGCCGCCAGCTTCCAGGCTGACTTTATAAGGGACATCATGCTGTTGAAATACCAGGTTTACCGCACGCCAGGTACTGAGGTGCCGGGGTGGCAGAATCAAGCCATAAGCGCTGATATCTTGCAGACGCAGTGGATTTTTCTCAGTCAAGGGATGGCCCAGAGGGGTGATTAACATCGTGTCGTAGGTGAAGATGGGTTGGTAGCTGATATCGTTGGGGAAATCGAGTATGGATCCCACCGCAAAATCGACCTCATCAGCACGGACCTGGGCCAGGCCATCACGACCGGTGACGTTGTGCAACCGCAGCTGAATACCGGGGTATATTTTCGCAAAACGTTGTGTGAAACGCGGTAAAATATAGAGAATTGTGGATTCCCCAGCGGCAATGTTCAGTTCTCCGCTTTCGATATTTCCCCTGCGTTCAGCGAATGCGGCCGGCAGATTGTCTATTGCTTCGACCAGAGGGGAGGCCAATTCATAGAGAACACGGCCATCTGGTGTCAGTTCAATGCGTGGCCCGCGCCGTTCGAACAAGATGAGGTCCAGTTCATTTTCCAGTGCCTTGACCTGTAGTGATACCGACGGCTGACTGAGAAACATGCGTTCAGCAGCTTTGGAGATGCTGTTGGATTGTGTGGCATAGCAAAATGCGCGCAATTGTTTGAGGCGATTTTGTTTGTAGTAGAACCGTTTCACCTTGGTTCCCATGTCTGTAATCCTTGTCTCAATGCCCAAGGGGCCTGGAAAAATTAGTTTTCAGATCTGTACAGGTCGTAAATTTTTGCACACTTAAGGCGTTATAAAACTTAACTATTTGAATTAAAAGAACTTATATGAATATTAGCCGTTTATGAAAGTATAGTATTAACTTGGTTAATAAAAAACATTGAAAGAATTGAATTGTTTAATGTCGTTTGATTTGTATGCTGCACGCTGAGGATTGGTCAACGGGTACGCATTAGGGCGACCAAAGAAGGCCAGCCCGCATTTCATTATTTTCACGTACGGAGATAACGACACATGGATCAGGCGACGAATACAGAGACGGAACAAAATTCACTTGCCCAGGAATGGCGCACAGACCCGCGCTGGAGTGGTGTAGAACGCCCTTACAGTGCCGCAGATGTACTGCGTTTGCGTGGCACGGTTGCAGTCGAATATACCCTGGCTCGGCGTGGCGCTGAACGTTTGTGGAATTCCCTCGGTCGTGAAGACTATGTCAATTCGCTGGGTGCGCTGACCGGCAACCAGGCGGTGCAGATGGCCAAAGCTGGCCTGCAATCTATCTATTTAAGTGGCTGGCAGGTGGCTGCGGACGCTAACAATGCGGGCACCATGTATCCGGATCAATCCCTGTACCCGGCTGACAGTGTTCCCAACGTGGTAAGCAAAATTAATAATGCCTTACAGCGTTCCGATCAGATCCACCACGCCGAAGGCGATGACAGCATTGACTGGTATTTACCGATTGTTGCAGATGCCGAAGCGGGCTTTGGTGGGGTTCTGAATGCTTTCGAACTGATGAAAAGCATGATTGAAGCGGGTGCGGCGGGTGTGCACTTTGAAGATCAGTTATCTTCGGCAAAAAAGTGCGGACACATGGGGGGCAAAGTTCTGCTGCCTACCCAGGAGTCGGTACAGAAACTGGTGGCAGCTCGATTTGCGGCCGACGTGCTTGGGGTTCCAACACTGCTCATTGCCCGGACCGATGCACTGGCGGCCGACTTGCTGACCAGCGATGTGGATCCCAGAGATCAGTCGTTTACGACGGGCGAACGTACAATTGAGGGATTTTATCGGGTTAAACCCGGGATGGATCAGGCCCTGTCACGAGCCAAAGCCTATGCGCCTTATGTGGATTTGGTCTGGTTTGAAACCGGTAAGCCGGATCTGAAGGAAGCGAAAACATTTGCTGAACAGATGCAAAAGGATTGCCCCGGGAAGATGTTGGCCTACAATTGTTCGCCCTCTTTCAACTGGAAGCGTCATCTGGATGACAGCACGATTGCAAGGTTCCAGCGTGAACTTGGTGCCATGGGTTATAAATTCCAGTTTATTACGCTGGCTGGCTTTCATGCACTGAATTACAGTATTTTTGATCTGGCCTGCAAATATCGCGACAGCGGCATGAGTGCCTTTGTCGAGTTACAGGAAAAGGAATTTGCCGCAGAAGAACGCGGTTACACCGCGACCCGGCATCAGCGTGAGGTCGGTGCTGGATACTTTGATGCGGTGACACAGGCTGTCACCGGAGGCAATTCGTCGATAACAGCCATGCATGGCTCTACTGAGCAGGAACAGTTTTTGGATGAGGAGATGGGTGAGGAAGCTGCGGACTAATCAGCACGCCTGTTGCATTGTTGGTGTTCAGAACCGCCGGGAGTACCGGCGGTTTTTTTTGGTCTAAGGACCTGCGCGTAATTACACGTCACAGCGAAGTATGGGTCGCATTTTGCGTGCGACGGGGGCATGATTATTTTATATATTTGCGGACAGGGTGGCTGCAGAGGCGGGCTCTGAGGGTTAAATATTTTCTTGCACAAAGCGGCTGAAAAGATGAAAAAGAATTTTTCAATATTGGCTATCGATCAAGGGACCACCAGCACCCGGGCAATGGTTTTCGACGCCCAGGGCCAAGTGCAGGCGCTGGAGCAGGAGGAGTTTCCCCAATATTTCCCCGAATCCGGATACGTGGAGCACGATGGCGAAGAGATCTGGGCATCGGTCTTGTCGGTGTGCCGCAAGGCGTTGGCCAAGGTCGGTTCCGTGGCTGCAATCGGCATCACCAATCAGCGAGAAACAACCCTTGTATGGGAGCGTGCAACGGGGCACCTCATCCACCGTGCGATTGTCTGGCAGGACAGGCGTACGGCCAGCGTCTGTGAGGAGTTAAAAGCACAAGGTCTCGAGACACGGGTACAGGATCGCACGGGCCTGTTGCTGGATCCTTATTTTTCGGCCAGCAAGATCGCCTGGATTCTGGATCACGTGCCGGGTGCCAGGCAGCGGGCCGAGGCCGGTGAACTTGCCTTTGGCACCATCGACTGTTTTTTGATCTGGCGCCTGACGGCGGGTGCGGTGCACGCAACAGATGCCAGTAATGCCTCTCGGACCTGCCTGTTCGATATCAACAAGGGTGAGTGGGACGATGAGTTGCTGGAACTGTTCCAGGTCCCGCGGTCGATGTTGCCTCAAGTCAGAGACAGTGCTGGAGATTATGGCAGTACGGCCCTGGGAGTATTACCGGCTCAGTATCCGATCCGGGGCATCGCCGGCGATCAACAGGCAGCAGCTGTCGGTCAGGCATGTCATGCACCCGGTATGATTAAAAGTACCTACGGGACCGGCTGCTTTGTTCTGCTCAATACTGGCCAGACCCGGTTAAGTTCTCGTAATCGCCTCCTGAGCACAATTGCTTACCGGCTTGAGGGCCGGGATTATTATGCCCTGGAAGGGTCAATCTTTATTGCCGGTGCCGCCATGCAATGGTTAAGAGACGGTGTCGGGGTGCTGAGCAGTGCCGGGCAAAGTGAAGAACTCGCCAGGGGGATGGCGGACAATCAAGGGGTCTATCTGGTCCCCGCGTTTACGGGTCTGGGCGCCCCGCACTGGGACCCTCATGCCCGAGGTGCAATTTTCGGTATTACCCGGGATACCGGTCCCGCACACCTGGCTCGAGCGGCGTTGGAATCGGTCGCTTATCAGACCGCGGATTTACTCCAGGCGATGCGTGCCGATGGCGCTGAAGATATCCACGCATTGCGGGTCGATGGTGGCATGGTGGCCAATGACTGGTTTATGCAATTTTTGACGGATATTCTGGGTACGCCGGTGCAACGCCCTGTCGTGGCGGAAACGACCGCTCTGGGTGCAGCGTGCCTTGCGGCGGTGGGTGCGGGGTTGAGTGATGGATTACCTGCATCGACCCGGATGTGGCGCGAAGATCGGGATTTCCAGCCAGACATGTCTGTAGACGTGCGTAAGGCGTTGCTGGGGGGATGGCATGCGGCCGTGTCCAAAGTTCTGACGCAGCCGCAATGAAACAA